>DASYOZ010000236.1:0-2898 GCA_036007185.1 Gaiellaceae bacterium | reverse complement strand
GCGCCGCCGCTGGATCCGGTTGCCGAGCTTCACGATCTCGAGCACGTAGACCACGTAGACCGAGACGAGCACGGCGAACAGACCGATCCCGGCGGCGAGCAGCGTCCACCACGGATGCCAGACGCCGTGGGCGCGGAAGGGAACGAAGCGCGTCGCGAACGCCGCAGCCGCAAGAGCGAGGCACCAGCCCCAGATCGTGAGCGCCGCCCGCCGCTGCGAGAAGCCGCGCCGCAGGAAGCGGTGGTGCAGGTGTGCCTGGTCGGCCTCGAAGACACTCTCTCCGTGCTTGAGCCGCCGCACGACGACAAAGGTCGTGTCCACGATGGGGACGGCGAGCACGAGCAGCGGGAAGAACAGGGCCACGGTCGCCGCCGTCTTCAGGAGCCCCTGCACGGACACCGCAGCGAGCACGAAGCCGAGCAGCAGCGCGCCGGAGTCGCCCATGAAGATCCGGGCCGGATAGAAGTTGTGCCGGAGGAAGCCGACGCAGGCGCCGAAGATGATCGCCGAGAGGATGGCGGCGTCGACCTTCCCCAGCGAGAGCGCGATCACGCTGAACGTCAGGCCGGCGATCGCCGCGACGCCGGCCGCGAGCCCGTCGAGCCCGTCGAGGAAGTTGACCATGTTCATGATCGCGACGATCCAGAGGATCGTGAGCGGGATCCCCACCTCCGCGGGCAGCGTATGGATGCCGACGAACGGCAGCGTGAAGCGGTCGATCCAGACGCCGGAGCCGGCAAGCACTGCCGCAGCCGCGATCTGACCGCCGAGCTTCGCGAACCACGGGAGACCCCGGAAGTCATCGACGATCCCGACCGTGACGGCAACCGTGGCGCCCAGCAGCAGCCCACGGGTCTCGTGGCCGACGTGGAGGAAGGCGAGTGCCGGGACGAGCAGGCCGAGGAAGAGCGCGAGACCGCCGAGGCGCGGCACGGGGAGCTGGTTGACACGCCTGCCGCCCGGAATGTCGACGACGCCGAGCCGGCGTGCCATCCCGCCCACGGCCGGTGTCAGCAGAACGACAACAGCAAAGGCCACGATCGCCCCCCAGAGGACGTCGAGGTGATCGACGAGCTGATCGAGGACGCTGAGGTGCGGGCTGTACGCCGCGAGCACGGCGTCAGCGTACTTCGCCGCGGGGACGAGCTCGCCTGCGCCGGGCGAGCCGCGTCATTCGTCCCAGCGGAGGGCGATCTGCCGCTCGATCCCCGGTAGGGGCAGCGACTGCGCTTCCGCCTCGACCGCGTTGCGCTCCGCCCGCGAGAGCCGGCGCCAGGGCGCGATCGTCAGGTCTGCGTGGGCGCGCCGCCATGTGCCCACGATCTCGCCCGAGACGAGAACCGCGCCCGGCCAGACGCGGGAGGTCCACAGCGCGCCGCGCTGCGCGGCGTCGGGAACGAGGAGCTCGCGGTCCGCTCCGTGCAAGAGGTAGTACGCATCCCCGCTCGGCAGGAGCCGTGCGGCCGCGGGCGCCGCCGGTGGCTCGCGAAAACCGGGCTCGTCGCGGGCGAGGATCCAGGCGTCGCCGATCGGTGTTCGCACCGCCGTCAGTGCCTTCCTCAAGGCTTCGAACGTTCCACGGGCCTCTGCGCCTCCGATGCCGGCCCATCTCGCGAACGCCTGCGCTGTGGTCGGGCCGAAGACGTGCAGGTAGCGGCGCGCCAGCTCGCGGCGGGCCTCGAGCGGATCGATCTCGGGCCTCGGCACCGTCCAGACGACCGGCGCCCGTGCGCCTTCCCAGCGGATCAGCACCGTGCCGGTCGGAGCCGCGTACCGGAGCTGGTTGTGCACCCGGAGCCCCACCGCAACCTCGCGATCGGGGAGCCGCCCGCCGCGGAGGAAGCCGTCGATCCGTCCGGCCATGTCCTCTGCCCGCAGCCTGCCGCGCTCGTCGTCCGGCAGCCGCGCGAGCGTGAAGACGCCATGGTCGCCCGCCGGCACGACGTACACGCTGAAGCGCGGCCCCCAAACCTGGACGAGCGACGGGTCTTCCCAGCTCGACGCGTGAGTCCCCTCGACCCGCGCATGAATCGAGAGGAGAGCGGCCCGCGGCATGCTGTCCTGCAGACCCGCCCATGCCGCCCGGCGCAGGGAACGCGCGCCGCGCGGAAGGCGTTTGTCGAGCGCGCCGACGCGCCGACGGAAGGCGAGGAACTGTGCGCGTGTGAGCTCGAGCGGCGAGCGCGGCATGGGCCGCAAGACGATACGGGAGTAGGATCGGAATGTGCCGGGTTTCGAGACGCCGACCGACCTGATGAACAACCGGGGGCTGATCGCAGACCCCGAGGCTTTCGCCGGCGAGAAGGGCGCGGCGTCGTGGCTCTACCTCTGCGGCGAGGAGTTCGCGTCGATGGAGGGCGGCATGTCGTACGCCGACGTCGAGCGGGCGGTGCCCGTGTCGGCGAACGTCGTGTCCGATCCGCCGACCCTGCTTGACCTCGATCTCGCCCGCCGGCAGATCGAGGCGCTCGACGAGCTGCCCAGGCCGACCCTCGTCACCTGCCGCACCGGCCCTCGCTCGTCCGCCTTGATCTACCTCTACGCGGGGCTGCGCGCCGGGGCCTCGGCAGAGGACGTGCTCGCGCGCGCAGAGGCGGACGACGCCTCGTTCGTGCAGTCCGACGAGCTACGGGCGTGGGTCGCCGACGGGATCGCTCAGCTCCCCTGACGGAGCCAGAGCCGCCAGCCAGCGGGCGATCTGCCTGGGCGAGGTCAGCCGGACGACCGCCGGCATGTTCGGGTCGGCCTCCCACGCCCGCATCCGCCTGCGCTTTCGGCTGAACGACTTGAAATGCCAGACGACGATCGAGTCCCGGGAGAACAGGTGCCGGAACGACTCGCGGTTGCCGTTGCAGATCGGCCGGCCGTCGATGGCCCGAGCGATGCTGCGGCGGATCA
>DASYOZ010000235.1:0-2525 GCA_036007185.1 Gaiellaceae bacterium | reverse complement strand
GGCGCAGGGCGCGCAATACCGCGGCTATGCGGCAGGCACGCGGCACCTCGTTTCGCACGGCGGTGTCGCCGACATGTGCCTGCTCGGCGAGCCGACCGAGGGCAAGGTCGTCCTCGGGCACTTCGGAGCGCTCTGGCTGCGGATCCGCGTGCACGGCGACTTCATCCACACGGCGTTCAGCGAGGGGCGACGCGACCGCAACTCGATCCTGCGCGCGCAGGAGGTGCTCGGCGCGGTGCTCGAGTGGATCCCGGCCTGGGAGGACGATCCGGCGAACGCGTACCGTGGCGCGAAAGCGATCGTCAACGTCGGCGCGATCGAGGGCGGCTTCGGCTGGCGCGCGTCGCGCACGCCGCACCACACCGATCTCTTCCTCGACGTACGCGTGCCGCCGACGAAGGAGATGGCGGTCGCGCGACGCGAGGTGCTCGACATGGTGCGCGGGCTCGCCGAGCGCTTTCCCGACTACGGCGTCGAGGGCGAGGTGTTCGTGAGCGCGCCGGGGGCGGAGATCGACGAGGGGCACGAGCTCGTGGCGGCGATCGACGCCGCGCACGCGGAGGTCTGGGGCGAGCCGCCGGGCCGCGACGTGACGCGCTGGTTCAGCGACGCGTCGGCGCTGACCCGCTACGGCGTGCCGACCGTCAACTACGGCGCGTCGACCGGGCTGATGGACGTCGAGCTCGGCGAGAACCTCGAGATCGACGGGCTCGTGAAGACGGCAGAGGTCTACGCGCGCGTCGCCATGACCGTCTGCGGAGTCGCGTGAAGCTCGTCACCTACGACGCGGGCAAGGTGGGGTACCTCGACGGCGAGGAGATCGTCCGGCTCGACGTCCCGACCATGCGGGAGTGGTTCGAGCGCGGTGGCGCCGCCGAGACCGGCGAGCGCACCACGCTCACGGAGGCGACGCTGCGCGCGCCGATCGTGCCCAAGAAGTTCTTTCACACGGCCGGCAACTTCCGCGAGCACGAGGAGGAGTCGAAGAACGTCGACTGGTCGCACCGGATCGCGCCCTGGATCAACTTCTTCCAGAACGTCGACGCGATCGTCGGCCCCGACGAGCCCATCGTCTACCCCGAGCACCTGACCGAGGAGCTCGACTACGAGCTCGAGCTCGCCGTCGTGCTCAAGAAGGCCGGGAAATGGTTCTCCCCCGAGGAGGCCGAGGACTACATCGGCGGCTACGTGATTTTCAACGACATCACGGCGCGGGACATCCAGCGCGGCGAGATGCGCTCGGGCGTCTTCAGCTTCTGCAAGGCGATCGACACGTTCTGCCCGCTCGGGCCATGGATCGTGACGCCGGATGAGATCCCGGATCCGCACGACCTCGCGATGGAGCTGCGGGTCAACGGCGAGACGCGGCAGGAGTCGCACTCGAGCCGGATGAGCGTGACGATCCCAGAGATCCTCAGCAACTTCTCGGCGCTCGGCTACAGCGCGGGCGACGTGCTCTCAACCGGCACCGTCGCGGGCGTCGCCGGCTTCAAGTCGGAGGAGGAGCGCCGGCGGCTCTACCTCAAGCCGGGCGACGTGGTCGAGGCGGAGATCGAGCGGATCGGCATCCTCCGAAATCCCGTCGTCTCGTGGCAGGAGGGCCACGGTGAGCCCGCGCCGCCGCGCATGCGCCCCTGGGGCGACGAGTGACCTGGCCCCCCGACGAGGCGAAACTCGCGCGAGTGCGTGCGCTGATGGCCGAGGAGGAGCTCGACGCGCTCGTCGTCCGCGCGCCCGACAACGTTCTCTACCTCACGAACTTCTGGGGGATGAAGGGCTACGACGCCTGCGTCTTCCCGCGCGAGGGGGAACCGGTGCTGATCACGATCGAGGCCTCGGAGGAGGACGCGGCGCGTACGGGGTGGACGGAGCACGTCCGGCTGATCCGCGGCTACGACCCGGAGGACCCGCGGCCGCCCCTCGCCCGCACACTCGATGCGGCTGTCGATGCCGCGCGCGACTACGAGCTCGTCGGGCTCGAGCTCTCGCTCGGCACGCAGGCGTCCGACCGGATGGTGGGCGAGCCGACGACCTTCACCGCCGCCTGGTTCGACGCCTTCTCCGAGGCTGCCGACGCGACCCCGCTCCTCGGCCGCGCCCGCTCGCTCAAGACGGAGCAGGAGGTCGAGCGGCTGCGGCTCGCGAACGAGATCGCCGCCGCCGCAATGGAGCACGTGCGCGGCGAGCTCCGCGTCGGCATGAAGGAGGCGGAGGCCGCGGCGCTGTGGCAGGGCTTCGTGCACCGCGAGGGAACCGGCTGGGAGAACGGGGAGGTCGAGCTCGCGCTGCCGTTCTCGCTCGTCTGGGCCGGGAAGGGGATCAAGACGTTCACGGCGACCGGCGACCTGCCCGTCGTCGAGGGCGAGCCGGTGCTGTTTGAGATCTGGGTCTGCGCCGACGGCTACTGGGCCGACCACACGAAGAACCTCGTCGTCGGCGAGCTTAAGCCCGATTACTCGGAGCTCGAGGAGGCGCTGCTCGGCGTCTACGAACGCGCACTCTCCTCGATCCATCCCGGCGCCTCG
>DASYOZ010000234.1:0-10507 GCA_036007185.1 Gaiellaceae bacterium | reverse complement strand
GGAGATCGAGAACCGCTGATGGCTCGCATCGAGGACTACGCGTTGCTCGGCGACTTGCAGACGGCGGCGCTGGTAAGCCGGGGCGGCTCGGTCGACTGGCTCTGCTTCCCTCGCTTCGACTCCGGCGCCTGCTTCGCCGCGCTCCTCGGCACGCCCGACAACGGCCGCTGGCTCCTCGCCCCGTCGACACCCGCGACGAGCCGGCGCCGCTACCTCCACGACACGCTCGTCCTCGAGACCACCTGGCACACCGAGGACGGCTCCGTCGCGCGCGTCATCGACTTCATGCCGCCGCGTGGCAAGGCGCCCGACATCGTCCGCATCGTCGAGGGCGTCAAGGGCCGCGTCCACTTCCGCTCGGAGCTGACGATCCGCTTCGACTACGGGCGCATCGTGCCGTGGGTGCGCAAGCGGACGCACGAGGAAGACACCCGCGTCGCCCTCGCCGGCCCGGACGCCCTCTGCTTCCGCACGCCGGCGCAGACCCGCGGCGAGGACATGCGCACGGTCTCGGAGCTCACCGTCGACGAGGGCGAGCGCGTGCCGTTCGTCCTCACGTGGTTCCCCTCCCACGAAGACGTGGCCGAGGCGATCGATCCCGAGCAGGCGCTCGCCGACACCGAGGGCTTCTGGCGGGAGTGGAGCGAGGCGTGCCCGCTCGACCTCAACGCCGAATGGGCTGCGCTCGTCCGCCGGTCGCTGATCGTGCTCAAGGCGCTCACCTACGAGCCGACGGGTGGGATCGTCGCCGCGCCGACGACGTCGCTGCCGGAGTGGATCGGCTCGGTACGCAACTGGGACTACCGCTACTGCTGGCTGCGCGACGCGACGCTCACGCTGCTGGCTCTTCTCCACTGCAACCACGCCGACGAGGCCGGACAGTGGCGGCGCTGGCTGATACGGGCCATCGCGGGCGACCCGGCGGACGTGCAGATCATGTACGGCGTCGCCGGCGAGCGGCGCCTCAGCGAGCTCGAGCTCCCCTGGCTCGACGGCTACGAGGGCTCGAGCCCGGTGCGGGTGGGCAACGCCGCGAGCGAGCAGCTCCAGCTCGACGTCTACGGGGAGGTGCTCGACTGCTTCTACCAGGCCCGCGCGCACGGCCTCCCGTTGGATTCGCAGGGATGGCACATCCAACTCGGCCTGCTCGCCCATCTCGAGGAAGCCTGGCGAGAGCCGGACGACGGCATCTGGGAGATCCGCGGCGGTCGCCGCCACTTCGTCCATTCGAAGGCGATGGCGTGGGTCGCGTTCGACCGCGCCGTCCGGACAGTCGAGGACTACGGCTTCGAGGGACCGGTCGACCGCTGGCGCGCCGTCCGCGACGAGATCCACCGCGACGTCTGCGAGTGCGGCTTCAACCCCCGGCTCGGCTCCTTCACGCAGTCGTACGGCTCGCAGGAGCTCGACGCGAGCCTCCTGCTGCTGCCGCTCGTCGGCTTCCTCCCGGCCTCCGACCCGCGCATCCGGGGCACGATCGAGGCGGTCGAGCGTGAGCTTCTGCAGGACGGCTTCGTGCTCCGCTACCGCACACACGAGGAAGGCGTCGACGGACTGCCCGCGGGCGAGGGAGTCTTCCTGCCGTGCTCGTTCTGGCTCTGCGACTGTTACGAGCTGCTGGGGCGCCACGACGACGCGCACGAGCTCTTCGCGCGACTGATCGACCTCTCGAACGACCTCGGCCTGTTGTCGGAGGAGTACGACCCGGACGCGGGGCGGCTGCTCGGGAACTTCCCCCAGGCTTTCACCCACCTCGCGCTCGTGAACACGGCCTTCAACCTCGCGCCACACCTGCCGTCGCCGATGCAGCGGCGCCACGCGAGTCGGCACTAGCCGCATGGACCCGGAGAGCTGGGACTGGTCGCTGCGAGTCTTCGACCACGTCAGCCTCGTGCTCTAGGCGGAGCCTCCACGCCGCGTGCGTGGAACTATGAGCCGGGATGAGAGCGGTCGAGCTCGTCTTCGCCGCCGGATGGGCGGCGTTCTGGCTGTACTGGTTCGTGGCAGCTTTTTCGATGAAGAGGGGCCGCGCGCCGTGGTCGCGCGAGCTGCGGATCAGGGTTGTGATCGGTGTCGTCGTGATCCTCTTGATTCGGCTAGGAGCGTTTCGGGGCCACGGCCTCAACAGCGACCCGTTGCGCGCCGGCATCGGGCTCGTCCTCTTCGCTCTAGGGTTGGGGTTCGCGATCTGGGCCCGCATCCACATCGGCCGCAACTGGGGCACCCCGATGACGCAAAAGGACGAGCCGGAGCTGGTGACCAGCGGCCCCTATCACCTGGTTCGCCACCCCATCTACTCGGGCATCCTGGTCGCGGGCATCGGCACCGCAGCGGCGCTGAATTGGTGGTGGCTCACCGCAGTGGTCCTGGCCGGAATCTACTTCCTCTACAGCGCCACCGTCGAGGAGCGCTACATGATCGAGCAGTTTCCGGACAACTACCCGGTGTACAAGCGCTCGACCAAGATGCTCCTGCCGTTCATCTTCTAGCCCAGAACCGGTCGCGGTGGGCCGAACTCGCCAGGTGACATGCGCGGACGGTCGTCCCCGGTGTCGCTGTCTCTACGGGACAGCGTCGACGCGGCGGGCTAATCGACAACTGCTACGGCGAGGATCTTTGTGTCGTCGGCAGTGCGGCGTAGAGTCGCGGTGTGGATGCGGGTCAGGTCGCTGGTCTGCTCGTCCTGCTGGGCGTTGTTGGGGTGTTGGCTGCGATCGTCGGCAGCGGGATCGAAGCAGGACCGGTCAAGTTCCCGTCGATTCCTGGTTCGCGCCAGAAGCCGCTCGCCGTCGCGAGCGTGCTCGTGGTGGCCGGTGGCATCTCCTGGTGGGTTGTGCAGCAGACGAGGGGAGGCGGCAACGCGACGACGACGAACACGCCGCCGCCTACCGAGACGCTGACCATCTCTTTGATCCCGAGCTCGAGCGACGTGCACGTGGGCGACGACCTGAAGATCCGGGCCGAGGTCTCCGACTCCAACGGGCAGCAGCTCGGAACCGGTCAGTGCGAGCTCGACTGGAAAGACTCGAAGACGAGCTGGGTCTCGACTACGACGTGCGGCGGACCGGCCACCGAGCACTCGGTAGCCAAGGCGGGCGTCCACGACATCACGGTCACTGCGCGGGGGCTCGGCGGGCTGCGCGCTCACGGCTCCAGGACCCGTCCGGTCACCGTCAGCAGCTGAAAAGCCCGGCCTCACCCTCGTGTGTCTCGAGCGGCGGTGGCGCTGTCCCTTCAAGGACAACGACGACGACGCGTGTCCGTGTCGTTCCCGGACAGGGTCACGGGTCATCCCGGAACACTGACCCAGGCGAGTGTCGCTCGTCGGCATGTCGTGGGGCACTCGATCGCGGACGGCGAGCCAACCATTTCTCCTCTGAGAACTACCACTGCCCCAGGCGACGGACATCCCGTGTCGCGCGCTTGCTCTGCCAGGCAGTCAGGCGTAGGGTCGGAACTCGGGGTCTCTCGAGAACGGGGAGGTCGTTCCATGAGCACCACCGCCGGCGAGATCGCAACCGCGATCCGGCCCTTCCACGTCGAGTTTTCGGAGGAGCGGATCGACGATCTGCGCCGGCGCATCGCCGCGACACGCTGGCCGAGCAAGGAGCTCGTCGACGAGCGCTCGCAGGGAGTGCAACTCGCCGCCGCGCAGGCGCTCGCCCGCTACTGGCTGGACGAGTACGACTTCGGGCGCGTCGAGGCGCGGCTGAACGAGCTGCCGCAGTTCGTGACTCAGATCGACGGCGTGGGCATCCACTTCATCCACGTCATGTCCTCGCACGAGAATGCGTTGCCGCTGATCATGACCCACGGGTGGCCGGGCTCGGTGATCGAGCTACTCGACTCCGTGGGCCCGCTGACGGACCCGACGGCGCACGGTGGGACCGGCGATGACGCCTTCCATCTTGTGCTCCCGTCACTCCCGGGGTACGGGTTCTCCGACGAGCCGGTGGAGGTCGGCTGGGACCTGGGCCGGACCGCACGGGCATGGGCCGAGCTGATGCGCCGTCTCGGCTACACCCGCTACGTTGCCCAGGGCGGCGACGTGGGAGCAGGCGTCACCGATGCGATGGGCCGTCAGGCCCCCGAGGGCCTCGTCGGCATCCACACCAACCTGCTGGTGCCCGCGCTGAGTGGCACCATGCCGACAAACACGGACGAGGAACGCGCCGCGGCCGCGCAGATCGCCACCTTCGGGCAATCCGGAAACGGCTACTTCGTCGAGATGGCCACTCGGCCGCAGACAATCGGCTACGCCTTGCTGGACTCGCCGATCGCCCTCGCGGCCTGGATGGTCGACCACGATACGGACGCCTATTTCAAGATCGCGCGCGCCTTTGTCGACGGGCGGCCGTCGGGCAACCTGACGTGCGACCACATCCTCGACAACATCACGCTGTACTGGCTGAGCGGCACCGGCGCGTCCGCGGCGCGGTCGTACTGGGAGGCCTACGGGCCCGACGCCCCGGCCGCGGGCGGTCAGCCCCTGCCGGCAACGACGATCCCATTCGGCTTCACGTCCTTCCCGGGCGAGATCTGGCGGACGCCGCGCAGCTGGGTTGAGGCGAGTTACCCGAACGTCATCTACTTCAACGAGGTCGACAAGGGCGGACACTTCGCGGCCTGGGAGGAGCCGGACGTCTTCAGCAAGGAGGTGAGGGCTGCCTTCCAGTCTCTCCGGTGATGCTGGATCCCATGACATGACTCCGGGGTGATATTGGCCCAGGCGAGCGTTAGCGGTGCCCGAAGTGGTGGGCTCGCGGGAGGGCCGCGTGGACGTCGGCGCCGTCCGTCAGCGACCGCGCGAGCGGCGCTAGCGAGGCGAGCTCGCGTACGAGGACGTTCCGGTTGCGGTCCGAGTGCTCGTAGCGGCCGCGAACGAGCAGGAGCGGCTCGCTGCGCACGACCGCGCGGAACCGCTCGTACACCTGCGGCGCGATCACGAGGTTCACCTGCGCGAGCTCGTCCTCGAGCAGCATGAAGACGACGCCGTTCGCGGTGGCCGGGCGCTGCCGCGCGACCACGAGCCCGGCGGACTGCACCTCGGCCCGGTGCGGCCGCCCGCGCAGCTCCTCGCTCGACAGCGTTCCCGGCGGCAG
This sequence comes from Gaiellaceae bacterium, assembly GCA_036007185.1. Taxonomy (GTDB): domain Bacteria; phylum Actinomycetota; class Thermoleophilia; order Gaiellales; family Gaiellaceae; genus Palsa-739. The sequence continues at coordinate 5,405 of DASYOZ010000234.1, read as the reverse complement.
GTGCGGGCGAAGCAGCTCGAGCGGGTGGACGCCGACGGAGAGGCTCGTCGTCCGATAGTCGGTGAGCATCCGCTCCCACACCGTCGGCTCGGGCAGGTCCGGTGTCTCGACCGTCGGCTCGAGCGGAAGCGCAAGCTGCTTCGCCTCCCCCGCCGTTCCCGGCACGCTCTGCGGCCGCGGCACGAGCCCGAGCTGCCAGAGAAGCTCGCGGCGGCGCAAACCGAAACAGTCGCAGGCGCCCGACTCGGCGAGCGCGCGCAGCTCGTCCTCCGACAGACCCGTCCGCTGGGCGACCTCGCGGACCGAGGAATAGGGACGGTTCGCGGCGACGGCCTCCGCGTCGTCCTCCCCCAGACCCGTCACGTACTTCAGTCCCACGCGCACCGCGCCGTCCTCGATCGTGCAGCCGGCGTCGCTGCGGTTCACGTCGGGCGGCCGCGTCTCCACCCCGTGCCGCTGCCCGTCTCGGACGAGCGTCGCCGGCGGGTAGAAGCCCATCGGCTGTGCATTGAGGAGGGAGGCGAGGAGCTCCGGCGCATAGTGGTGCCGCAGCCAGGCTGACTGGTACGCAAGCAGCCCGAACGCTGCCGCGTGCGACTTCGGGAAGCCGAAGCCTGAGAAGGCGACGAGCTTGTCGTAGAGCTCGTGCGCCTTCTCCTCCTCCACTCCCTGCTCGAGCGCGCCGGCGACGAATCGCTCCCGCCACGCCTCGAGCGCCGCGTGCGAGCGCTTGCGGCTCATCGCCCGCCGCAGCCCCTCCGCCTCGCCGACGCTGAAGCCGGCCAGGTGGACGGCGACGTCGAGCACCTGGTCCTGGAAGACGATGACGCCGAGCGTCTCGCGCAGCGGCTCCTCGAGCAGCGGATGGTCGGCGGGCGCGCGATAGGCCGGGTCGTCGCGCAGCAGCTGGCGCCGCTCGACGTACGGGTGGACGGCCTTCCCCTGGATCGGCCCCGGCCGCACGAGCGCCACCTGCACCGTGATGTCGTCGATCGTCTCCGGCCGCGTGCGGAGGATGACCTGCATCTGCGCGCGGCTCTCGATCTGGAAGCAGCCGACGGTGTCGGCCCGCTGGATCTCCGCGAACACGTCCGGGTCGTCGAGCGGCACGCGCGAGAGGTCGATCCGCTCACCGCGATGGCGCGCGATCAGGTCGACGCACTCCTCGACCGCCGACAGCATCCCCAGCCCGAGCAGGTCGATCTTGAGGAAGCCGGCGTCGGCGCACGAGTCCTTGTCCCACTGGCACATCTGCCGGCCGGCCATGGCCGCCGGCTGCACCGGCACGAGCTCCACGAGCGGCCGCGACGAGATGACCATCCCGCCCGGATGCTGTGAGACGTGACGCGGGAGGCCGGCGATCTCGGCGCAGAGGGAGCCGAAGGCACGCCACCGCGGCGAGCGGAGCTTCGTCGCCGCGTCCGGCAGCACGGCGATCTCGTCGGCGACGCGCTGCGCGTTCCAGCCGTCGGTCAGCCTCGCGAGCCGCTCGAGGTCGGCGTACGGGAGGCCGAGCGCCTTGCCGACGTCCCGGATCGCGCCGCGGGAGCGGTACGTCGCGAAGCTCGCGACGAGCGCCGCGTGCTCCTGCCCGTAGCGCTCGACGACGCGGACGATGAGCTTCTCGCGGATGTCCCGCGGAAAGTCGAGGTCGATGTCCGGCACCGACGCGAGCTCGCGGTTGAGGAAGCGGCCGAGCGAGAGGTTGTTCGCGACCGGGTCGACGTGCGAGAGGCCGGTCAGGTAGCAGACGAGCGAGCCGACCGAGGAGCCGCGGCCGCGCCCGGGCGGCAGTACATGCCGCATCGAGCCGGGGCCGCGCACCCCGAGCGCCACCTCGCGCGCGAGCTCGAGCACCTCCCAGTGGAGGAGGAAGAAGCCGGCGAGGCCGAGCTCGTCGATGAGCGCGAGCTCCTCCTCGAGCCGCCGGCGGACGCGCCGCTTGTGGCCGTTGAGGCTGCCGTAGCGCTCCGCGAACGCGTTCTCGCAGACGCGGCGCAGCTGGACGATCGCCGGCTCCGCGCCGTCCGAGAAGTCCGGGTACCGGTAGCCGAGCTCCTCTGTCAGGTCGAACTCGAGCCGCCGGGCGAGCTCAGCGGTCTGGTGGACGGCTTCGCGGTCGTCGGGGAACCGGTCGAGCAGCTCCTCGGGCGGCAGGAGCACCGACTCGTGGTTGCCGCGCCGTTCCCGCTCGCAGCCCTCGAGCGAGGTGCGGCAGCGGACGGCGACGAGCACGTCCTGGAGCGTGACGCGGCTGTGGTCGTGCGCGTGGACATCGCCCGTCGCGACCGTCCGAACGCCGAGCGAGGAGGCCAGGTCGCGCAGGCGCGCGTTGCGGCGCGCGTCGCCGCGCTCGTACGGGCGCTGCAGCTCGACGTAGAAACGGTCGCGGCCGAAGGCGCGCGCGAGGCGCGCCGCGGCGTTCGCGTCACGGACGGCGAGGCCGTCGCGGGCGCAGCCCGAGAGGCAGACGAGCCCCTCGTTCAGCTCCTCGAGCAGCGCCTGATCGAGCCGCGGCGGCACCGGTTCGCGGTTCGTGGTGTCGCGCGTGTGCGTGTGCGCAGCCGTGAGCAGGCGGCAGAGGTTCGCGTAGCCGCGTGCGCTCTCCACGAGCAGCGTCACGTGCGACTCGTCCGCGAGCGTCACCTCCGTCCCGGTGATCGGCCGCACGCCGAAGTGCTTCGCAGCGTGCGCGAACTCGAGCGAGCCGTAGATGCCGTCGTGGTCGGTGAGTGCGAGCGCCTCGTAGCCGAGCTCGGCCGCGCGCGCCGCGAGCTCCTCCGGCTGCGAAGCACCGTCGAGGAAGGAGTAGGCGCTGTGCGCGTGCAGCTCCGCGTAGGTCATGATTCGAGCCGATGGCGGAGCAGCCGTACTTCATCCGGCCGGGCGAGGGGGAGCGGATCGGCGAGCGCGGGCACCGCGTCCTTGCGGAGCTGCCGCACATCGAGGCGCTCGAGCTCTCGTTCGGGCCGGACTTCGAGGGCGTCGACCCGCACATGCACACCGATCACACCGACTCGTTCTACATCCTCGAGGGCGAGGTCGAGTTCCTCGAGAACGGCGAATGGCACCGCGTCGGGCCGGGGACGTTCCTCTCGGTGCCGCCGGGCGTCGAGCACGGATTCCGCCCGTGTGAGGTCGGCGTCCGCCTGCTCAACTTCCACACGCCGAACGTCGGCTTCATCGAGCGGCTGCGCAACCCGCCGGACTAGCCGGTGGACGCTCGCGAGCGGCTCGCGTCGGCGCGGCTCTACCTGATCCTCGACGGCGACGACGTGGACGTGTTGGAGCCGGCGCTCCGCGGCGGCGTCGACGTCGTTCAGCTGCGCGACAAGACGCGCTCGGACGCGGAGATCGTCAGCGCGGCGGCGCCGTTCCGGGAGGCGTGCGAGCGGCACGACACGCTCTTCGTCCTCAACGATCGCCCCGACCTGATGGAGGCGTGCGGCGCGCACGGCGTCCACGTCGGCCAGGAAGACGAGCCACTTGCGAAGGCGCGCGAGCTCGCCGGGCCGGAGCGGATCGTCGGGCTCTCGGCGACCACCGTCGAGGATCTGGACGCCGGCGAGCCCGACTACTGGGGCGTCGGTGCGGTCTTCGGCACGCCGACGAAGCCGGAGTCTCCGCCCGGCGGCCTGGCGCTCGTCCGCGCCGCGGCGGCGCGGCTGACCGTGCCGTGGTTCGCGATCGGCGGCGTCGAGCTGCACAACGCGGCCGAGGTCGTCGCCGCGGGCGCCCGCGGGATCGCGGTCGTGCGCGCGATCCGGGACGCGGCGGATCCGGAGCAGGCTGCGTACGAGCTGCGAGCTGTCCTGCACGCCTAGAGGATCGGTAGGAGCAGGTCGATCTCGTCGTATCGCCGGTAGTGCTCGAGGCTCGGCCGGCTCGTGTCAGGCGCGTGCTCCGCGACGAGCGCACCGAAGGTTGGGCCGATCTGCTCGTAGACCCCGGGCGGCTCGCCACGTAGCCGCGCGCGGAGGTACCGCCCGCCGGGCAGAGTGCCGGACTCGAGGGCCGGCACAAGCTCGTCTCCCTCTCGTACTTCGACGCAGGCGCGGTAGTCGTCCGCGATCGGGTCGAAGGCGCCGTAGAAGTGACGCCCACGCAGCGAGACGACGGCTTCGAGCTCGTCCCAGGCTCGGCGGATGTGCGGAAGCCCGTCCGGGACGCGGACGCACTGCACCGCGATCTCCTCGCGCTCGACCTCGACGAAGTCGCTCATGCTCCCCGTTGCGTATACCAACTGCCGCGCGCGCCGTCGTGGAAGACGACCGTGTTCTCGCCGCTTTCGAGCACGAGCTCGAAGTAGCGGCGGACGACGGGATCCTCGGTCCACCACCGGTCGACGACGCGCCACTCCTCCCGCACGAGCGCGACGGCGCGGTGGTTCACCCCGAGCGGCGTGCCGTCGACGCGCGCCTCTACCCGAGCCGCCTGCGGCGCGTTGAAGCACGCGACTACTCGTCCTTCGGTACCAGCAGGGCCCGCGATTCGGGAACGCGCGACCATGGCGCAACCTCCATGACGGTGCAAACGGAGCCGGAGCCGGTGCTCGCCCGCACCTGGCGCAGCCCGTCCCGCAACCGGGCGCGGTCCTCGGCGCCGGCTGCGAGCAGCTCGAGCTGGTGGCCGGTCGGCTCGGTCAGCTCGACGAGCTCGAGCCGGAGCGCGACGACCGGCGCGGGCAGCTCGGCGAGCCGCGGCGAGAGCGCGACGCGGATCCGGTCGGGGTCGCCGCTCGGCTCGCGCAGGGTCAGCGTCCGCCGCCACGAGCCGCCGCTCTCGAGTCGTGCCGCGAGCGCGACCTTGCGCACGAAGCGGTCGCGGCGCTCGGGGCGCGCGAGCGCGGTCTCGACGAGCCCTGCCAGCGCACGCCTCAGCGTCAGCTCGTTGCCGACCGCCTCCGGGAACTCGAGCGAGGCGGCGACTGCGGCTGGCGGGCGACGGCCGCGCACACGCGCGGCCGTCCCACCTCTCGCCAGGCCCCAGGCACGCCGGCCGTCCAGCCCCAAACGTTCGGCGACGGCACCACCCGGGAGCCCGGCAAGCTGACCCAGCTTCCGCACTCCGAGGGCCTCCAGCTCTTCGTAACGCCCGCGCTCGAGCGGCAGGAGCGTGAGCGGCAGCGGCGCGAGGAACTGCGGCAGCTCCTCGTCAGCGACCACGACGACCTGCCCGGGTCGCGCGACCGAAGCTGCCGCAAGCGAGGCGAAGCGCCGTCCGGCGGCCCCGATGCGTGCGTCCCACTCGGTCCCCACTGCCGCGAGCGCACGCCGGAGCGCGGGCTCGAGACCGCCGTAGAGCCGCTCGACTCCCCGCGTCTCGAAGTACGCGACGCCGGGCGAGGCCGGCTCGACGGCGAAGCCCGCGTCCTCGAGCGCGTGCAGGATCTCCTCCCAGGCGCG
>DASYOZ010000233.1:0-5369 GCA_036007185.1 Gaiellaceae bacterium | reverse complement strand
GGCGTCTCGTCGATCAGCTCGGCGCCCGCCTCCGAGAGGTGCGCGAGCGCGGCGCTGATGTCGTCGACCTCATATGCCACGTGATGCATGCCGGGGCCACGGTTCGCGAGGAAGCGGCCGACGGGTGTGTCCTCGGCGAGCGCGCCCAGGAGCTCGAGCCGGCTCTCTCCGACACGGATGGACGCCGCCTCGACACCCTGCTCGTCGACTCGTGAGCGGTGTTCGAGACGAGCCCCGAAAAAGCGCTCATAGGTGACGAGCGCGCCGTCGAGATCCTCGACCGCGAGGCCGACGTGGTGCACCGAGTTGGGCGTCTCCACCCGGCGATCGTATGTGAAAGACTTGCGCCGACGATGCGCGCCTCGGCCTTTGCCCTCGCCCTGGCGGCAGCGTTCCTTGCAGGCTGCGGCGGCCACGGCAGGTCGGCCGAGCCGAACAGCGAGGCGTCGAAACCGGCCGATCGCGTGCTCGCCGACGCGAACCGAGCCGCAACGAGGGCGAGCTCGGTGCACGTCTCGGGGAACATCGTCTCGAGCGGCACGCCGATCACGCTCGACCTCGTCATGGCACGAGACAAGGGTGCGAAGGGCTCGATGACGACGAACGGGCTCCGGTTCGACCTCGTCCGGATCGGCGACACCGCCTACATCCATGGCAGCGACGCGTTCTACCGGCACTTCGCCGGGGCGGCTGTGGCGCAGCTCCTCCACGGCAAGTGGCTCAAGGCGTCGGCCGTCCAGGGGCGGTTCAGCTCACTCGCGCCGCTGACGAGCGCCGACGCGCTCTTCACGCAGATCAGCTCGGGCCACGGCAAGCTCGCGAACGACGGCAAGACGAGCTACAAGGGCCGGCCGGTCGTCACGATCCATGACCGCTCCGACGACAGCAAGCTCTACGTCGCCGCGGCCGGCAAGCCGTACCCGGTGGCGATCGTCGGCGGCAAGAAGGGCCAGTCCGGGGCGATCACGTTCGGTGGCTGGAACGAGCCGGTGTCGCTGACGGCGCCGAAGGACGCCATCGACATCTCCCAGCTCGGCGAAAGCTAGGAGAGAGACCCGCTGCCGGGGTCGGTCGCGACCACCCGCGGCACGCCGACGCTCTCGGACGCCCGCGACTCTGGCTCGACTTCTGCAACAAGGTCGAGCAGCTCGTCGCGAACGAGTGTCTCGCGTTCGAGCAGTGCGGCGGCGATGCGGTCGAGTGGAGCGCGGTGCTTGCGCAGCAGCCGCGTTGCCTCTTCGTAGGCGCCGTCCGTCAGACTCGCCTGTTCCTCGTCGCGCACTCGCTTCGTCGCCTCCGAGAGGGCGTAGTTGTCGGCCCGCATCGTCCGCGAGGACACGCTTTCGGCCATGCCCCACTCGAACACCATCGAGCGGGCGATCTCGGTCACTTTCTCGAGGTCGTTGGCTGCGCCGTTGGTGACGCGCCCGAAGACGACCTCCTCCGCAGCGCGGCCGGCCAGGGCCACCACCATCCGGTCGACGAGCTCCTCCTTCGTGTGCAGGTAGCGGTCCTCTTCCGGCAGGTAGAACGCGTAGCCGAGCGCGTTTCCGCGGGAGACGATCGTCACTTTCTGGAGCTCCATCACAGAGCCCATCAGGTGCGCCATCAGGGCGTGGCCGCCCTCGTGAAAGGCGAGGATGCGCCGCTCCTTCTCGGTCAGCACCTTGCGCTGCTGCAGACCGGCGACGACACGCTCGAGCGCCCAGTCGAAATCTGCCTGGTCGATCGTCAGATCGCCTCGGCTGCCGGCCCTGATCGCCGCCTCGTTGCAGACGTTCGCGAGCTCGGCGCCGGTGAGCCCGGACGTCTGGCGCGCGACGACTCGCAGATCGACGTCGTCGATGTTGAGCGGCTTGCCGCGTGTGTGGACGCGGAGGATGGCCTCCCGGCCGGCGAGGTCCGGCGGCGACACAAGTAGCTGCCGGTCGAAGCGGCCGGGCCGCAGCAGCGCCGGGTCGAGGTCCTGGATCCGGTTCGAGGCGCCCATCACGACAACCTGCTCGGCACCCTCGAAGCCGTCGAGCTCGACGAGCAGCTGGTTCAGCGTCTGGTCCTGCTCGCGGTTGAAGCCGTGCCCGGAGCGCGTCGCGCCGACGGCGTCGAGCTCGTCGATGAACACGATCGCAGGCGCGTTCTTCCGCGCCTCGTTGAAGAGCTTGCGGATGCGGGCGGCGCCGAGGCCCGCGAACATCTCGACGAACGACGAGGCGGAGGCGCTGTAGAAGTGCGCGCCCGACTCGAATGCGACGGCCTTGGCGAGCAGCGTCTTGCCGGTGCCCGGCGGGCCGTACAGGAGGAGCCCTTTCGGGACCTTCGCTCCGAGCCGCTCGAAGCGCTTCGGGTCGCGCATGAACTCCACGACCTCCATCAGTTCGCCGCGCACCTCCTCGACGCCGGCGACGTCCGCCCACGTGGTCTGCGACTTGGCGCCGTGACTCAGATCCGCCGGCTTGACCCGCGGCATCATCCCGACCGTCTTCCAGAGCAGCCAGGCCATCAGGCCGAGAAGCAAGAACAACGCCAGCGGCAGCCACGTCGACGCGAAGTCGTTTAACGCGTGAAACCAGTTCCCCACCATCTCGGGGTCTCATCGGCAACAGGGGGCGCATCCCTTAGCCGAGTGACGCAGCCCCCTCGCCGGCAGTTGTGAAGGCGACTCCCGCCTCGCGCCAGGCCGCGACACACGAGGCGACCCGCGACTCGTCGACCCCGCGCGCCGCGTCCTCGACGAAGGTGATGCGGCGGTCGCGGCGCAGAAGGGCACGAACCGCGGCGTCGTCGCAGATGTCCGTCGCGACGCCGAAGAGCAGGATCGAGTCGGGGTCGAGCGCGTCCAGCAGCGTCTCCGTGTTCGGGTTCGTGAACGGGTCGTACTGCTTCTTCGGGATCAGGATCTCACGCCGTCCCTCGAGCAGGCGGCGCAGGATCGCCGGCGGCACGGGCACGAGCGGCAGCGGAAGCGGGTCGAGCTGCTTCGTCTCGGGGATCTTCTCGGCCCCGCGCGTGCCCAGCAGGCAGTGCGGCGGCCAGGTGGTGTCGAAGTCGGGCTGCTGCGAGATCTCGGGATCGCTGAGCTCGTGCTGATCGCACGACGCGACGTGGACGACGCCGGCGCTCCGGGACGCCTCGACGAGACGCGCCATCGCCGGCCTCGCCTCCTCCGCGCCCGGGAAATACAGCTTGCCGCCGGGCTCGACGAAGTCGATCTGCGTGTCGACGTCCCAGAGGATCGTCCCGCTCACACCGATGGTGTACCAGCCTGCCGCTCAACGCAGCGCACGCAGGGCGGGCTCGAGCCGCTGCCGCGTGGTCAGGACGCCCTCGAAGAGGTCACCGTGCCGGCGGATCCGCTCGAGCACGACCCCCATCGTGAGCGCGGTCGGGTCGAGCGACTCGTCGACCTCCTCCCAGCGCAGCGGCGTCGAGACGGGAGCGCCGGCGCGCGGCCGCACCGAGTAGACGGAGGCGATCGTCTTTCCTTCGCCGTTCTGGTTCGCGTCGATGAGGACGCCGCGCCGCTTCGCCTTCGACCACTCCGTCGTGGCCAGCCCGCGGTGGGTACGCGCGATCGCGCCCGCCACGATCTCGCAGAGCTCCCGCGTCTGCGCGTACGTGTAGCGGCGCTCGACCGGCACGAGCACGTGCATGCCTTCCGCGCTGCTCGTCTTCGGGAACGAGACGAGCCCGAGCGTGTCGAGCGCCTGCCTGACGAGCAGCGCGACCTGCACGACCTCGCGGAAGCCGACGTCCGGCGACGGGTCGAGGTCGAAGAGGACGAAGTCAGGCCGGTCGGGCCGGTCGACGCGCGAGTACCACGCGTTCAGATCGATGCAGCCCATGTTCACCATCCAGAGCAGGGCGTCCTCGTCGTTCACGAGCGGCGCGTCGATCCAGCGTTTCTTCGGCGGCCGCTCGCGCGTGGAGACCTCCACGTGGAAGCGTGGGATCCACTCCGGCATGCCTTTCGGCGCGTCCTTCTGGAAGAACGCCTTGCCGTAGGCGCCGTCGGGATAGCGGCGCATCGTGAACGGGCGGCCGCGGAGATGCGGGACAAGAACGGGCGCGACCTCGCGGTAGTAGTCGAGCAGGTCGCCCTTCGTGATCCCAAGGTCGGGCCAGAAGGGCTTCTCGAGGTTGGAGAGCTTCACCTTCCCCTCCTGCGCGGCGGCGGGCCGCTCCCTGTGCACGTCCTCAGCAGGCTTGTCATCCCGCAGCCCCTGGAAGGACGGCGCACGCAGGTGGCCATCGTGCGTCCACTGGGCGAACTCCACCTCGGCTACGAGCTTCGGCTCGACCCAGACGACATCCCCCTTCTTCACCTTCGGCATCTTCGGCACGATCGGAAACGGCGACGTCTTGCGCCGCAGCAGCTCGAGCTTCGCGAAGAGCTGCTCGATGTCGCGCTCCCTGAAGCCGGTCCCAACGTTCCCGACCCACTCCCAGTCCTTGCCGCGATGAACGCCCATGACGAGCGCGCCGAAGCCGCCGCTGCGCCGGCCCTGACCCTTCGTGTAGCCACAGATCACGAACTCCTGCCGCCCATGCGTCTTGATCTTCAGCCAGTCGCGGCCCCGACCTCCCTCGACGTACCGCGACGACGCGCGTTTCGCAATCACACCCTCGAGGCCCTGCTCCTGCGCCGCCTCGAACAGCGCGCCGCCGTCCTCGAACGAGCCGGAGAGCTGGACAACGGGGTTCCGCGCGAGCAGCTTCCCAAGTCGCGCCCTCCGCTCGGTCAGGGGCAGGTCGACGACCGGCTCACCGTCGGCCTCGAGCAGGTCGAACACCTCGTACGCAAGCTGCGTGCTCCCCTGCTGCATCGCCGAGAAGCTCGACCTCCCTTGCGAGTCGAGCGCGACGACCTCGCCGTCGACGACCGCGTCGGGCGTGCGGAGCGCCTTCACCAGCTCCTTCGCCACCGACTCGAACCGCTGCGTCAGGTCGTTGCCGTTCCGCGAGAGAAGCTTGACCTCGCCGCCGCGGACATAGCCGACCACGCGGTAGCCATCCCACTTCGGTTCGTACTCCCAGCCCTCCCCACGGGGCAGGTCCTCCGTCAGCGTCGCGAGCATCGGCCGGTAGACGCGCAGCTTGCCGGACGTCGTCCCGTCGTCGCGCTTGCGGAGGATGAGCCAGTTCTTCTCGTCGCCGGACAGGTGCGCCGGCACGAGCGCCCAGGTCCCTTCGAGACGCTCGCCGTGCAGGCGCACGGTGAGGCCGCCGTCGGGCTTCTCCTCGAGCAGCTCGTACGTGCCGCGATCCCAGATCTCGACCGTGCCCGCGCCGTAGTTCCCCTGCGGGATCTCGCCCTCGAAGCTTCCGTACTCCAGCGGATGGTCCTCGACATGGACGGCGAGATGCTGCTG
>DASYOZ010000232.1:0-11089 GCA_036007185.1 Gaiellaceae bacterium | reverse complement strand
CAGATCCGCGCCGCGGGCACGGTCGAGCAAGCCGTGCCGTGGGGGATCGTGTCCGGCAGGGTGGCGCGCCTCTTCCCGATCGCGATCCTCGGCCTCTTCGGCACCGGCGCCTACATGACGAGCGACTTCTGGACGTGGAACACGCGCTGGATCGACGTCGCGATCGCCGGTCTTGTCGTGATCACGGTCCAGGGTGCGGTCATAGGCGAGCACACGGCCAAGAAGCTCGAGGCCGCGCTGCGCGCGAACGGCCCCGGGCCGCTCGGCCCCGAAGCACGGCGGATGAGGCTCCATCCCGGCCTCTGGGTCATCGAGTTCTCGAACCTCGGCCTCGTGATGGGGATCGTCTGGATCATGACCCAGAAGCCCGGTCTCGGCGGCTCGATCGCCGCGGCGGTCGGCGGCTACCTCGTCGGCGCAGCGCTGGCGCTCTGGTTCTCCCGTGCGCCGCAGGAGGAGCTCGCCGCCGTTCCCGACGTGGGGTAACCCTCAGGCCGACCGCAGGGTCTTGCTGATCATGCGCGCGTAGATCGTGCACCCGTACGGCCACGGGTGCGTGCCGTCCGAGAGCATCTTGTTCGTCGAGCTCCCGTACCAGTCTGCGAGGTGCGCCGCCGGCCAGCCACGCAGCCAGTCGACGAGTGCCTGGTTCGACTCGTCCTGCCAGCTCGTGGTGTTGCGGACGTTGACGACGACGACCTCCGGGACCCCGCGCAGCGCGTGCCGCAAGTTGACGAGGTCGTGGAACCAGAGCGGCCCGTTGTTCCCCACCTGGAGCACTATCGTCTTGGGCAGCCGATGGTGCCTCCGGAGGCGGTCCAGGTCCTTGATCGTGCCGTCGATCTGCCGGCCCACTGTCGCGTCGATGCGGACGCGATGGAGGAGAGCCCCCCTGAGCTGCCTCTTGCAGTCGAGCATCACCGAGTCGCCCAGCGCCAGGATCCGGCCCGGCGGCAGGGGGGACAGTTTCTTCTGCTTGTCCGCGACAGGCTGACGGTGCGATGGCTTGACGGCGGCCCTCACCGGTTGCGGATTGACGTACCCCGAGACGGGGTTCAGCGCCTTCGGGATCACGAAGAGGATGGCGAACGAGGCGACGAGCCCGATCGTTCCCCCGCCGACGAGCTCGAGCCGGAGCCGCCGCGGGTGCTCGGCGAGCCTCCTCTGCAGGCTCCCCGTCCGGATCGGCTGCTCGACGTAGCGGAACGAGAGTGTGGCCGCAGAGAGGACGATCGCTGCCTGCGCGACCACCACACCGGGCCCCGTCCACGAGATGTCCACCCCCGGTCGCATGAGCGCGATCACCAGCCAGTGCCAGAGGTAGATCCCGTAGCTCCGCTCGCCGAGCCAGCGCAGCGGCGCCACGCCAAGCGCCCGGCCGAGCCCGGTCATCGGGTGCGCGACAGCCGCGATCAGGACGGCGAAGCAGAACGCGGCCGCGACGTCGCCGCCGCGGTACAGCGTCGGGTTGAAGTCCTGCATCTGCCGGAAGAGGAGGACGCTGCCGACGAGCGCCGCCACGCCGAGCAGCTCGAGCAGCGGCAGCGAGCGCCGCATCCGCTCGATCGCCGGCCAGACGAGCGCGAGCAGGATGCCCATCAGCAGCAGGAAGGCGCGCGTATCGGTGCCGTAGTAGACGCGTGACGGATCGGTCGGCTTGTAGAGGAGCCACATCAACGCGGCCGAGCCGGCGATGCCCGCGACGATGAGGAGCGGCAGCCGCTTCCGGCCGACGAGCACGAGCCCGGGGACGAGGAGCAGCGGCCAGATGAGGTAGAACTGCTCCTCCACCGCGAGCGACCAGAGGTGCTGGAGCAGCGACGGGCTGCCCATCCGCACGAAATACGAGTGGTTCGCGAGGACCAGGTGCCAGTTCGTGTAGTAGAAGAGCGAGCTGATCGCGTCGCCGCGCGTCCTGGCGAGGTCGCCGCGCGCGAAGATCGCGCCCAGGATGAGCGCCGCGAGCACGACGACGACCAGGGCCGGGAACAACCGCCGCGCGCGCCGCAGCCAGAATCGGCGCAGGTCGATGCGGTTTCGTGCCTCCCATTCGACGAGCAGCAGCGACGTGATCAGGTAGCCGCTGAGGACGAAGAAGAGGTCGACGCCGAGGAAACCGCCCGGCATCCAGTCGATCCGCGAGTGGTAGAGGAAAACCGCGATGACGGCGAGCGCGCGCAGGCCGTCGAGGCCCGGCCGGTAGGCGATGTGCGGCGCTCTCATGTCGGCGGGTCTAGGCATTTCCGGCTGGCAGCTTAGGGTCCGTTTCGGCGGGTCGCCAGAGCGGATGCGGCGAGCTCGGTGAGGCACTCCGCCGGCTCGGCGAGCGCACGCACGGGACCGTAGCGCTCGACGAGCGAGAACGCTTCGACAGGGCTTCCCGCTGCGACGTCTCCCGCCAGGACAAGCGTCTCGACGCCGGTCGCGGCGGCGCGGTCGAGCACGCGGCCGATGACCTTGCCGGTGAACGAGGTCGCGTCGAGCAGGCCCTCGCCGGTGACGACGAGATCCGCCTCCGCGAGTCGCGCGTCGAGGCCGAGCCGGGACGCGACGAGGTCGAAGCCGGGCAGGAGCCTTCCGCCGATCGCCGCGAGCCCGCCGGCGAGACCTCCGGCGGCGCCGGAGCTGGGGAGGTCAGGGACGTCGAGCCTCGTGAGTCGCTCCCGCAGGATCTGCACCTGCTCCGGGGTCGCTCCCTTCTGCGCCGCGAAGACGTCGGCGGCGTCGAGGAAGCGCGCCTCGACGTCGCAGGCCACGTCGAGCGGCACCGGCAGTGGCGTCTGCAGCGCCTCGACGGCGCCGAGCCCGCCGTCGGTCGACGCGACACCGCCGACGGCCACGATGATCCGGTTCGCTCCCTCGGCAACCGCGACCGCGACGAGCTCCCCGACGCCGCGGCTTGTCGCGCGGAGCGGTTCGTTCCCCTCCGGCCCGCCGGCGAGGGAGAGCCCGCACGCGAGCGCCGCCTCGATCAGGGCCGTTCCGTCCTCCTCGAATCGCCATTCCGCCTCGACCGGCTCTCCGAGCGGCCCCGTGACGGTCGTCCGCCGGTTGCCGCCGCCGAGCACGTCGAGCGTCCCCTCGCCGCCGTCCGCGAGCGGCAACTCGACCGCCGTCCAGCCGGCGCGAACGGCCCCTGCGGCGATCGCCGCCGCAGCCTGGCGCGCGGTGAGCGTGCCACGGAACTTGTCGGGAGCTGCGAGCAGGCGCATCAAGCACAAATTGTCGCTACCGTTCGCCGTGCATTAGCACTACGAGCGAGTACCGGTCGCGCGTCCGCGCCTCCTGTCCGTTCAGAACTTCCGCGGAGGGAGGTGTTTTCATATGGCAACCGGAGTCGTGAAGTGGTTCAACGACGCGAAGGGGTACGGCTTCATCACCCCGGACGAGGGCGGCAAGGACGTTTTCGTTCACTTCAGCGCGATCAACTCCGACGGGTTCAAGACGCTCGCCGAGGGCGCCCGCGTTGAGTTCGAGCCCGCCGAGGGTCAGAAGGGCCCCGAGGCCCGCAACGTCGTGCCTGTCGGCTAGCTCGCGAAGCTGAAGCTTCGCTCGCTTGCAGAAGGAACATCGCGCGCCCGAGATGTGATCTCGGGCGCGCTTGGCCTAGGTTCTGGATCAAGCCGGCTCGATCCAGGCATGCCATCCTCCTCGGAATGGACGAAGTGCCTGCACAGGGAACGCCCGCCGCGGAAATTGCAATTCGCCTCCGCGGGATCGCAGTTCTCGTACGGGGACGACTGACGACTCTGCGGCTGGCCGACGCGGGCGACGTCGAGCGCCTCGTCGCGTGGCACGCGGATCCCGACGTCGCGCGCTACTGGGACGACGAGACGTTCACGCGCGGGGAGATGGAGGAGCGGCTCGCCCGTCCCGACGTGGAGGCGTGGATCGTCGAGGAGGCGGCGGAGCCGGTCGGTTACCTGCAGGTCCACCCGGAAGGGCTCGACATGTTCCTGATCCCGGCGGCGCGCGGGCGCGGCCTCGGCCCGGACGCCGCGCGCGCGATGGCGCGCCATCTGATCGACGAGCGCGGCCGCGAGCGGGTGACCGTCGACCCGTACGCCTGGAACGAGGGCGCGGTCCGCGCCTGGGAGCGCGCCGGCTTCGTCGAGGTGTCCCGCCACGAAGCCGGCGGCGAGTACACGGCCCCGTGGATCCTGATGGAGTTCCGCGGGTCGTCCTCCTAGGGGTGCATATCCTTGGCCGGTTCTTCCATGAAGGTCGTCCTGCCCGACAACTCCGAGCTCGAGCTTCCCGCCGGCGCGTCCGGCCTCGACGCCGCGCGCGCGATCGGCCCGAAGCTCGCCGAGCAGGCCGTCCTGTTACGTGCGAACGGACGCGTGCAGGATTTGCGCCTGCCGCTGCACGACGGCGCGCCGATCCAGATCCTGACCATCCGTGACAAGGACGACCCGGACGCCCTCGCTGTGCTGCGCCACTCGTCCGCGCACCTGCTGGCGGAAGCCGTCACGAAGCTCTACCCGGGCGTGAAGCTCGCCATCGGGCCGCCAATCGAGAACGGCTTTTACTACGACTTCGACTTCCCCGAGCCGATCCGCGAGGAGGACCTGGAGAAGATCCAGGCGGAGATCGAGCGCGAGCTCGCGGAGGGCCGCGAGTGGGTGCGGCAGGAGATCTCACGCGACGAGGCGAGGGAGCTCTTCTCCTCGGACCCGTACAAGCTCGAGCTCGTCGACACCGCCGAGGGCGACATCTCCATCTACACGCAGTCTCATGACGGCGTGGGCGACTTCACCGACCTCTGCCGCGGCCCGCACCTGCAGGACTCGAAGCCGATCAAGGCGCTCAAGCTGACGCACCTCGCCGGCGCGTACTGGCGCGGCGACTCGGCGAACCCGCAACTCACCCGCATCTACGGCACCGCGTTCTACCGCCAGGAGGACCTCGACGCGTACCTCGAGCGGCTCGAGCTCGCGAAGGCGCGCGACCACCGTCGCATCGGCCCGCAGCTCGACCTCTTCCACTTGGACGAGGTGTCGCCAGGGTCTCCGTTCTGGCACCCGAAGGGGATGGTGATCTGGAACGAGCTCGAGGGCCTGCGCAGGCGCGAGAACGTGAAGCGCGGCTACCTCGAGGTGAAGACCCCGGTGATCTTCGACAAGACGCTCTGGGAGACGTCAGGCCACTGGGAGAAGTTCCGCGACCACATGTTTCTCATTCCGGACGGCGATCGCACCTATGGCCTGAAGCCGATGAACTGTCCCGGGCACATGCTGATCTTCGGCGACCAACTGCGTAGCTATCGCGAGTTGCCGTTGCGATACGCCGAGGCGGGGACGCTCCACCGCAACGAGCTGGCGGGCACGCTCCATGGCCTGACCCGCGTCCGGCACGTCACCCAGGACGACTCGCATCTCTTCTGTACCCGCGACCAGATCGAGGACGAGATCTTCGGCTGCCTCGACTACACCTCGTACCTCTACGAGTTGTTCGAGCTCGAGTACCGATTCGAGCTCTCGACTCGTCCCGAGAACAAGCTCGGCACCGACGAGGAGTGGGACTTCACCGAGGCTGCCCTGCAGGCGGCGCTCGATCGGCGCGGTCTCGAATACGAGCTGAACGAGGGCGACGGCGCCTTCTACGGTCCGAAGATCGACCTCCACATGACCGACTCCCTCGGCCGCTCATGGCAGATGGGGACGATCCAGCTGGACTCGCAGATGCCACAGCGCTTCGGCCTCTCGTATATGGGGGCCGACAACCGTGAGCACGTGCCGTACGTCATCCACCGCGCGAGCTTTGGCTCGCTCGAGCGCTTCATCGGCATCCTGATCGAGCATTACGCCGGCGCTTTCCCGTTCTGGCTTGCGCCGGTGCAGGTTCGCGTGTTGCCGGTCGGCGAGGCGCATCTCGACGCCGCGTTGACTCTCGCGCTGCGGCTGCGCGAGGCCGGCTTCCGCGCCGAGGCCGCTGAGC
The DNA here is from genome assembly GCA_036007185.1 of Gaiellaceae bacterium. Taxonomy (GTDB): domain Bacteria; phylum Actinomycetota; class Thermoleophilia; order Gaiellales; family Gaiellaceae; genus Palsa-739. The sequence continues at coordinate 5,149 of DASYOZ010000232.1, read as the reverse complement.
CGAGCGAGACGATCAGCAAGCGGATCCGGGCCGCCGAGCTCGAGAAGATCCCCGTCACGGTCGTCTACGGCGACCGCGAGAGCGACGAGAGCCTCGCGGTGCGCGAGCGCGGCGGCGAGCAATCCACCGTCTCGCTTCCGGCTCTGCTCGACAGGCTTGCTACCCTCTGACGCCTGAGAAGCAGGGGCGGACCCGTTCCTCACCTCCCGGGCCGGAGACGGCTCGCGTGGGGTTCAACCGAGTCGAGAACGCGACGAGGATCGGGCCGCTGCTTGCAGCGGCTTTTCAGTTGCGTAAACGAGACAGGAGGAGCAAGCCCAACTTGGTGAGCATCGCTTGAGGCCCAGACGCCGGCCGTTCGACCAGGTCCGCCCAGCGCCACGTGACACGACGCGCATCAACGATGCGATTCGCGTCTCCCGCGTCCGGCTGATCGACGACGACGGCAGCCAGCTCGGAATCAAGACCACGGACGAGGCGCGGGACTACGCCTACGGCAAGAACCTCGATCTCGTCGAGGTCGCTGCGCAGGCCGACCCGCCCGTCGCCAAGGTCATGGACTATGGCAAGTACAAGTACGAGCAGGAACAGAAGGCGAAGCAGGCCCGCAAGCACCAGAGCCAGATCCAGGTCAAGGAGATCAAGTTCCGGCCGAAGATCGGGATCCACGACTACAACACCAAGAAGGGGCACGTCGAGCGATTCCTCAACCAGCGCGCGAAGGTGAAGGTCACGATCATGTTCCGGGGCCGGGAGCAATCCCACCCGGAGCGGGGCCGCGACCTGCTCCTCCGGCTCGCCGACGACGTCAAGGAGATCGGGCAGATCGAGTCCCAGCCTCTCCAGGACGGACGCAACATGGTGATGCTGCTGGGCCCGACGAAGAACGCAGGAGTGAAACGAGATGCCGAAGACGAAGACACGCAGCTCAGCGAGGAAGCGGTTCAAGGTGACGGGCAGCGGCAAGATCCTGCGCCGGCCCGCGATGCGCAGCCACAACCTGGAGAAGAAGTCGTCGAAGCGTAGGCGCGGCTTCCGCAAGGACGTGGAGGCAACGAGCGCCAACCGCGGCGCCATCAAGAAGATGCTGGGGATGGGCTGACCGGTGCCCAGGGTCAAGCGTGCCGTCGCCGGGCACAAGAAGCGCCGCAAGGTCCTCGAGCAGGCGAAGGGCTACTGGGGCCGCAAGAGCACCCACTACCGCTACGCGAAGGAGCAGGTCGAGCACTCGCTCGTCTACGCGTATCGCGACCGGAAGGTGCGGAAGCGCGAGTTCCGGAAGCTCTGGATCACCCGGATCAACGCCGCCGCCCGCGCGAACGGGCTCTCGTACAACCAGTTCGTGCACGGGTGCACGAAGGCCGGGATCGAGCTCGACCGGAAGGTGCTCGCGGACCTCGCCGTCAGCGACCCGGCAGCGTTCGGCGCCATCGCCGAGCAGGCGAAGACCGCGCTCCAGAGCTAGCGGCCCTGATCACGTCTCGTGAGAACGAGCGCCTGAAGCTCGTCCGCAAGCTCCGCGATCGCCGCTGGCGGGACAAGCTCGGGCTGTTCGCCGTCGACGGGGAAGATCTCGTCGAGGCGGGGCTCGCTGTGGGGCTGGAGCCGGCGGATGTGCTCGTCGCGGGAGAAGACGTGGAGCCGGAGCTGCTCGCCGAGGTGGCGGCGCTCGCACACCCGCCCCGCGTCGTCGCCGTCTTCCGGAGGGACGACCTCCCTCGCGGCGTCCGGCCGGTCACGCTCGCGCTCTGGCGCGTCGGCGATCCGGGGAACGTCGGCACCGTGCTACGCGCGGCGGACGCCTTCGGCGCCGGCGTCGCGCTGTCGGAGGGTTGCGCCGATCCGACGGGGCCGAAGGCGGTACGCGCGTCGATGGGGTCGCTCTTTCGCGTGCCGCTGAGCGGGTTCGACGAGCCTCCCGGGAAGCGCGTCGCGCTTGCGCCGAGCGGCGGGATCCCGCTGCCCGAGCTGCAGCTCGACGGCGACGTGGTGCTCGTGCTCGGCGCGGAGCGGGAGGGACTGCCGGCGGACGTGCTGGAACGCTGCGAGCAACGCGTGTCGATCCCTCAGCCGGGCGGAGGCGATTCGCTCAACGTCGCGATGGCGGGCTCGATCGCGCTCTACGAGCTCGCGCGGCGCCGAGGCCGGTAGCAGCCACTGCACGTCTTCGTAACGGCGAGTGTGGCCTGGTTCTGCGGTGTGCCACCGATCTGTGACGATGTTGCGACTGTTCTGTGCGGTGGCTGCCACCGGTCGTTCGAGCCCTGAAAAGCGGCCGGCCCCCTCGCGGGGGCCGGACCAAAGATTCGCCGAGCCGGTTTCGCTTTCGTCCACCTCGTCCAACCGGCCTTCCGCTTCGGGATTGCTCCCTCTTCGTCCGACCGCTCGGTCGCGGTTTCGACCTACTTGCGCTCCGTGCTCGGCGCAAGCAGCAACCTATGCGACCACCGTCACCGGATCAAGGTCCGCCCGTAACGTTTTTGTCGCAATTTGCGCGCATCATTGTCGGCGGGCGATCCAGACGCTGTCCTCGCCCCCGGCGAACGGCCGCCGGTCGAACCAGCCGTAGCACGCGAGCACCTCGAAGCCGGCCTCGGCGAGCAGCGCGTGCCAGCGCTCGGGCTCGATCCACCACAGCGTCATCGTCGAGGCGCCCTGCCGCCCGCGCACCGAGAGGGTGAGCGTCTGCGCCGCCAGATCCCAGTCCGCGCGCTCGTCGATGCCCGGCTCGCGCTCGATCCAGCGGCCGTGCGTCGCCTCGATGTCCTCGCGGGACGGCGTGAAGACGTCGAAGACGAGCCGCCCGCCGGGCCGGAGCAGCTCGCGTGCGGCGCGGAGCGCCTCGAGCCGCTCGTCGTCGTCCCGCAGGTGGAGATACGACCGGAACGGACAGGTCACGAGCGGGACGCGCTCGTCGACCGGCGGTCGGCGCAGATCGCCGAGCCGCAGGTCGAGCCGGGCCGCGACGCCCGCTTCCTCTGCCCGCTCGGCGCAGACCGCGAGCATCTCCGCGGACGAATCGACGCCGATCACCTGCGCGCCGGCCATCGCGATCGGGATCGCGATCCGGCCGGTGCCGACGCCGAGCTCCACCACCTCGCCTCCGGCCGCCAGCGCCTCGTCCACGTAGAAGGAGACGTCCTCGATGACGCTCGCGCTCCACGGGTCGTAGAGCCGGGAGATGGGGTCGTAGACGCTCAGGGTTTGCGCGCGACCCAGACCGTCTCGAGCGACTCGTCGGTGTACGGCTCGCGCTGAAAGCCGCCGTACAGCGCTTCCACCTCGAGCCCGGCGACGTCGAGCAGGCCTTCCCACTCGGACTTCGTCGCCCACCAGAGCCGGATCGTCGCGCCGTCTTCGCGCGTGAGGTCGATCCGGTTGTCGCCGGGCGCGTACCGCAGCGTGTGCACGACGCCGTTCTGGTCCTGCGTCGTCCCGTCGAGTCGCGCTGCGATCGTGTGGCTGAAGACGAAGGCGTTGAAGGCGAATCGGCCGCCGGGCCGCAGCGAGGCCGCGACGCGCTCGAACACCTGCCGCTTCTCCTGCCAGCCGTGCAGGTGGAGCAGCGAGCGGAACGGGACGTAGATCAGCGCCGCCGGCTCCTCGAGCTCGAGCTCGCGGACGTCGCTGAGCCGCAACTCCAGCGGCAGGCCTGCCGCTCGCTCGCGCGCGATCTCCAGCATCGCCGGGGACGAATCGATTCCGAGGACGGGCTTTCCCGTCTCGCGCACGACCTCGATCGCGACGCGGCCGCTGCCGACCATCAGCTCGACGATCGGCCCGTCCGCCTCGCGCGCGAGCGAGACGTAGTGGGCCACGTCCTCGGTCATGTCGGAGGCCCAGGTGTCGTAGACCGGGGCCCAGGCGTCGTATTCGCTCACGGCGGGTAGTATCCGCACAGATGCCTGCTTCGCGCGTGTTCGCCTTTACGCAGCCCCGGCTCGCCGCCGGGGCGTCGGCGCGCTAGAGGCGTCGTCTCCTCCGCAGCATGAGCCGGGGCGTGAACCGCCGTCGTTGCCGTGCCCGAGAAAGGAGGAGAAAGCGTTGGATACAGTCGCCCGCGTGGATCCCGACGACCTCGAGAAGGAGGCGCTCGCCGCAGCAGCCGAGGCGAGGTCGCTGTCCTCGCTCTCCGAGGTGCGCGTGCGCTACCTCGGCCGCAGCAGCGCGCTGAAGCTCGCACTGCGCAACGTGCGCGACCGCGAGACAGGGATGACGCTCAACGCCGTCCGCGAGACGGTCGAGTCCGCCCTCGCCACCCGGGAGGAGGAGCTCGCCCGCGCCGAGCTCGAGGAACGGCTCGCGACCGAGCGTGTCGACGTGACGCTCCCCGCCGAGCTGCTCGGCCCGCCGAGGCTGCGGCCGCGCGGCACGCTCCACCCCTCCACGCTCGTCCGCCGCGACGTCGAGGACATCTTCCTCGGCCTGGGCTACGAGATCGTGGACGGCCGCGAGGTCGAGACGACGCGGTACAACTTCGACGCGCTCGGCTTCCCCGATTGGCATCCCGCTCGCTCGCCGAGGGACACGCTCTACCTCGACGAGCACACCGTCCTCCGCACCGAGACGTCGCCCGCCCAGATCCACAAAATGGAGTCCGAGCGCCCGCCGATCTACATGGTCTCGATCGGCCGCGTCTACCGGCGCGACGAGATCACGGCGACGCGGTACCCGATCTTCCACCAGTTCGAGGGCCTCGCGATCGACAAGGGCATCACGATGGCCGACCTCAAGGGGACGCTCCTCTACGTGATGCGCGAGCTGTACGGCCCCGACCGGGAGGTGCGGTTCCGTACCCACTACTTCCCGTTCACCGAGCCGTCGATGGAGGGGGACGTCTCGTGCTTCAACTGCGGCGGCGCCGGCTGCGCGATCTGCAAGCACTCCGGCTGGATCGAGATGGGCGGCTCGGGGATGGTCGACCCGTACCTCTACGAGTTCGTCGGCTGGGGGCCGCAGGAGTACACGGGCTTCGCCTTCGGGATGGGCATCGAACGGACGGCGCAGCTGCGCTACGGCATCGCGGGCATCCGCGCCTTCTGGGAGAACGACCTGCGCTTCCTCAGGCAGTTCCGATGAAGATCCCGCTCAGCTGGCTGCGCGAGTACGTCCGCGTCGAGGCGACGACGGCGCAGATCGCCGAGGCAAT
>DASYOZ010000231.1:0-1810 GCA_036007185.1 Gaiellaceae bacterium | reverse complement strand
CGCGCATCCTCTAGGCGATGCGGCTCGAGGTTCGGGACGGCGACATCGCGGCCGTGGAGGCCGACGCCGTGGCGAACGCCGCGAACGACCGGCTCTGGATGGGCGCCGGCGTGGCGGGAGCCCTCAAGCGGGCCGGCGGCGACGAGATCGAGAGGGAGGCGATGGCGCTTGGGCCGATGCCGCTCGGCAGCGCCGTTGCGACGACGGCCGGCCGGCTCCCGGTGCGCTGGGTGATCCACGGCGCCGTGATGGGACAGGACCTCCGGACGGACGCGGACCTCGTCCGGCGCACGACGCGTTCGTGCCTCGAGCTCGCGGACGAGCTCGGGTGCCGCTCGCTCGCGCTGCCCGCGTTCGGCACGGGAGTGGGCGGGTTCGCGCTCTCGGACTGCGCGCAGATCATGGTCGAAGAGGCGCGGAGCTACGAGCCGCGGTCGCTCGAGCACGTGATCTTCGCCGTCTTCGGCGGCGACGCCTACGACGCCTTCTCGTCCGCGCTCTCCTCGCCGGATCCCGACGGCTCGTAGTACCGGCGGCCCTCGAGCTCCTCCGGCAGATTGCTCGCCTGGGAGCCTTCGGGGTCGTCGTGCGGGTAGACGTAGCCCTCGCCGTGCCCGAGCCGGCGGCCGTACCAGGAGCCGTCGCGCAGCGCCTTCGGCGGCCGCACCGCCCCACGTTCCCGCACATCCGCCGTGGCCCGGTTCAACGCGAGGTAGCTCGCGTTCGACTTCGGCGCCAGCGCGAGGTAGATCGCCGCCTGGGCGAGGTTGAGACGCGCCTCGGGCAGGCCGACGTGCTCCACCGCCTGCGCCGCCGCGACGGCGACGAGGAGCGCGCGTGGGTCGGCGTTGCCGATGTCTTCGGAGGCGAGAACGATCATCCGCCGCGCGAGGAAGCGGGCGTCCTCGCCGCCCTCGAGCATCGCCGCGAGGTAGTAGACGGCCGCGTCGGGGTCGCTGCCGCGCATCGACTTGATGAAGGCGGACGTGAAGTCGTAGTGCGCGTCGCCGGCCTTGTCGTAGACGAGCGGCGGCGTACGGGCTGCATCCTCGACGTGGGCCTCCGTCACGGGCGACCCCTCGGCCTTCGCTGTCTCCGCGGCGAGCTCGAGGATGTTGAGCGCCGAGCGCGCGTCGCCCCCGGACCGGCGCGCCAGGAGCGCGACGAGCTCGTCCCACAGCTCGACGTCGAGCTCCGCAGCGCCGCGGCGCACGATCTCTGCGAGCTCCTCCTCGGTGAGCGGCTCGAGCTCGTACACCTGCGTGCGGGAGATGAGCGCGGAGTTGACCTCGTAGTACGGGTTCTCGGTGGTCGCGCCGATCAGCGTCACGAGCCCCGACTCCACCCCCGGCAGCAGGGCGTCCTGCTGCGCCTTGTTGAAGCGGTGGATCTCGTCGAGGAAGAGGATCGTGCGCCGCCCCGTCGTGCCGAGCCGCTCCCTCGCCCGCGCGAGCACCTCGCGCACGTCCTTCACCGTCGCCGACACCGCGGACAGCTCCTCGAACCCCGCGCCGGTCGACGCGGCAACGATCCGCGCGAGCGTCGTCTTGCCGCTGCCGGGAGGCCCGTAGAGGATCGAGGAGTGGACGCGGTCCTCCTCGATCGCACGCCGGAGCGCCGAGCCGTCGCCGAGGACGTGCTCCTGGCCCACGAACTCGCCGAGGCTCGCCGGCCGCAGCCGCTGCGCGAGCGGCGCGACGTCGCGCGCGTGCTGGTCGGCGGCGTCGGAGAAGAGGTCGCCCACGACCGCAGTATGCTCCGCCGCGTGACCGGGTCGGCCGCCGACACCTGGAGCGGCGCGAGCTACGAG
>DASYOZ010000230.1:0-10321 GCA_036007185.1 Gaiellaceae bacterium | reverse complement strand
TGATCGCTGACCGCGCCGTCGCCTTGCTCTGGCAGCGCGGCATCAAGCCAGCGATCGCTCGCCGCAAACCGAGCATGGTTCCGGACTCGGCCGCCAACGCTGGGTCGTCGAACGCACCTTCGCTTGGCTGCACAACCCCCGCAGACTCCTCGTCCGCACCGACCGCCGCGACGACATCCACCAAGGCTTCCTCGCGATCGCCTGCTGCCTCATCTGCTGGCAGCAGCTGGAGACTCATCGAGTTAGGACCTCTAAGTCCCCGCTACGCGGGTGTCTTAGCCTCCGGCCCTTCGCGCCTGGGTTGGTTGAAGCGTTAGAGCCTTTACCTGCGCCAAGGCGGCGGAGTAACCCCATTACGCCGCCGCGCACCAGCGGGCGAGCACGCCGCAGGCATGCTCGCCCGCGACGGAACCGGGGTCCGAACCCGCGCAGCCCAAGCAAAGCACTACTGCACGGAGCCAACGGGAGACCGCGCTCTCCCGTGGGCGCAGTTCCTTCAACCCCGGGCGAAGAGCGAAGTTCTTCGCCCGGAGCCTAAGGCTCGCGGAGGTACGCCTCGAGCAGCACGTCTTCGCCGGACGGCTCGGCGCGCAGGTGGAGGAGCTCGAGCGGCGCGGCCAGATCGCTCAGAGCATGCGACCCCTGACCCGCTAGCACCGGCGCGAAGAACAGAAGCAGCTTGTCGACGAGACCCGCCTTGAGGAACGCCGTGGCGAGCGTCGGCCCGCCCTCGAGCAGGAGCGACTGGACTCCCTCCGAGGCGAGCGCACACAGCTCCTCCTCGAGCGGGCCGGTGCGCTGCTCCAGCTCCGATCCGTCCGGCAGCGGGCCGCGGCCGAAGGCGAGCCGCCGCGGTTGCCTCACCGCGTCGACTCCGCGCGCGTCGAGCCTCGGGGCATCCGCGCGCACGGTCCCCATCCCCACCGCGACGGCGTCCGAGGTGGCGCGCAGCTCGTGGACGCGCCGGCGCGACTCCTCGTCCGACACCCAGCGGCGGCCGGGCACCGTGACGCGGCCGTCGAGCGTGACCGCCGCCTTGTAGGTGACGAACGGCCGGCCGAGGGACTTCCAGACCCGCCAGGCCTCGTTCTGCCGGCGCGCCGCAAGATCGTCGAGCAGCTCCACCTCTATCCCGGCGGCGCGGAGCCGCTCGATCCCGCGACCGTCCACGACCGGGTTCGGGTCACGGGCGCCGACGACCACGCGGGCGACTCCGGCGGCGACGACCGCGTCGGCGCAGGGAGGCGTGCGGCCCTGGTGGGAGCAGGGCTCGAGCGTCACGTAGAGGGTCGCGCCGCGCGCGGCGTCGCCCGCCTGCTCGAGCGCGATCGCCTCGGCGTGGCGGACGCCGTCGTACTCGTACCAGCCCTCCCCCACAACCTCGCCGTCGCGCACGACGACGGCGCCGACGAGCGGGTGGTCGCCGGTCTTGCCCCGCCCGCGCTCGGCCAGCTCGAGCGCCTGCCGGTAGTGGCTCACGCCAGGGCCTGGACGAGACCGCGGTACGAGCCGGGCAGGTCTCCTCGCCCGAAGACCGCGGAGCCGGCGACGAGCAGCGTCGCGCCCACCGCGTGCACGGGGCCGATCGTCTCGTCGTCGATCCCGCCGTCGACCTGGACGTGGACTCGCTCGGGTAGGGCCGCGCGCAGCCGCCGGATCCGGTCGACCGCGTCCGGCATGAACTCCTGGCCGCTGTAACCGGGGTGGATGCTCATGCAAAGCACGAGGTCGGCGTCCGCGGCCACTGCGGCCACATCCTCCGGCTCGCTCTCGGGGTTGAACGCGACGCCGGCCTGGAGGCCATGCTCGCGCGCGGCGGCGATCGTGCCAGGCACATCGTCGACGACCTCGTAGTGGAAGGTGGCGCTGTCGCCGCCGGCGCGGGCGATCTGTGGGAAGTGGCGCAGCGGGTTGTCGACCATCAGGTGGCAGTCGAGCACGCCGCCCGCCTCGTGCACGAGCGGGGCGATGGAGTCGAGGACGACGGGCCCGATCGTCACCGGCTCGACGAAGTGGCCGTCGCCGACGTCGAAGTGGAAGATGCGGCATCCGGCCCGCAGGAGGACATCGATCTGCTCCCCCAGGCGCGCGAAGTCCGCCGCATAGAGCGACGGCTCGACTTCCGCGTTCCGCACCCAGTCGCGCCAGCTCATCCCGGCGATCGTACGAGACGAGCGATGAAGAATCCGCTCGTGCCGTGGACGTGCGGGAGCGTGAGCAGGAACTCCGGCCGCGACGGATGCGCGAACTCGGGCCAATCCTCCCCAAGCGGTAGGACGCGCAGACCGCTCGCGTCGACGACTGCCTCACACTCGTCCGGATTCAGGGTGCAGACGGAGTAGAGGATGGTGCCGCCCAGCCGGACACGCTCGGCGGCCGAGCGGAGCAGCGTGAGCTGAAGCTCTGGTAGCGGTGTCGCGCGCCAGCGGAGATCGGGACGCTGAGCGAGCACGCCGAGCCCCGAGCACGGCGCGTCCACGAGGGCTCGGTCGAAGCCGTCGAGCTCCGCCGGCAACGCCGTGCCGTCCGCCTCTACCACGGCGACGTCGGAGCGCCCCATTGCCGTGAGGTTCGTGCGCAGCTCGCGAGCGCGGGCCGGGTCGATGTCGACGGCGGTCACGTCGCCGTGGAGCTGCCCTGCCTTGCCCCCCGGCGCGGCACAGACGTCAAGCACGCGCTCGCCGCCTTGTGAGCCCACACAGAGGCCGGCGAGCTGCGAGCCGCGGCTCTGCGGCCAGATCCTGCCCTCCGCCACCAGCGCCTGGTCGACGCGCTCGACGCGGTACGCGCCGGCCACGTCGGTCTCCTGCGCCCCGGTCGGAGGCTCGCCGCGCACGAGACGGACGACCGTCTCTAGCGGCTCGTTCATCGCGCTCATCAGAGCGAGCGCGCCGTCCTCCCCGAGCACCCTGACGAAGACCTCGTGGATCCAGTCGGGATACGACTCCTTCAAAGGTCCGTCCGGCAGCGACTCGAGGAGCGGACGGATCCCGTCGGAGAGCCGCCGCATGACGGCATTCGTGAACGGAACCGCCCGCTCGAGCCGCGCCCGGCGGACGAGCTCGACCGACTCGTGGACCGCCGCATGCTGCGCAGTGTCGGTGTAGCCGAGCTGGTATGCGCCGAGCCGCAGCGCGGCGCGAACCGGCGGGTCGAGCTTCCGCACCGGCCGCCGCCCGAGCGTCTCGATCGCGTGGTCGAGCGTCCGCACGCGCTGCACGGAGCCGTATGCAAGCCGCTGCGCGAATGCCCGCTCGCGCTCGTCGAGGCCTTCCGCGGCGCTGCGGAACGCGCGATCCGCGTAGGCGTCGTGCTCGAACACGCGGAGCAGCACCTCGTACGCCGCCCGCCGGGCCGGGCTGATCACGAGCGGCAGACGAAGATCGCCCACCCCATCACGGCCCGTTCCCAGCGCAGGTAGCGGTCGCGGTCGGCGGCACCGCGGGCGCGAAACTCCTCCGCCTGCGGATGGTCCGGATTCGCCGCGAGCCAGCGATCGAGCGTCTGCCAGTGGAGCGACTCGTAGCGGTCCCAGTCGTCTTCGGAGGACGCGATGAGCGAGACGAGGCGAACTCCGGTTGACTCCGCACGGTCGATGGTCTCCTGCAGTGGCAGCCAGTCCTCTTCGGCGGTCCGCCTGTCTGCGGCCGACTCGGGCTCGGGCGGCAGCGGCCAGCTGCGCCAGTACGGCTCGCCGACCCCGAGGAGCGGCGCTGCCGCGCGGAGGCGCTCGAGCGTGGGGACCAGCCCGCCGTAGACGAACGTCGCACCAAGGCAGAGCGCGGCGTCGTAGTGGCCGAGCTCGAACGTTGCGGCGTCGGCCTCGACGAGCTCGATCCGATCTTCGAGCTCCGCCTCCCCGATGCGTTGCCGCGCGGCGGCGAGGAACTCCGGCGCGCGCTCGACACAGGTGACCCGGCACCCGAACTCCTGCCCAAGCAAGAGCGCCGGCCCGCTGTGGCCGGACGCGATGTCGAGGACGTGCGAACCGGGCCCGAGGCCGAGCCGCCCGCCAAGCAGCCGGATCTTGTCCGCACTCGTCGGGTTCATGAGCTCATGCTCCGACTCGACGACGGCATGCCACCAGGTCATCTGCGGCCTCGCAGGTACGCGTCGTAGACCATCCGGCGGCCGCCCGCGGGCTGCACCTCGACCGGCTCGAACGAGCCGTCCTTCCCGACCCGCGCCCGCCAGACGATCAGGTCTCCGAGCCGCGCGCCGATGTGCGGCGAGAGCGCTCGGACGCGGTTGACGAGCTCCCGCGGCAGCGCGTCGGGGTCGAGCTCGCGGTCCTCCGGGCGGATCTTCTCCGCGTACGTCACGCCGTTCTCGGGCTGCGGCGCGAAACGCGGCTCGTCCTCCGCCAGCACGTCGCTCAGGAGCTCGGCGGCGAGCTCGGCCGCGAGCGCATAGACCGCACCGGCGTCGTCGTCCGGCCCGATCGGGAACGCCCGACGCGCCGCGACCGGCCCGGCATCGAGCGCCTCCACGGTGCGATGGATCGTGACGCCGGTCTCGTCGTCACCCGCCATCAGCGCGCGCTCGACCGGGGCGGCGCCGCGCCACCGCGGCAGCAGCGACGGGTGCACGTTGAGCCACAGCGCACGCTCGAGGAGCGTGTTAGGGATCAGAAGCCCGTAGGCGCAGACGACGACCGTGTCCGCGACGAGCTGGACGGATTCGTCGAGCCGCGCCGGCTGCGCCACCGGGATCCCGAGGCGCTCGGCCGCGTCCTTCGCGGGCGGCGGTGCGATGCGCCGGCCGCGCCCGCGCGGCTTGTCCGGCCGCGTCAGCAGCTGCACGACCTCGTGCTCGGCGGCGAGCCGCTCGAGCACGTCGGCCCCGAACGGCCCGGTGGCGGCGACGGCGACCTGCCGCGGAGCCACGCGGCGGCCTAGCCGAGGACGATGCGCGGGCGCAGGCTCCCGAGCGCCTCGCGCCGCGCCTCTGTCGTCGTCCGGTCGAGGATCAGGACGCCGTCGAGGTGGTCGGTCTCGTGCTGGGCGACGCGCGAATACGGCTCGACGAGCTCGTACCTGACCTCGGCGCCGTGCTCATCCTGTCCCGCGATCGCGATCGTCGTGGGCCGCTCGACCGGCACGAGCACGCCCTGGATCGAGAGGCAGCCCTCGTCCTCCACCGCCGTCACCTCGCCGCGCTCGACGATCTCGGGGTTTGTGAGCACGACGATCTCGTCCTCGGCGACCTGGAAGACGAACAGGCGCTGCAGGACGCCGACCTGGGTCGCCGCCAGCCCGATCCCGTTGGCGTCGACCATGAGCTGCTTCATCCGATCCGCGAGCCGCCGCAGGTCGTCGTCGAACTCCTCCACCGGGCGGGCGGCCAGTTTCAGCGCCGCGTCCGGGTACTGGCGGATCTGCGCGAGTGCGAGCCGCCGCCGCGCTTCCTGCTCGGGGTCGAGCTGCTCGTCCTTGACCTGTCCCTCGATCTCCGCCATTTTCCGCTCCCAGCGCCGGCGAAGCCGGCGCTTCCGCTACTTGATGAGCTCCGTCGAGCCTACGTTCATGGAGCCGGACTGTACCCTCGCAGACGTGGATCCCAGGACGTTGAGGGAGATCATGAGCCAGGGTGCGACACGGCCCGAGACGCCGCGGGAGCGGCACGAACGAGAGGCCCTCGAGGCGGATCTCGAGTCGAGCCCGGTGCGCGGGAGACCGCTCCGGGAGCGGGTGCGGAACTTCCGTCCCGACCCCGAATCGGCGGTGCGGGCGCTCGGCGGGCCGACGATCTGGATGCGGCGGCTGCGCGCGATCGAGGACGCCGTCGAGCAGCACGAGCGCCAGCTCGGGGAGGCCTGGCGGACGCTCGCCGAGGAGGTCGAGGAGCCGGCGGCATTCGCGGCCGCCTGGCGCGAGCTCGCCGGCACTTGGAGCTTCGCCGAGGTGAACGAGCTGATCGAGCGCCACAACCGCAACTTCCCGGCCGAGGCACGGCTGGCGATGGATCCGCGCACCCGCGACTTCGTCCGCATCAACGGCCGGCCGTACGTGCGCGAGCCGCTCGACGTTCGTTGGATCCTCGACCGCTTCCCGCCGGATCGCGAGGCGGCTCTGGCGTGATCCGGCCGGTGCGGCCGGAGGACGGCGAGGAGCTCGCCGCGCTCTACCGTGCGAACCGCGACTTTCTCGCGCCCTTCGAGCCGGTCCGGCCGCCCGAGTTCTTCACCGCCGACGGCCAGCGCATGCGGCTCGAACGGCAGCTCGCAGGCGAGACGCACCCGTTCGCGATCCTCGACGGCGACGCGATCGCCGGGACGATCAACCTCTTCGGGATCGTCCGGGACAGCCTTCAGAGCGGCGTCATCGGCTACTGGGTCGATCACGCGCGCAACGACCTCGGCCTCGCCACCGGCGCCGTCGGCGACATCCTGGCATACGCGTTCGGCGACCTCGCCCTCCACCGCATCGAGGCCGCGACGCTCGTCGACAACATCCCGTCGCAGCGCGTGCTCGAGAAGAACGACTTCGAGCGGATCGGGCTGGCGCGGAGCTACCTCCGCATCGCCGACGGCTGGCGCGACTTCTTCCTCTTCCAGCGCCTCGCGGACTAGTGCCGGCTCTCGCGGTGCTGCGACGCGCCCTCGACCGGATGGAGCCACGGCTCGCGCCGCTTGATCCAGACCTCGGCCTCGGGCCGAAGCTCGAACGGCGCGTCGTCGAGCGAGCCGAGGCGGATCTCGGCGCCGTCCTCGTCGAGGGTGAAGAGGCTCGAGCCGCAGTGGGGACAGAAGCTTCGCCCCTCGTAGGTGGCGTACTCACCGTCAACCGAGAAGGCCTCGAGCGGCCACTGGCCGTAGATCGTGTACGTGCTCCCGGATTCCTTGCGGCAGTCGGCGCAGTGGCAGCGGCCGACGTGGAAAGGCTCGCCCTCGACCGAGTAGCGGATCGCGCCGCAGAGACAGCCGCCCGTGCGCACGCCGGTAGGTAATCAGACCGATTGGGGATCGACGTCGACGACCGCCGTGAGGCCGGCGCGGCGCATCGCGGGCGCCGCCGCCGCGAGCAGGGCCGCCGCCCGCGAGGCGAGGGCGCGTGGCCTGTCCGTCTTGCCGACGAGCTGTGCGCGGTGGCGGCTGCGCAGCCTCAGGAGCGGCGCCGGGCCGAGCAGCTCGAACTCCCCCAGTCCCGCCTTCAGCTCCTCGAGCGCTCGGGTCGCGTCGGCGAGCTCCGGCCCCGAGACGAGGACGCGGACGAGGTGCCGGAACGGCGGATAGCCGAGCGCGCGGCGGCGCTCGAGCTCGCCCGCGAGGAAGCCGGCGACATCGTGGCGCGCGGCGTGCTCGACTGCGCGCGACTCGGGCTGGAACGTCTGGATGAGGACCCGTCCCGGCGCGTCGCGGCCGCTGCGGCCCGCGAGCTGGGTGAGGAGCTGGAACGTCCGCTCCTCGGCGCGGAAGTCCGGCAGGCCGAGCCCGGTGTCGGCGTCGACGACCGCCGCGAGCTCGACTCCGGCGAAGTGGTGGCCTTTCGCCACCATCTGAGTCCCGACAAGGACGGCACGGTCGGCGCCGGCGAAGCGCTCGAGCGCCTCGCGCAGCTGCTCGGGCTTCGCGACCGCGTCCGCGTCGAGCCGGATCCGCTCGAGCTCGGGGACGTGCTTCTCGAGCTCTCGCTCGAGCCGCTGCGTTCCCGCGCCGATCCGCGCGAGCTCGGGCGAGCCGCACGCCGGGCATGTCTCCCCCGCGGGCTCGCGGGCGTCGCAGTGATGGCAGCGCAGCGACCCGTCTCCATGCAGCGTGAACGCGACGTCGCAGTTCGGGCAGCGGCGGGTGACGCCGCAGGCGCGGCAGTGGAGGGCGGGCGCGACCCCGCGCCGGTTGAGGAGGAGGATCGCCTTGCCGCCTCCCTCCGCGAGCCGGCCCAGCTCGGCGAGGAGCGGCGCGGAGAGCGGATAGCCGGTCTCTCGGCGGAGGTCGACGACGCGGACGGTAGGCAGTGGCGCCGCGATTCGGCCGCCGAGCTCGAGCCGCTCGAGCGCCTGCCAGGACTCGGGCCGCGGTGTCGCCGAGCCGAAGATCGCGACCGCGCCCTCGAGAGCCGCCCGCTTGGCGGCGACGGTGCGGGCGTCGTAGCGCGGGTCGGACTCCTGCTTGTAGGAGGCGTCGTGCTCCTCGTCGACGCAGATCACCCCGAGCGACGGGAGTGGCGCGAACACCGCCGAGCGGGCACCCACCACGACGGGAGCCTCGCCGGCAACGATCCGTTCCCGTTCGTCCCGCCGCTCCGCCTCCGACAGGCCGGAGTGGAGCAGCGCGACACCGTCGCCGAAGCGCGCACGGAAACGGCCGAGTGTCTGCGGCGTCAGCGCGATCTCGGGTACGAGGACGATCGCGCCGCGACCCGCCGCGATTGCTGCCTCGCAGGCGCGGATGTAGACCTCGGTCTTGCCGCTGCCCGTCGCGCCGGCGAGCAGGACGTTGCCGCCGCCGGCGGCGAGGAGCTCCTCGATCCGCTGCAGCGCCACCTCCTGCGTCTCGGAGAGCCGGGCGGGCGCGGGCTCGGCCGCGAGGGCCGCGGACGCAGTCACCTCACGCCGCTCGCCGCGCCGCGCGCGCTGTTCCGGCGCGATCAGCGCGAGCGCGCGGGCCGGCGTCGAGCCGTAGTAGTCGGCAAGCCAGAGGGCGAGGTCGACGAGCGCCGGCGGGAGCGTCTCGAGCACGCGCTCCGCCGCGACGGGGTCGACGTCGGGCGGCGCCTCGGCGTCGGCATCGACGACGACACCGCGCCGCCGCGCGTTGCCGAAGCGGATCGCGAGCACGGCCCCCTTTCCCACCTCGTCCTCGATCTCGTACGTAAACAGTCGCGCGAGCGAGCGGGCGCTGACGATCGGATAGACGGAGGCGAGCCGAGGCACGGGCAGCGAGCGTAGCCTCGCCGCTGGTCGGAGCTCACTTGCGGGACTGCAGCTCCCAGGCGCCGATGACCGCGTCCTCCACCGCATCTGGGTTCCCGTGCTCGAGATCGGCGACGATCATCATGTGCTTCGCGAAACGCTCCGGCACCGAGAACGTCTCGGGGAACGAGTGGAGCAGGAAGTCCCGGAAGTCGAACGACGCCCGGATGACGACGTGGCTGTCGTCGAGCTGCCGCGCAACGAGCCGCCCGTGATACCGCCAGTCGAGCAGCCCCTCGCGACGGCTCTCGGAAACGCCTTCGAGCTGCGCGGTGAGGCGGCTCAGGTCGTCGAGCGATGTCCCGTCGACGCCGCCCAAGTCGCTGCTACGCGTGGATCATTTCCTGTACCGGAAACTCCTTGATGTCGGGTGGCCCTGCCGGCTCGACACCCGCCGCCGCCATCCCCTCCGGGAACCGCGCCGCAAACGCATCGAAATCCTCTCGCGACTCCCAAAAGTCGATGATCCCCCAGCCACCGTCGATTGGCCCGGATGCGTGGAAGAGGAGACCCTTCGGTGGCGTCCGCTCGGGGTTGATCTGGTCGTGCACACTGTCGAACTGCTCCTGCGTGATCCCTGCGAGTTTGATGCGGATGCCAACGGCCATGCTGCCTCCCTTTTTCTAGGGACTCCGACTCTACGCCGCGGTCGCCGCAAAGGCGACCGTCGCGAACGACCTGGCGCGAAGCGGTGTTCGGGAATGACCCCTGAGCCAGGGCGCGTGGAGGCCCGACTAGCTTCCCCGTGTTTCCGGGCGAATCGGCAGCATCAGTGAGCAATAGCCGTGGATCAGGGCGTAGCCGCTGTCGGTGTAGAGACGGAGAGCGGGGTCGTTGTCTTCCTCGGTCTGCACGACCAGGCGGAGTGCGCCCGACGCGATTGCAGCCGCTCGGACGGAGCTGAGAAGGGCACGACCGACTCCACGACGACGGTGCGTCGGTAGGACGAAAAGGTCCCTGATCTGCCAGAAGTGGGCGAGCCGCAAGGATGCCGGTACTTCCATCGTGATCGCGAAGCCGACGAACCTCCCGCTGTCTTCGGCGACGAACGCGCGTAGGTGGGTGCTGAGGTTCTGTTCCAGCCAACCTATTGCCCGGGAGGAGTCGGAAGCCTCGCCGTAGTGGACGCGATACTTGTCGAAGAGCCCGGCGAGTGCCTCGATTTCGCTGCGTGTCGGCGCGGTCGGAGCCCGAACCGAGACCGGCTCGCCGGTGGCCGAAGGACTGGGATGGGTGTTCTGACTCACGGCTCTCTCCACGAAAACGGTATCGCCAGGCGGCAGTCACCTCGCCTGGGCCAGTGTTCCGGAGTGACGCCTGAGCGAGTCCCTCGACGCGGAACGGTCGGGACCAGAAATTCGCCGAGCCGGTGGCGGTTTCGTCCACCTCCGAGCAATGCATTCGGCTT
>DASYOZ010000229.1:0-2640 GCA_036007185.1 Gaiellaceae bacterium | reverse complement strand
GCCCGCGTAGGCAGTGCGCGGGCGAGACGAGACAGACGCTCCAGTGGCCGGAGTCACCAACACCGCCGAGAGCACCACTGCGAGCACAAGTCTCCTGCACGCCCTCATGGCCCGGCAGGCAGGAGCAGGCACGCGGCCCGGTGGCCCTCCTCCGCTGACGCCGGCCGCGCGAGGAGGGGATCCTCCCGCGCGCAACGCTCGATCGCCACCGGGCAGCGGGGATGGAAGCGGCAGCCGGTCGGGATCGCTACAGCGTCCGGCGTCTCGCCCTGCAGGATCTGCGGCCGCTGCCGGTCGCGCGGGTCGCGCCGCGGGACGACCGAGAGCAGCGCCTTCGTGTACGGGTGCTGCGGGTTCCGCACCACCGCCGCCGCTGGCCCTTCCTCCACGATGCGCCCCAGGTACATGACCGCGATCCGCTGCGCAAAGCGGGCCGCTGTGGAGAGGTCGTGCGTGATCATCAGGATCGCGAGACCGTTGCGACGAAGGCCGTCGAGCACGTTGAGGACACCCGCGCGGACGGAGACGTCGAGCATGGAGACCGGTTCGTCGGCGACGAGCACGTCCGGCTCGAGGACGAGGGCCGCAGCGATGGCCACCCGCTGGCGCTGTCCGCCCGAGAGCTCGTGCGGGTACCGCTCGAGGTAGAGCTCGGGTGGAGCGAGCTCGACGCGCTCGAGAGCATCGCGAACCCGCGCGGCTCGCTCCGACTTCGAGCCGCCGAGACGGTGGATCAGGAGCGGCTCCTCGACCGCCGCGCGGACGCGGAACCGCGGGTCGAGCGACTCGTACGGGTCCTGGTAGACGACCTGGATGCGGCGCCGGATCGGACGCAGCTCGCGCGGACCGAGCGGCACGAGGTTGCGACCGTCGAAGCGGATCGATCCGGAGACCGGATCGACAAGCCGCAGCACCGCCTGGGCGGTCGTCGTCTTGCCGCAGCCCGACTCGCCGACGAGGGCGAGCATCTCCCCCCGCTGCAGCGACAGTGAGACGCCCTCGACGGCGTGCACGTTACGACGCGGCTGGCGCGTGGCCGATCCGACGAGGCCGCGGTGGATCGGGTAGCGGACGACGAGATCCTCGACCTCGAGCAGCGTCGGCTCCGCGCTCACGCTGGCACCCGCGAGTTGAGGTGGCAGGCGGCGTCGTGATCCTCCGCGAGCTGCTCGAGCCGCGGTCGAACTCCGCAGGCGTCGAAGGCTGAGTCGCAGCGCGGCCTGAACGGACAGCCGTCGATCGACCGGTCGAGTCGCGGCGGCGCGCCGGCGATCGAGAGCACCGGTTCGTCGAGCCCGGCGAGATCCGGAGACGCGGCGAACAGCATCCGGCTGTACGGATGTCCCGGCGTGTGGTAGATGGCCTCGAGCGGGCCGCGCTCGACGATCTCGCCGGCGTACATCACGGCGCAGCTGTTGCAGAGCTGGGCCACTACCGGGAGGTCGTGCGTGACGAGGATGAGCGCGAGGCCGAAGTCCCGGCAGAGCCCGTCGAGCAGCTCCAGGATCTGCGCCTGCACCATCACGTCGAGCGCCGTCGTGGGCTCGTCGGCGATCAGCACCTTCGGGTTGCAGGCGAGCGCCATCGCGATCGCCGCCCGCTGCCGCATACCGCCCGACAGCTCGTGCGGGTAGCGCCCGGCCCGGCCGGCTGGGATTCCGACCGCCTCGAGCAGTTCCCCTGTCCGAGCGCGCGCGGTTGCCCCCTTGCCGCGCTTGTGAAGCTCGAGCGCCTCGACGATCTGGTGGCCGATCGTGCGCACGGGGTTCAGCGCGTTCATCGCCCCCTGAAAGACGATCGCGATGTCCACCCAGCGGTGCGGCCGCATCGCTTCCTCGCCGCCGGCGAGGATGTCGTCCTCTCCGAGCAGGACGCGACCCGAGACGCTGGCGTTCGGTGGGAGCAGGCCCATGATCGCCAGCGCCGTGGTCGTCTTCCCGCAGCCCGACTCCCCGACGAGCCCGAGGCGCTCGCCCGGCTCGAGCGACAGGTTCACGCCCTGCACGGCGTGGAGTTCGCCGCCGCCCTCGAGGTCGAACCAGACCTGGAGGTCCTCGACCTGCAGGAGCGGCGCGGTCACAACGCGTCCTTTCCGCGACCGACGAGTGGCCGCAGCCGGAAGGTGCGCGCCGACAGGTGTGCCACGCGCAGCCGCGGGTTGAGCGCGTCCTCCAAGGAGCCGCCGACGAGGCTGCACGCGAGGATGAGCATCGCGACCAGCACGCCCGGCGGGACGATCGCCCACCAGGCCCCCGTGGAGATCGCGGCCCGCTCGAATGCGTTCTCGATGATCCGGCCGAGCGAGATTGTGCTCGGATCGCCGAGACCGAGGAACGACAGCGCGGTCTCGTCGAATATCGCGACCGCGATGGTCAGGACGGTGCTCGCGATCAGCAGCGGCGCGACCTGCGGCAGCACGTGCCGCACCACGATCCTCGTGTGGCCCGCGCCAAGTGCCCGCGCCCGCTTCACGTACACACGCTCGCGCACGCTCTTCACCTGCGCCCGGATCACGCGCGCCGTACTCGTCCAGAGCAGGATCCCGATCACGATGATGATGTGGAAGAGGCTCGGCCCCCAGATCGCGGCGACGACGATCATCAACGGGACATCGGGGATGACGAGGAAGTAGTCGGTGAT
>DASYOZ010000228.1:0-4517 GCA_036007185.1 Gaiellaceae bacterium | reverse complement strand
GTTCTCCTCGGCGCTCTATCCGTTCGCGACGCTCGGCTGGCCGGACGAGACGGTGGAGCTCGACCGCTACTACCCGGGCAGCGTGCTCACGACCGCGCGCGACATCATCTTCCTCTGGGTGGCGCGGATGATCTTCTCCGGCCTCGAGCTGAGGGGTGAGGAGCCGTTCGCGGACGTCCTCATCCACTCGACGCTCCTCAACCCGGACGGCCGGCGAATGTCGCGGACGCTCGGAACCGGCATCGACCCCGAGGAGGCGCTCGAGCCGTATGGCACCGACGCGACGCGGTACGGGCTGCTCAAGGTGACCTCGAGCCAGGACCCGCGCTTCTCGTTCGGCACGATCGAGGAGGGACGGAAGCTCGCGAACAAGCTCTGGAACGCGAGCCGGCTCCTGCTGATGGCGGGCGCCGCGACGCCGGAGGCCAGGCCGTCGTCGGTCGAGGAGCGCTGGATCCTCGCGCGCATCGACGCCACGCGCGCGGACCTCGAGGCCGACCTCGCCCGCTTCGACTTCGCGCACGCCGTCGAGAGGCTCTATCACCTCACGTTCGACGACTTCTGCGACTGGTACCTCGAGTCGATCAAGCCGCGGCTCGGGGAAGAGGACGTGCGCGCGACGGCGCTCGCGGCGCTCGAGGTGCTCCTCAAGCTGCTTCATCCGGTGATGCCGCACGTGACGGAGGAGATCTGGACGAACCTGCCGGCGCGCGAGACCCGGTTGATCGTCGCGCCCTGGCCGGAGCCGCAGCCGGCTTTCGCGGCCGACCTGCACGCGCTCGACGAGGCCCAGACGGCGGCGCGGATCTACCGGCGCAGCGTCGTCCGGATCGAGATCGGCGGCGACTCGCTGCGGATCTTCGAGGCCGTCGTCCGCCCGTCCGCGGACGGGCAGGGTGACCTCGAGGGCGAGAGGGAGCGGCTGCGGAAGGAGATCGAGCGCGCCGAGCGGATGCTCGCGAACGCGAAGTTCGTCACGAACGCGGCGCCGGAGGTCGTCCAGGGCGAGCGGCAGAAGCTCGAGCAATACCGTGCCGAGCTCGAGGCTCTCGGCGGCTAACGCCGCCTGGATCGAGTCGCTCAGCCCGTGGCCGGACGACGGCTTCGGGACGGAGCGGATGCGCGCGCTGCTGCGCGAGCTCGGCGATCCACAGGAGCGGTTCACGGCGATCCATGTCGTCGGCACGAACGGCAAGTCGACGACGACCCGGCTGACGGAGGCTCTGCTGCTCGACGCGGGGCTGTCGGTGGGCGCGTACATCTCCCCTCACGTCGTTCGATGGCAGGAGCGGATCCGGGTCAACGGAGCCGAATCCGACCTCGAACGCGCCCTGACCGGGGTCAGACCACCGGTCGAGTCCCTTTCGGCCACCCAATTCGAGGCGCTCACTGCCGCGGCGCTGCTCGCGTTCGCGGAAGTGGAGGTCGACGTTGCGGTCGTCGAGGCGGGGCTCGGCGGACGCCACGACGCGACGAACGTCCTCCGCACCCGCGTCGTCGTCCTCACGAGCGTCGCGCTC
Organism: Gaiellaceae bacterium; assembly: GCA_036007185.1. Classification (GTDB taxonomy): domain Bacteria; phylum Actinomycetota; class Thermoleophilia; order Gaiellales; family Gaiellaceae; genus Palsa-739. Next base: position 2,997 of record DASYOZ010000228.1, on the reverse strand, counting down.
GACCACATGGAGGTACTCGGCGACACGCGGGAGGCGATCGCCGCCGAGAAGCTCGCGGTCGTGCAGCCGGGCTGCATCGTCGTCCTCGGCGAGCCGGAGTGGCGCGAGCTCGCGGAGGAGAACGGCGCCGGAGCGGTCGTCGTCACCGGTCGCAGCAACCTCGCGCTCGCCGTCGCCGCGGCGGAGTCGTTCCTCGACCGGTCCGTCGACCCCCACGCCGCGGACGCTGTTGCGCTGCCGGGGCGGCTCGAACGGCGCGGCGAGAGGCCGCTCGAGATCTGGGACGGAGCCCACAACCTCGCGGGCATCGGCTGGCTGCTGCCGCGCCTCCCGTCGGCGCCGCCCAGCGGCTGGACCGTCGTCTGCTCGATCCTCCGCGACAAGCGGCCCGGGATGCTGCTCGAGGCGCTCTCGGTACTCGGCCCGACGCTCGTCGCGACGGAGAGCCGCAACGGCCGTGCGCTCCCCGCCGCCGAGCTCGCCGCACTCGGCTCCGCGCATTTCGACCGGGTCGAGGTGGTGCCCGAGCCGGCCGCCGCCCGCGCCCGTGGGCGCGAGCTCGCAGGCCCCGACGGAGCTGTGGTCGTCACGGGCTCCCTGTACCTTCTGGCGGATCTCAGTGGCGAGCCATGCGACCCATAGCCCTCCCGACAGCCGCTACGAGAAACTCTCGATCTTCGCCGTCGCAAGCGCCGCCCTCGTCATAGTGGTGGGTACCGCCTTCGCTGCCGGCTGGCTAATCGGCAGGATGCTCTTGTGACCGTTGCGAGCTTCCTGAACTCCGGCGCCTCTCACGCCATCCTCAACGGCCTTGCCTTCTTCGCCTTCGTGCTCTGGCTCTGCCTCGGCTTCTGGACGTACAAGGACGCGAAGCGGCGGATGCAGGACCCGTTGTTGATCGGGCTCTCGGTGCTCCTCGCTCTCGCCATCCCGTTCGTCGGGCCGTTCGTCTACATGCTCTTCCGGCCGCCCGAGTACCTCGAGGACGTGCGCGAACGGGAGCTCGAGATCAAGGCGATCGAGGAAAGAATCTCGGCCGGCGACCTTCGCTGCCCCGTCTGCCACGCCGAGGTCGACTCGGGCTATCTCGTCTGCCCCGTCTGCACGACGAAGCTCAAGCAGGCGTGCGCGAGCTGCGGCGCCCCGCTCGAGCCGATCTGGCAGATCTGCCCGTACTGCGAGATGGCGATCGAGCCCGCGGCGCCGGGAACACCGCCGGCGCTCGGGACGCGCCGGGCGCCGCGCGGCAGCAGGCGCTGAGCGCGTGGCCGTGGAGCGCAGCCTCATCCTCATCAAGCCGGACGCCGTGCAGCGCCGTCTCGCCGGGGAGATCCTCGGGCGGATCGAGGCGCGCGGGTTCGAGATTCGCGAGGCGAAGCTCGTCACCGCCGGCCGCGACCTCGGGGAGGAGCACTACGCCGAGCATCGCGAGAAGCCGTTCTTCGGCGAGCTCGTGGAGTTCATCACCTCGGGCCCGACGTGGGCGCTCGTAGTGGAGGGAGAAGAGGCGATCGCGACGCTTCGGGCGACGATCGGCGCCACGGATCCGGCGAAAGCCGCGCCGGGGACGATCCGGGGCGATCTCGCCTCCTCGATGCCCGACAACCTCGTGCACGGCTCCGACTCGCGGGAGTCGGCGGAGCGCGAGATCGCGCTCTGGTTCGGTGGCTAACCCGAACATCGAGGCCTGGACGCGCGCCAACGCGGAGTACACCGACGGGCGCGCCGAGCAGGCCTGGCAGGAAGAGATCAACTGGGGTGTATGGCACGTCCCGGAGTCGGAGCTGCGCGCCTTGCCGGACGTGGCCGGCAAGGATGTCGTCGAGCTCGGCTGCGGCACCGCATATTTCGGAGCCTGGCTGAAGCGGGCCGGTGCGGCCCGCGTCGTCGGAGTCGATCCGACTCCGGCGCAGCTCGCGACTGCTCGCCGCTGCAACGAGCACTTCGGCCTCGGGCTCGAGCTCGTGGAGGCGTTCGCCGAGGAGGTGCCGCTCCCGGACAGCTCGTTCGACGTGGCGGTCTCCGAGTACGGCGCCTCGATCTGGGCCGACCCGTACCGCTGGATCCCCGAGGCGGCGCGGCTGCTCCGGCCCGGTGGCGAGCTCGTCTTCCTCCGCAACTCGACGCTCGCCATCCTCTGCTCGCCCGACGAGGACGTGGCCGCCGTCGAGACGCTGCAACGGCCGCAGTTCGGGATGTTCCGCTTCCAGTGGCCGGAGAGCGGCGTCGAGTACCACCTCCCGCACGGCGAGTGGATCCGGCTTCTGCGCGCGAACGGCTTCGAGATCCTCGACCTGATCGAGATCCAGGCACCGGCCGGCGCCGCGACCCACGAGCACTACGGGTACGTGACCGCTGACTGGGCGCGGAAGTGGCCGGCAGAGGAGATATGGCGAGCGCGCCTGCACCGCCCCTCCTCCTAGCCTCGACGTCGCCGCGGCGGCGCGAGATCCTCGAGCAGCTCCGCGTCCCGTTCGACGTCGTCGCGCCCGAGTACGAGGAGACGGAGGACGATCCGGTCGCGCATGCACTCGGCAAGGCGCGCTCCGTGCTGGCCGACGCCGACGGGCGGCCGGTGCTCGGCTGCGACACCGAGGTCGTCCGCGAGGGCCGCGTCTACGGCAAGCCGGTCGGCCCGGAGGACGCCGAGGAGATGCTCGAGAGCCTCTCGGGCCGAACGCACGAAGTGATGTCCGGCCTCGCCCTGATCACGCCGATGTGGGAAGAGGTGCGGCACGAAGTGACACGCGTGACCTTTCGCGGCCTGACACCGCGCGACCTCGCCCGATACGTTGCGACCGGCGAGTGGGAGGGACGCGCCGGCGGCTACGCGATCCAGGGCCAGGGTGCGGCCCTCGTCGAGCGCATCGAGGGCGACTACCTCAACGTCGTCGGGCTCCCGGTGGCGCTGCTCGTGCGCCTGCTGGCCGAGCGCGTCCCCGGCACCTACGGCTTCGGATGAGCGAAAGCGCGGTCACCGCTGCGGTCGGGGTCGCG
>DASYOZ010000227.1:0-5473 GCA_036007185.1 Gaiellaceae bacterium | reverse complement strand
GATTTGTCGCTTCCGGAGATCGTCGAGCAGATCCGCGACGGATTCCTCGCCCAGCGTGCCGCCTCGCGCGCTTGAGCCTGCGGGCGTAGCGCTCGTCGACAAGCCGAGCGGCCCGTCCTCGTTCGCGGGCGTTGGGCAGATCCGCCGGGTGACCGGCGCGCGGACGGGTCACGCAGGGACGCTCGATCCGTTCGCGACGGGGCTCCTACTCCTGTTGTCCGGGCGGGCAACTAAGCTTGCTCCATGGCTCGTAGGCCTGGACAAGCGGTACCTGACCGAGATCGATCTCACAGGTCGCACGTCGACCGGGGATCCCGAAGGGCAGGTCGTCGAGCGCCAGGCGCCTCCCGGCGAGAGCGAGCTGTCAGAACGGCTCGAGCGCCTCCGGGGCGAGATCGAGCTGCCGATCCCGGTCGCCTCGGCGGTGAAGATCGGCGGGGAGCGCGCGTACAAGCTCGCGCGGCGCGGCGTCGAGGTGGAGATGCCGGTACGCCGGTCGACGGTGCACGCGCTCGACGTCATCGCGTATACGGGCGAGAGGGTGACGCTCGACGTCCACGTCAGCTCCGGGACGTACATCCGGTCGCTCGCGATCGCGCTCGGCGGGCACTGCGCGACGCTGCGCCGGACCGAGGTCGGGCCGTTCTCGGTCGAGGACGCCGTCGCCCCGGAGGCGTTCGCGCCCGAGCGGCTGCTGCCGGAGGCCGAGGTTCTGGAGCGGGTCGAGGCCGCCCGAGCGCCAGGCGCGTGACCGTCGCACACGATCCCGCGGACTTGCCTGACGCGCGGCGCGCCGTCGCCGTCGGCACCTTCGACGGCGTCCACCGTGGACACGTCCACGTGATCGACGCGGCACGGAAGGCCGGACTGCGGACGAGCATCGTGACCTTCGATCCGCATCCCCGGGCCGTGCTCGGCGGACGCGTCGAGCTCCTCGCCACACTCGAGCGGCGGCTCGAGCTGCTCGAGGACGCGGGAGTCGAGGACGTGCTCGTTCTCCGCTTCGACGATCGGCTCGCGGCGCTCACGGCCGACGAGTTCGCCGAGCGGATGCTGCGGGGGATCGGCGCCGAGATCGTCGCCGCAGGCGAGACGTTCCGCTTCGGACGCGGGCGCGAGGGGGACCTCGGGCTGCTCGAGCGGCTCGGTTTCGATGTGCGGCGAGTGCCGCTCGTCGAGAACGTCTCGTCGAGCCGGGTGCGGGAGCTCGTCCACGCGGGCGAGACCGAGCGGGCAGGGAAGCTCCTCGGCCGGCCTCCGGAGGTCGAGGGAATCGTCGTCCGCGGCGACGGACGCGGCCGTGAGCTCGGGTTCCCGACCGCGAACCTCGACGTGCCGGACGGCCTTCTCATCCCGCCCGACGGCGTCTACGCCGGCTGGGCCCGCGACCGGCGTGCAGCCGTGTCGATCGGGACGAACCCGCACTTCGACGGCGTCGAGCGACGGGTCGAGGCACATCTGCTCGACTTCGACGGCGACCTGTACGACCAGCGGCTCGTAGTCGAGGTCTGGAGCCCGCTCCGCGAGCAGCGGCGCTTCGACTCGCTCGAGGAGCTCGTGGCCGCGATCGGCGACGACGTCGAGCAGACGCGGACCTCCGTCCGTCCAGACTGAACCGAGACAGCCCTCAGGAGCCCACGGCCGGCAGGGCGGTCCAGCCGACGCGCGCGATGCCCGCCCGCGGAAAGTCGAGCCGGTGGCTCATGAGCAGCCCGCCGCCGAAGCCGTAGACGCTGCCGCAGAGCGGGTCGACGGCATACGCCGGGCGCGCGATCCGGGTGCGGGTCAGCGGATCGGTCTCGCTCTCCGCGACGCGCCAGCGGCCGTTGTGCTCGGACAGGACGGCGACTGAGTCGCCGAGCGCGTACCGGCCCGGCAGCACCTGCTCACCGACGGCGCGATCGGCCGGGGTCGCGGGCACGAGCCCCAGATCGCGCACGACTCGGCGAATCAGGCCGCTGCCGCGCCAGCTGTTCGTGAGCACGGCGAGCGCCGTCTTTTCCCCGGGAACGAGGAGGAGAAGTGACTGGTAGCCGCCGACTGAGCCCTCGTGGTCGAATGCGGTCCGGCCGCCTCCCAGCTCACGCCGCCAGCAGCCGAGGCAATAGTGGCCGCCGAGCGCCTCGGCCCGCGGTTCGTGGACCGCGTGGAGCTGTGCGTCGGAGAGAGGGCCCGGCCCGCCGAGCTGGTGTGCCGCGAACCGCAAGAGGTCACCGACCGTCGACCAGAGCCCTCCGGACGGCCGGCGCGACGCCGGGTACTCGACCGGGCCGGTGGGACGGTGGCCCGTCTCGCCGTCCTGGATGTGGCCCGGTGCTGCTCCCGGCGGCTCCTCGAAACCAGTGCGGTCCAGCTGCAACGGCTCGAGCAGCCGCTCCCCCACGGCCTCCGAGAACGACGTGCCCACCGCGGCCGCGCACGCGTTGCCGGCGTAGACATAGCCGGCATTCGAGTACGACCAGAGCCCTCGGCACGGCTCGGGGAGGAGGCCCGCCGCGTTCGGCAACAGATCAGCGGTGTGCGAGAGGAGCCGAGCGGCGCTCGCGCCGTCTCTCAGCGGCGACTCGAGGTCGAGCGTGAGCGCCGCGAGCGATGCGGTGAACAGCTTCGTGATCGAGGCGATGCGGAACGGTGTCTCGACCTCGGCCGATCCGTCCGCGGTGAGCTCGAGCCGCTCGCCGACAAGAAGCCCGGCGGCGACCGCCGGGACGCCGGTGCGCGTGCGCGCATCGCGCACGATCTGGGCCAGCCGCTCATGCGGAATCGCGCTCGCCATGCCGCTTCCGCTACCCTACCCGCGACCCAGGCCCGGCTCGCCACGCGTTTCCTTGGCGCCACGGGCGGAGCCTCGGGAGGCGACAGGAAGGAGAGGGCGTGGCCCTGACCAAGGAAGCGAAGCTGGAGATCATCGCGAAGCACGGGCGCGGCGAGGCCGACACCGGCTCGCCACAGGTGCAGATCGCGATGCTGACGCAGCGGATCAACGAGCTGACCGAGCATCTGCGCGTCCACAAGCACGACCATTACTCGCGGCGCGGGCTGCTCAAGCTCGTCGGGCGGCGCCGCCGCTTCTTGAACTACTTGCAGAAGCACGACCTCGAGGGCTATCGCGCCCTCATCAAGGAGCTCGGCCTGCGCCGCTAGCTCCCAAAGCACACGGAGGGTGGAAGTTCGAGCGAATCCAAGAGCACGGGATGGGTTGGCTCGAGCTCCCGCCCTCCACAAGCAGAGTGGAGGACAATCGAATGAGTATCGCGACCGAGCGCCGGGCGCAGGTCTCCGTCCAGATCGGGAACCAGGAGATCAGCCTCGAAACCGGCCACCTCGCGAAGCAGGCGGACGGCGCAGTCGTCGTCCGCGCAGGCGACACCATGGTGCTCGCCACGGCCCAGGGGCGCGCCGAGGCGCGCGAAGGCGCCGACTTCTTCCCGCTCACTGTCGACGTCGAGGAGCGGATGTACGCCGCCGGCAAGATCCCGGGCGGCTTCTTCAAGCGGGAGGGGCGCCCGACCGAGCGCGCCATCCTCACCGCACGGATGATCGACCGGCCCATCCGGCCGTTGTGGCCGAAGGGCTACCGCAACGAGGTGCAGGTCATCTGCACTGTCCTCAGCGCGGACATGGTCACGGCCCACGACATCCTCTGCATCAACGGTGCGTCCGCGGCGCTGATGCTCTCGCCGCTGCCGTTCCTCGGGCCGGTGGGCGCAGTGCGTGTCGGCCTGATCGACGGGCAGCTCGTGATCAACCCGAGCCTGCGCGAGACCGAGGACGACGCCGAGCTCGACCTGATCGTCGTCGGCACGAAGGAGGGCCTGACGATGGTCGAGGCGGGCGCGAACGAGGTGCCCGAGGAGAAGATCCTCGAGGCCCTCGAGCTCGCGCACGCCGAGATCGTGAAGCTGTGCGAGGCGCAGGAGGAGCTGCGCCGCCAGGCGGGCAAGCCGAAGTGGCTCGACCTCGAGCTCGTCGCAGAGATCGAGCGGGACCACGGGCACACGATCTGGGATCGCATCCAGCAGGCCGGCATCCGTGAGTCCGGCGTGGTCGTGGACGAGCTCCTCTCCGAGCTCGCGCCGACGATCACGATGGACTCGACGGACGACGACATCCAGCGCCAGGTGCAGGCCAAGTCGGCGCTCGCCTCGCTGCTCGAGAAGCAGCGGTCCGTCGCCGTCGAAGGGCCGGTGCGCGAGCAGTTCGGCGACGAGCTGAGGGCGCTCACCGACGCGGAGCAGGACTCGAAGGCGCTCCGCTCCGCGAAGCGGCAGCTTCTCTTCGACAGGATCATCGAGGACGTCGAGCTGCCGTTCCCGGCCGGGGGCGCCTCGGCCGATCCCGAGGCCGGCGAAGCGCTGCCGGCGGCGAAGGACTCGCAGACACGCTCATACGTCAAGAAGGCGTCCGAGTCGATCTACAAGGACCTCGTTCGGCAGAAGATCGCCGTCGACAAGCGGCGCCCTGACGGGCGTGGAGCCGAGGAGATCCGGCCGATCGAGGTCGAGGTCCGCGTCAACCCCCGTACGCACGGCTCCGGCCTGTTCACGCGCGGCCAGACGCAGATCCTCTCCTCGCTCACACTAGGCACCGCGAAGGAGGGGCAGCGGATCGACGACCTCTCGCTCGAGGAAGAGCGCCGCTACATGCACCACTACAACTTCCCGCCCTACTCGGTCGGGGAGACGGGCTTCATGCGCGGGCCGAAGCGGCGTGACATCGGCCACGGTGCGCTCGCGCAGCGGGCGCTCGAGGCGGTCATCCCGACCCCCGACGAGTTCCCGTACACGATCCGGATCGTCTCGGAGACGCTCGAGTCGAACGGCTCGTCGTCGATGGGCTCGGTCTGCGGCTCGACCCTCTCGCTCATGGACGCGGGCGTGCCGATCAAGGCACCGGTCTCCGGCATCGCGATGGGCCTGGTCAAGGAGGGCGACGACTACGTCATCCTCACGGACATCCAGGGTGCGGAAGACCATCTCGGCGACATGGACTTCAAGGTCGCCGGCTCGCGCAACGGGATCACCGCACTCCAGATGGACATCAAGATCACCGGCGTCACCCAGCAGATCATGCGGGACGCGCTCGAGCAGGCGAAGCGGGCGCGCGAGTTCATCCTCGAGAAGATGCTCGAGGTGATCCCGGAATCCCGCTCCGAGCTCTCGGAGAACGCGCCGCGGATCACGACAATCAAGATCGACCAGGAAAAGATCGGCATGGTCATCGGCAAGGGCGGCGAGACGATCCGCGGCCTCGAGTCCGACTACGAGGTCCAGATCGACATCGAGGAGGACGGCACTATCCTCATCTACGCGACCGAGGGGACGAAGGCGAAGGAGGCCGTCGCCGCGATCGAGGCGCTCACGAAGGAGCCCGAGGTCGGCGATACGTTCACGGGCAAGGTCGTCAAGACGACGCAGTTCGGCGCCTTCGTCGAGCTGAAGAAGGGAACCGACGGGCTGCTGCACGTCTCGAA
>DASYOZ010000226.1:0-3405 GCA_036007185.1 Gaiellaceae bacterium | reverse complement strand
ACTCCTTCCTCCTGCACCGAGGGAACGACGAGATCGGCGCGTGCGAGCACGTCCTCGTGGGCGTTCGCGACCGCGACGCCGAAGCCGGCCCAGTCGAGCAGCTCGCGGTCGTTCTCCCCGTCACCGCAGGCGACCGTCTCCGCCGGCCGGAAACCGAGCCGGCCGGCGACGAACTCGAGCCCGCTCCCCTTGCTCACGTCCGGATGCGCGAACTCGAGGAAGTACGGCAGTGACTTGGAGATGAAGAGGCGTCCCGCGAAGCGCGGCTTCAGTTCCTCCTCGAGCGCGTCGAGCGCGTCTGGATCGCCGACGGCGACAAGCTTCGTCGGGTCATGGTCGAGCCAGGCGCGGAGGTCGCCGACGGCGTGGATGTCGAGGTGCTGGAAGTCGGCGTAGCGTCTTGCCTCCGGCGTCACCTCGGCGACATAGAGAAGGTCGTCGACGTAGCAGTTGAGGTGGAAGCCGGCAGCGATCACGGCGTCCATCGCTTCCCTGGCCTCCGCCAGCGGGATGGGGACGTGGAGGAGGAAAACCCCGCTCACCGGGTCGGCGACGACCGCTCCCTGGTAGCAGACCACGAGATCGTCGAGGCCCGCCTGCTCGAGGTACGGCTGCACCGCCCGGAACATGCGTCCGGTGACCACGATGACGTGTGCGCCCGCCGCGCGCGTCCGCCCGAGTGCTTCCTGCGTGCGCAGCGGCAGCACGCCGTCCTCGGCGATCAGGGTCCGGTCGAGGTCGAGCGCGAAGGCGGCGACGGGCCGCGGGAAGGCCTGCGGGAGCTCGACCGCTACGGCGCCTTGCCGCCGGTCGAGTCGACGACGTAGGCGGCGACGTCCGCGATCTGCTGCGTGCTCAGCGTCTTCTTGAACGACGGCATCTGGGCGCCGCCGTTCGTCACCTGCGCGGTGACGGCGCGGTAGTCCGGCTTGAGCGTGTCGAGATTCGGCCCGATCGTGCCGGTCGAGTGTGCGGCGGCGAGCGTGTGGCAGCTGCCGCAGCCGGCGCTCGCGTACACCGCCTTGCCTTTCGCCGGATCTCCCTTGAGGTGGAAGGCGGGGACGATCGGGAACGTCGGCCCGGCCGCGACGGTGCCGATGACCGTCTTCGGTGTAGGCGTGGCGACGCCCTCGGAGTTGCAGCCTGCGAGCACCAGGGCGCCGAGCGCGGCGGCGGCGATGAGTGCAGGGCGACGCACCGCGCAGGACTCTAATGAACCGCTAAGACCGGGGACGAGGGAACCGGTGGCTTGCCCCTGCTGAGTACCATTTCCCGCATGAAGCGCAGATCGTTTGGACGCGACAGAGGGCTCACGCTGCGGATGGTGTTCACGAGCGGGCTGCTGGGCCTGCTCTACGTCATTTTCGGGGTCGTTCTCTTCAGCGTCTTCAACTTCGGTCTGGCGCCGATGCTCCTGATCGTGATCGGGCTCGGCTTCTTCCAGTACTTCACCTCCGCCAAGCTGGCGCTTGCCGCCTCCGGCGCGAAGGTCGTCTCTGCCGAGGAGGCGCCCGAGCTGCACGCGATGGTCGAGCGGCTCTGCGCCATGGCGGACCTCCCGAAGCCGGGTATCGCGGTCGTCGACAGCGACGTCCCGAACGCGTTCGCGACCGGCCGGAACCCGAAGCACGCGGTGATCGCGGTGACGACGGGGCTCTGGCGGCGGCTCGAGCCGCAGGAGGTCGAGAGCGTCCTCGCGCACGAGCTCTCCCACGTTGCGAACCGCGACGTGCTCGTCATGACCGTGGCGAGCTTCTTTGCCATGCTCGCCGCGATGCTGACCCGCTTCGGCCTCTACGCCGGGATGTTCGGCGGCTTCGGCGGCGGCAACCGGAACAACAACAACAACCAGGTTCCGGTCTGGTTGATCGTGTTCCTCGTCTCGGTCGTCGTCTACGCGATCAGCTTCATCCTGATCCGGACGATCTCCCGCTACCGCGAGTACGCGGCGGACCGGGGCTCGGCGATCATCACCGGCGCGCCCGAGAACCTCATGAGCGCGCTCCAGAAGATCTCGAGCGGCATCACGCAGATCCCGCAGCAAGACCTGCGCGAGGTGCAGGGCATGAACGCGTTCTTCATCGTCCCCACCAACTGGAAGTCGCAGATGAGCGAGTGGATGATGGACCATCCGCCGATGGAGAAGCGCCTCGCGGCTCTCGCCGAGATCGCCCGCGAGATGGGCCGCTCGGTCTCGTAGCCGGCTAGCGTTCCCCGCCAGTCCCCGCGCATCGCCGTCTCGCTCCATAGGGTCGGCGCGCCTGCACGCAGAGGCCGGTGGCAGCCACTGCACGTCTTTGTAACGAGGCGATGGGCTTGATCAAGCGGAGCCGACTGGCGCCTTTGACCCTTCGGTAACGGTGGCTGCCACCCGTCTTAGATCGAAAACCAGACAGCACGGAGCCGCTGGGAGATCGCGCCTCCCGGCGGCGGAGTTCGGTATCTCCGATCTAGCGCCAGTCAGATCGGAGAGTCATAGAGCGCGAGCCACTTGCTGAGGTCGGGCTCGATGGGGAGCTCTTGCTCGAGCTTCGCCTTCAGCTCGAGCTCGCGCGCGTTGTCGCGCTCCTGCTTCTCGCCGGTGGGGATGAACGGCCACCACGTCCCCGTCTTGAAGCCGTAGATCCAGTACACGGGATGCTCGCCGCCCCGGGTGCCGCCGTCGAAGCGGAACGCGGCGGCGAGGAGCTGCCCTCCGAAGCCGCGGTCCTCGAGCTCCGACGCGACGGCATGGACGCCGGTTACCTGGTCCTCGAGGTCGGAGTCGCGGACGATGATCCACTCGAAGCCGAACGTGTCGGTCTTGCGGTCGAGCTTGGAGCCGCCGTCCTTGGCGATGCCCTGGAGCAGCTCCTCGATGTCGCGCTCGGCCTGCCCGAACTCGCCGGCCGACAGCGGCTTGAAGATCGCCGCGCCGGTGCCCGCGGGCTTCAGTGAGCACTCCGTGTCGAGTGTGACCGCCGCGGTCGAGAGCGCGAAAAGCCGCTCAGCCGCCGGCTCTTTCAGCTTCTTGCGGCCGAAGAGGATGTCGCCGAACCGGGTCAGGACTCGGTGGCTTCTTCGGCCGGCTCTGGAGCCGGTTCCGCGGGTGCCGCCGGCTGCTCGCTTGTCGCCTCGGGCGCGGGCTCGGCGTCGCCGGCCGGGATCTCCTTCTGCGGCTGCCCGGAGCCGACCTCGGCCTTGAGCTTCGCGAGCTCGTCGTCGACCTGGCCGGAGGAGGAGATCTGCGCGAGCTCACGGTCGAGCTGGGTCTGGTCACCGGCGGTGAAGTCCTCGAGCGCTCCGCTCGCCGTGAGCTCGTCGATCGCCGAGGCGCGTGCCTGCAGCTCCTCGGTCTTGTCCCTCGCGCGCTGGATCGCCATGCCGGTGTCGTTCATGTGGCGTCCGATCCCGGTCGCCGCCTCA
>DASYOZ010000225.1:0-1542 GCA_036007185.1 Gaiellaceae bacterium | reverse complement strand
CGGGATCGACCGCGAGCGGTTACCGCAGATCGCCGACGTGCCGGTGTGGGTCGACGCCGCGTGCTCCAACGCCGGCGCCGGCTGCACGGGTCGCGACCGCGCCGCACTCATGGTCGGCACGTCGGGCGCGTTCCGTGTCCTTTACGAGAGCGAGCGGCCGCGGCCGAAGCCTGGACTCTTCCTCTACCTCGCCGACGAGCGTCATGTCGTCGAGGGCGGCGCGCTCTCGGACGGCGGCAACCTCTACGACTGGCTCGAGCGGACGCTCGCCGACACGTCGGGGTCGCTCGCGGACCGCGACCCGCGCGACCACGGGCTCGTTTTCCTCCCGTTCCTCGGCGGCGAGCGCTCGACCGGCTGGAACGCGCACGCGCGCGGCACGATCCACGGGCTCACCTTCTCCACGACGCCGCTGGACGTCCGCCAGGCCGCCTACGAGGGCGTTGCGTTTCGCTTCGCCGCGATCGCCGACCTGCTGCCGGGCGTAAGCGAGGTTGTCGCGACGGGCGGCGCGCTGCTCCGCGACCGCGACTGGGTCCAGATCATGGCCGACGCGCTTGCCCGGCCGGTCGCGGTCTCGGGGGTGCCGGAGGCGTCGCTGCGCGGCGCGGCCGTCCTCGCACTCGAGCGCCTGGGGCACGAGGTCGGGCAAGCGTCGATCGCCGGCGTCGTCGAGCCCCGCCCGGAGCGGGCGGAGGCCTACCGCACAGCGCGGGAAGAGCAGCAGCGGCTCTACGACGCGCTGACCTGATCCCGCACGAGCTTGCGCGCGGCAGCCGCGATGCCCTCGGCGTCGATGCCTGCCTCGGCGAGCAGCTCGGCCGGCTTGCCCGAGTGCGGCATCTCGTGCACCGCGAGCCGCACGACGGGCGGACGCTCGTCGGCGTCGGCCAGCGCCGACAGGACGGCCTCGCCGAGCCCTCCCTCCGCCCAGTGGTCCTCGACGGTGACGATCGGACACGTGAGCGAGCGCAGCGTCTCCGCGTCGAGCGGCTTGATCGAGTAGACGTCGATCACGCGCGCGTCGATCCCCTCCTGCGCGAGCGCGTCCGCGGCCTTGAGCGCCTCGTGGACGGTGATCCCCGCGCCGACGATCGCGACGTCCTCGCCCTGTCTGACCGTCCGCGAGCCGCCGATCTCGAACTGCTCGTCGGGCCCGTAGAGGACGGGAGTCGCCGGGCGAAGTGTCCGTAGGTACGCGATCCCCTCGGTGTCGGCCATCTTCTCCACGAGCTTCGCCGTCTGGTTCCCGTCGCACGGATGCAGCACCGTCGAGCCGTGCACGGCACGCATCGCGGCGATGTCCTCGAGCGCCATCTGGGACGGCCCGTCCTCGCCGATCGACACGCCCGCGTGCGAGCCGCATAGGCAGTAGCTCGCGCGGCTGATCGCGGACATGCGGATGAAGTCGTACGCGCGCGACAGGAAGGCGGCGAAGGTCGAGGCGAAGGGGCGCCAGCCGAGCACCTGCATGCCGACCGCGGTCGCGACCATCTGTTGCTCGGCGATGTACATCTCGAAGTAGCGGTCGGGGATCTCGTT
>DASYOZ010000224.1:0-10087 GCA_036007185.1 Gaiellaceae bacterium | reverse complement strand
GGGGGCACGCCCATCGTCCGGCTCGACAGGCTCTCCCCCGCCGGCCACGCGCGGATCCTCGCCAAGCTCGAGTACCTCAACCCCGGCGGCTCGGTCAAGGACCGGATCGGCCTCGCGATGATCGAGCAGGCCGAGCGCGACAGGAAGTTGAAGCCGGGCGGGACGATCGTCGAGCCGACCTCCGGCAACACCGGCGTCGGCCTCGCGATCGCCGCGGCGCTCAAGGGCTACCGCTGCGTCTTCGTCATGCCCGACAAGATGAGCCAGGAGAAGATCTCGATGCTGCGCGCCTACGGCGCGGAGGTCGTGATCACGCCCACGGCCGTTGACCACGACTCGCCGGAGTCGTACTACTCCGTCTCGTCGCGGCTCGCCGAGGAGATCCCGGGCGGCTTCAAGCCGGATCAGTACTCGAACATGGAGAATCCACAGGCGCACTTCGACGTCACCGCGCCGGAGATCTGGGAGCAGACCGGCGGCGAGCTCGAGGCGATCGTCATCTCCGTCGGCACGGGCGGCACGATCTCGGGGGTCGGCCGCTGGTTCCACGAGCGGAAGCCCGAGGTGAAGATCGTCGGCGTCGATCCAGAAGGGTCGATCTACACGGCGAAGGACGACTCGGAGCTCCACCCGTACCTCGTCGAGGGGATCGGCAAGGACATGTGGCCGGACACGATCGACCTGACGGTCGTCGACGAGTGGATCCAGGTCTCCGACCGCGACTCGTTCCTCATGGCGCGGCGGCTCGCGGAGGAGGAGGGCATCCTCGCCGGCGGCTCGGCGGGGTCGACGCTGTGGGCGGCGATCCGCGTCGCGGAGCGGCTGTCCGCGGAGGCGACCGTGCTCGCGATCATCCCGGACTCGGGCCGGTCCTACATGTCGAAGTTCTACGACGACAACTGGATGCTCGAGCACGGCTTCGTCGAGCGCCAGGCGCCGTTGCCGACCGTGGACGAGCTGCTGCACGCGAAGCACGGCGGCGAGGTGCCGGAGCTCGTCACGATCGCCGCCCACGCGAAGGTCGGCGAGGGGATCGACACGATGCAGCGGTACGGGATCTCGCAGCTGCCGGTCGTCCGGGACGGTCAGTGCGAGTCGCTGGCGGACGTGATCGGCTCGCTGCAGGATCGCGCGCTACTCGAGCGCGTCTTCGGCAATCCCGACGCCGTGCACGAGGACGTGGCGGCTGCCATGCAGCCCCCGCTCGCCGCGGTCGAGGCTTCGGCGACGCTCGAGGAGGTGTTCGCGACGCTGACCGGCGGCATGAACGCCGTCGTCGTCGCGCGGGAAGGGAAGCCCGTCGGCGTGCTCACGCGCTCCGACCTGCTCGACTTCCTCGCTCACAGGCGCTGAGGCTGCGGCTACCCTCCGCTCATGGCCGTCGACCGCCTCGAATCGCTGCTGCGCGACGCGTTTCCCGACGCGAACGAGCTGCAGGTCGAGGACCGCACCGGCGGCGGCGACCATTTCCAGGTGACCGTCACGACTCGGGGCTTCGACGGGCTACCGCTGCTCGAGCAGCACCGGCTCGTCAACGACGCGCTCGCCGAGCCGCTCCGCGACGGCACCATCCACGAGCTCAGGATCAAGACGAAAGGGACGACGTGAGCGAAGTTTCCGAACGGATCAAGGACGTGATCGAAAACGAGCCAGTTGCGCTGTTCATGAAGGGCACGCCGCAGTTCGTGATGTGCGGCAACTCGGGCCGCGCGCTCGAGGCGCTGCGGGCGGCCGGCGCTCCGGTGACGGCGGTCGACGTCCTCCCCGATCCGTCGATCCGGGCGGAGCTGTCGGCGCTCTCGGGCTGGCCGACGATCCCGCAACTGTTCGTCAAGGGCGAGCTCGTTGGCGGCGCCGACATCACGCAGGAGCTCGCGGAGACGGGCGAGCTGCGGACGATCCTCGAGGAGAAGCTCGGCGTGAGCTACGCCGACGGCGCCGAGGAGCGCGTCGTCGACGTCCTCAGCGGCATGCGCGCGTAGAGCGCGTGGAGATCCGAATCGCGCCGGCCTCCACGGAGACGCAGGAAGAGCTCGCGAGCTGGCGGTACCCGCCGCCCTACGACTTCTACGATGGCCACGTGGACCCGGTGCTGAACCCGGAGCGGTTCTACGCGGCGCGGGACGAGGCGGACGATCTCATCGGTTTCTACTACTTCGAGCCGAACCCACCGGACCTGGACTACGGCCTCGGTCTTCGTCCCGATTTGACAGGTCATGGCCTCGGACTGGAGTTCTTCCGCGCGGGGCTCGCGTTCGCGCGGGACGAGTACGGGCCGAGGCGAGTCTTCTTGCACGTGGCGGCCTTCAACGAGCGGGCGCTGCGGGTCTACGAGCGCGCGGGCTTCCGGGTCGTCTCGTCACACGTGCGGACGTTCGATCGCTTCGGCGATGTCCGGTTCCTGACGATGGCCGATTCGCCTGAGCAGTAGCGCGCACCAGGCGAGTTCAGCCCAGTGGCGAATCTGCCGATACCTGCGCCGTGGAAGAAGATGATCTCCGCGAGGAGCTAGCCCGCCTGGAAGCAGAAGAGGCGCGGCTGTCGGAAGAGCGCGACCGCCTGCACCACCAGCTCGACTTCGGGTTCGAGACGGGGACGACGCGTGCACGCGAGCAGAGGGTTTCAGCCGAGCGGCGGGAGCTGCACCACCGCATCGACTCGCTGCGAAAGCTCCTCCTCGTGCAACAGGTCACGTAACGCTACGCCCAGGGCAGACGAGCCCAGCACGCGGGCCGCTCTCGCCGGAACAGGTCGATGTTCGCGTACGCCTGCCTCCAGTCGGTGGTCTCCTCCTCGACACTCGCGCCGTACCGGGCCGCGAGTTCCGACGCGGGGTAACGCACCCCCGGCCCCGACCGCGCCCCGGCCATGACGATCACGCAAGGCCTCTCGCCCGCGCCCGCGAAAGCGTGTTCGGTCCAGGGCGGAGAGTGGAAGAAATCCCACTCGCGGAGGCGTCGCGCCTCCCCCTCGACGAGAAGCGTGCACTCCCCCGACACGACGAGGAACGCCTCCTGGCCGGCCTCGGCGTGGTAGAGGCTGCTCTGGCCCGGTTCCAGGACGGTGACGTTGACGCCAAGCTGCTCGAACTCGATCGGTGCTCGCCCGTACTCGTTCTCGAAGCTGCATCGGGCGCCCCTGCTCTCGGTGAACCACCACTCGGCCTCGCGCGCGTTCACGACGAACCAGCCCTCGGTGATGGGTGCGAGCCCTGAGCCGGAGTCCTCGAGGTCTGCTTCGCGCACGGACCCATTTTCGCATCCGAGACGGCGTAAGCTCGTTCGCGATGGCGACTTGTCGGCGGACTCTGCTACTTCTCGCGGCCGTCACGGGTCTGTTGTGTGTGGGCGTCTCGGCGGCAGGAACGGTGCGGCCCGGAATCGCCCTCGACCATCGCATCGGACCGGTGACCATCGGCGAGCCGAAAGCGCAGGTCAGGAAGGCTCTGGGACCGGGCGTGACGGTTCGTCTCAACGGCCACCGGTTCCGCTTCTACCGGAACGTCGGGCTCTATGTGGTGTATTCGCCCGGTCCGCCTAAGGGCGTGCGACAGATCGTGTTCTTTGTCGTGACGCGGTCGGCGCGGTACAAGACCCGCTCCGGTGTAGGCGTCGGATCCTCTCTTCGGCAGCTACGGCGCCATGTCAGGGTGAGGTGCTTCGGGGACCCCGTTCCGCGCCAGTGCCAGCACGAGCCCGCGAACGTCAACAGACCCTTCACTGGGTTCCAGATCGACCCCACCACCAAGCGCGTCATCGAGGTCCTCATCGTCCCGGGCGGGGACTAGATCAGACGTCGCGGAGGCGCTCAGGCGGGATCCGTAGGCTGTTGCTGTTGAAAGATGTCGGGATGCCCGGGCGTCGGTTGCATCCGGGGGAAATGGGGGTGCTGCGAGGGGTTCAGGTCGCGTCCGCCGTCCTGTTTGTGGCGGCGCTCGTTCTCATCTGTGCTGAGACGACTGCCGCCGTCGCCGGAAGGAAGCTGCTTCTGGCGGCGTTCGAGGCGCGTAGCTACGGGCCGAGTCAGGTTGCCGTGCTTCGCATCGACTCGTCGCCGGTGCAGCGGCTGACGCTGCGGCTCTTCCTCGCCGGCGGCGTCGGAGCGGCGGCGGTGCCCGTCGGCGGCCGTGACCGGTTGACCTTCGGGCAGGCTGTGACGGAGCTGATTCAGGTGCGCCGGCCGGCTGACAGCCGGTCGTGGGTGGTGCATATTCGCCTCGGCTCGGACTGGCCTAGCGGCGTCTACGTCGCGCATCTCAGCGCGCCAGGGATCAGCGACTACGCGCCGTTCGTGCTCCGCCCACGCAGGTTCGGTAGCGCCCGCGTGCTGGTGGTTGAACCGACGAACACCTGGCAGGCCTATAACGTCACGGACCGCGACAGCTGGTACCTCGACCCGGCCGTCCACGTCGTTGACCTTTCCCGTCCGTTCGCGGGCGTCAACGTGCGCGGGCAGCCCGTTCCCAAGGGGCTACCGGACCAGTTCTTCCGCCTCGACCTCGGCTTCCTGCGCTGGTACTGGCGCAGCTGCTTCCGAGCCGACTTCGTCTCCGACGACGACCTCGAGCACGTCGCACGCGCCCAAACGCTGCGCCACTACCGCCTGATCGTCTTCGCCGGACACGAGGAATACGTGACCTCACATGTCTACGACCTGATCGAGCGCTACCGCGACCAGGGAGGCAACCTCGCCTTCCTCTCCGCCAACAACTTCTTCTACAAGGTCGACGTCTCCGACAACACGATGACCGGCCGCACCCGCTGGCGCGACCTCGCCCGCCCCGAGGCCGCACTCGTCGGAGCCCAGTACGTCGGCTGGAACGAGTCCCGCTTCCCCAACCACCCCTACGACGTCCTCACCACACAAGCCGCCCGCTGGCTGTTCGCCGGCACCGGCCTCCACGCCGGCAGCCGCCTCGGTCACTACGGAGTCGAAATCGACCAACGCGACGCCGCCTCGCCCCCAAACACCAAAGTCCTCGCTGCCATCCGTAACGACTTCGGAACCGGCAAATCGGCCAACATGACCATCTACCGGCGTGGACACGCCACCGTCTTCGACGCCGGCGTCCTCAACTTCGCCGCTAGCACCCACTGGCCACAGATCTCCCGCCTCGTCTCCAACCTCTGGAGCCACCTCAGCGGCGAACCCCGCCAAGAGCAGCCAACCTGCCCCTGAACCTGAGCGCCGACTTGCCCGGCGGCGTCTCAACTCGCGAGGCGGGAGCGGACTAGGCGGAGCGCCGAGGCCGTTTCTTCACAACCACGTACAGCGAGGTTGCGGCGAGCCCTACACGGAAGAGCCACTTCAGTTCTGCTGCCCTCATGCGCCGAACATAGCTAGCGCAGAGGTCTCGCCGCATCCTCCCAGCAGCACGAATCGGCACGTTGCCAAACGAAGGGTCAACGGCGGGCGCTCGCCTGGGACGGCGTTCTACGCCTGAGCCGCGTTAGCTCTTGGTGCCAGAGAGGATGAAGGCGACGAGGCTGTTGACCTGCGCCGACGACAGCTGGGAGCCGAAGGTCTTGGGCATGATGTTCGCTGTGTAGCCCTTGGCGATGTAGGCGTCCGGGTTGACGATCGACTGCTTGACGAACACCGGTAGCGGCGTGTTGTGGTCGCTCTTCGCGTCGGTGGCCGGCGCCGAGTCGAGATCCGGACCGATGGTGCCGGTTGATCCGGCGGCCTTGAACGTGTGGCACGAGCCGCAGCCGTTCGACTCGAAGACGGCCTTCCCCGCAGCCACGCCGGCGCCGCCGCCCGAGGTGGTCGTGCCGGACGAGGTCGTCGTCCCGGCGGAGGTCGTCGTCCCGGCGGACGTCGAGCCGACCGTCACCGTGTGCACGACGGTCTCGGACGGCTTCCCGAGCGAGGTGTAGTGACCGACCGCCCAGCCGGCGAAGCCGACCGGGAAGAGGAGGAGCGCGAAGAGCACCCAGAGGAAAACCTCGGCGGTCGAGCTCCACGGATTCCGGCGTCTCGGGCGCGGCACGGGCAGGAGGCTATCGACTCGGACGGCGCGACGCCGCAGCTAGCTGGTAGGTAGAGGAACCATGACGACTGCGACCGTCAGCCTCACAGGGATCCGACGGCTCATCGTGTCCACACAGGGGTACACGCCGCGCTTCCGCCGCGCGCGGACGGGGGACGTCGAGGCGGCGATCGGCCGGCTCGGCGCCGTGCAGCTGGACTCGATCTCGACCGTCGACCGGGCGCACCGCCTGACGCTGACCAGCCGCATCGGCGCCTACACGGAGGCGGACATGCAGCGCCTACTCGGCACAGGCCGTGTCTTCGAGTACTGGGGACACGAGGCCTGCCTTCTCCCGATCGAGCTCTGGCCGCACTGCCGCCGCACGATGGAGGGCGGAGCACACTGGCGCTTCCACGAGCAGGCGATGCTCGAGCACGGGGACCTCGTCGAGCCCGTGCTGGAACGGATCCGTTCGGAGGGGCCGCTCGGCTCACGTGACTTCGAGGGCGGCGGCGACGGCACAGACATGTGGAACTGGAAGCCGGCGAAGATGGTGCTCGAAGCGCTGTGGGACCGCGGCGTGCTCGTCGTTTCCGGCCGGGAGGCGTTCCAGCGCCGGTACGACCTCGCGGAGCGCGTGATCCCACGCGCGGTCCTCGACGCGCCAACGCCGGACGAGGACGAGACGCTCCGCACGCTCGCCCTCCTCGCCGTCCGCGCCCGCGGCGCGCTGACCGAGCCCGCGATCCGCGAGCACTGGCGGCTCAAGGGTGGACGCGCGCGCCTCCACCATCACGTCCTCGCGCTCGTCGACGAGGGCCTCTTGCGCGAGGTGCACGCCGACGACGGCGGCCCACCGTTCTACGTCGACGCCGAGTCGGAGCTCGGCGGCGACCCGGCGCCGCCCGTCCTCGTCTGTCCTTTCGACAATCTGCTCTGGGACCGGCCGCTGCTCGAGCGCGTCTTCGCCTTCCGCCACGTGATCGAGGTATACAAGCGCGAGCACGAGCGCTCGTACGGCTACTACGTCCTGCCGCTGCTCGCCGGCGACCGCATCGTCGGGCGAGCCGACCTCAAGGCCGACCGCGTCGAGGGCGTGCTGCACGTCCGCCGCTTCCACCCGGAGCCGCGTGTGCGTGGGAACGCCGGCGCGAAGCTCGAGCGGGCGGCGACACGCCTCGCGCGTGTTCTCGGGCTCGAGGAGGTGCGGCATGCCTGAGCTGCCGGTCGAGCAGGCGCGCCGGATCGCCGTTCACGCTCAGGGGCTCGACGGCCGCCCGCGCGGTGTCCTCGAGACAGTTCGCTGGCTCGGCTTCCTCCAGCTCGACCCGATCTCCGTCGTCGCGGCGCCGCAGCACCTCGTCCTCTGGAGTCGAATGGGGCCGTTCGACCCGGCCGAGCTCGACAGGCTGCTTTGGGAGGAGCGGCAACTCGTCGAATGGGACGCCTTCCTCTACCCGATCGAAGACCTGCCGATCCTCAAGGCGTTCATGCGCCGCCGCGACCGGCCTCATGACCGCCGCATGATCGCCTACTTGAAAGAACATGCGGCCTTCCGCCGCTACGTCCTGAAGGAGCTGCGTGAGCGCGGGCCTCTCCTCTCGCGCGAGATCGAGGACGCGCCTGGTCACCGACGCGAGGATCACCGCTGGTGGGGTCAGCGGAAGATGGGCCTCATGCTCGAGATCATGGCCGCGCGCGGCGACGTGGCCGTCGTCGGCCGGCGGGGCAAGCAGCGTGTCTGGGATCTCGCCGACCGTTGGTACCCCGAGACCGAGACGCTGCCGCTCGCGAAAGCGCGGCGGCTGTCGGCGGAGAAGCGCTTCCGCGCGCTCGGCGTCAAGCTCGAGCGCGGCCGGCTCCTCCCGCACCCGGAGGCGGAGGACAAGCCCGTTCCCGAGCGCCTCACCTTCCTCTCGCCGTTCGACCGGCTCGTTCACGACCGCGACCGCGCGGAGGCGCTCTGGGGCTTCCGCTACCGGCTGGAGATGTACGTCCCGGCTGCGAAGCGCGAGTACGGCTACTACGTCCTGCCCATCCTCAGCGGCGACCGGCTCGTCGGCCGGATCGAGCCCGTCTTCGACCGGCGCGAGAAGGTGCTGCGCGTGAAGGGGCTGTGGTGGCAGAAGTGCGAGAAGCCGGTCGATCTCGAGGAGCCGCTCGCCAGTCTCGCCGCCTTCCTCGGCGCCGAGCGGATCGAGGGGTAGCTTCAACGGCGTCAGGTGAGCGGACGGCGTGCGGCCCGTTTCGCCGGCGTCCCTTTTGCACGGTCTCGCGACCTTCGACGGCTCTTCGCCGCCCGGCTGACGAGCTCCGCGTACAACTCCGCGATTTCGCCGGTCGGCACGTCGAGTGACGGCGGCCCGATGGCGACCTCGGTCATCTGCACGCGAGCCACCGAGGTGGGCGCGAAGTAGCCGGCGATCAGCGTGCGCCGCTCCCTCGCTATCTCGTAGAGAGTGTCGCGCAGCCGCTCGAGCTCGCCGCAGACATGGATGTGCAGCATCGCCACCTGCGGGGGATCGGGAACGACATCGACCCCGTCGACGCGAGCGAGCGCTACCCCGATCTCGCGCGCCTTGCGCACGAATGACGGCATGCGCGGCAGCCGCTCGTCGAGGCCGCGTTCCGCCGAGAGCGCCATCGGCTCGTACGTCGAGAGCCTGCCGCCGTGCCGAACCCGCCAGATGCGCGCCTCCGCGATCACGTCCTCCGGCCCGGCGAGGACGCAGCCGCCGAGCCCGCCCAGATCCTTGTAGAGCGAGACGTACACGGTGTCGAACAGCGCCGCGATCTCACGCAACGGCCGACGGTAGAACGGCCCGCACTGCCAGAGCCGAGCTCCGTCGAGGTGCAATGCGACACCGTGCTTGCGCGCCCACGTCGTCTGCGCGCGTAGCTCGCGCCACGCCGGCAACCGCCCACCGAGATCGCGTTGCGGAAGCTCGAGCAGCAGTGCGCCGAGCGGCTCGTTCACCTCGTCGAGATCGGCGCGCGCAAGGAGCCGGTCGCGGTTGCCGATCGGGCATGCGTGCAACCCGTGGAGGTGCTCGTAGCCGCGCTCCTCGTGCACGTCGAGGTGGCACTGCGGATGGAAGCCGACCGTCGACCGGCCGCTTCGGTCGCACCAGATCCGCAGCGCAACCTGTTGAGCCATCGTGCCGCTGGGAAAGAGCGCGGCAGCTTCCTTCCCGAGCAGCCGGGCCAGACGTGACTCGAGGCGTTTGACGCTGTCGCCGCCCCCGTAGACGTCCATGCGCGAACCGGCACGCTCTGCAAGCGCACGAAACGTATCTGCCGGATCGTGAGGAGCCGTCCATGCGGTGACGAAGCGCTCGCAGCGCGCGACGATCCGCTCTCGTTCCCGTTCGTCCACCCGCGCGAGCCTACAATCGCAGGGTGGACTTCGAGACGCGCGCGATCCACGTCGGGCAGGAGCCGGACCCCGCGACCGGCGCGATCATCACGCCGATCTACCAGACGGCGACGTACGTGCAGGACGCCGTCGGCGAGCACAAGGGCTACGACTACTCGCGCGTCGCGAACCCGACCCGGCACGCGCTCGAGACGGCGCTCGCCTCGCTCGAGTCGGCCGAGCACGGCGTCGCGTACTCCTCCGGGCTCGGCGCGACGACGACGCTGATGCACCTTCTGAACCCGGGCGACCGCGTCATCCTCATCGCGGACGTCTACGGCGGCGTCTACCGGATGACATCCCAGGTCTACGAGCCGAAGGGCTACCGCTTCGACTACCTGCCGGCGGAGGAGTTCGCCAATCTCGCCGGCCACCTCGACGACTCGACGCGCATGGTGTGGATCGAGACGCCGTCCAATCCGATGCTCAACGTCGTGGACATCCGCGCCGCGGCGGAGGCCACGCATGCCGCGGGCGCGCTCCTCGTCGTCGACAACACGTTTGCGACGCCCTACCTGCAGCGGCCGCTTGACCTCGGCGCCGACGTCGTCGTCCATTCGACGACGAAGTACCTCGGCGGCCACTCCGACGTCGTCGGCGGGTTCGCGGCGACGAACGACCCGACCGTGGCGGAGCGCTTGCGCTTCCTGCAGAAGTCGCTCGGCGCGGTGCCGGGGCCATTCGACTGCTGGCTCGTG
>DASYOZ010000223.1:0-20956 GCA_036007185.1 Gaiellaceae bacterium | reverse complement strand
GCGCCACAACAGCTAGAGCCAACCCGCTGACTCCATCGTACAGCGAACTCTCGCCCAAACATGCGGGCTTTACCGCAGCTTGATGTTGGCGGCCGGCGCGAGTAGAGCGTTACGATCAACGGCGGCGTTGCCGTCCGTGGCGACATTCCTAGACACCACCCAGACACCACGGGCACGGCACTTACGGCCTAGACGCCGGGCACGCACCGCGTAACCATGTGGTTCGGCTTGGCTGCGGCGTCGTCTGCCTTTTTGCGCGAAAGGACACTGGCGGAGCCGGTGCGTGGCGCCTAGCCTCGGGCTCATGACCGCGCTTCTCCTCGCCGAGCCCGAACCGGCCGTCCGGGGGTTTCTCGAGCGACAGCTCCGCAACGACGGCTTCGACGTCGTCTCGTGCGAGCGCGCCGAGCAGCTGCCGCGCGCGGCGCCCGACCTCCTCGTGCTCGGGGACGCCGAGGCGCTCGACCGCGGAGTCGTGCCCGACTGCCCGGTGATCGTGCTCGGCGGCGCGGATCCGGCGGCCCGCGTTCGCGCGCTGGCCCGCGCCGACGACTGTCTTCCGCGCCCGTTCGTCTACGAGGAGCTGCTCGCGCGGATCCAGGCGCTCCTGCGGCGCTGCCCGCCCCGTGTCGAGGTCACAGAAGTCGGCCCGCTCTCGATCGACCGCGCGGCGCGCCGGGTCTCGGTGCTCGGGCAGGAGGTGGAGCTGTCGGCGAAGGAGTTCGCGCTGCTCGTGAAGCTCGCGTCATCACCGGACCGGGTCTTCACTCGCGAGCAGCTGCTCCGCGACGTGTGGGGTTTCCGCACATACGTCCCGACGCGGACGCTCGAATCGCACGCCTCCCGCGTGCGGCGGAAGCTTGCGGCTGCCGGGCTGGCCGGATGGATCGTGAATGTGTGGGGCGTCGGCTACAAGCTCCGGCACGTGACCGTCCGCTGAACGGGGTCGTTCCTGTTGAGGAAGGGGGCAGCCCGTGGCGGCTGATCGCCACGGGCTGCGCAGCCCCTCACCCTAGGACTGGACGGTGAAGGGGCAGTTCAGAGTCTGGTAGACAAAGCCCTTGCCAGCCCCGCCATTGCCGTCGTTCACTCCCTGGGCGATATAGATGCCGAACGAGAGCGAATAGGTGCCGGGGCTCAGAGTCGGAATGGGGTTGCTGGGATCAGCGTCCGTGTTCTTCCACACGGTCGAGAAGCCGTTGAAGGTTGCCCCGTTGAAAGTGCCGGTAGCCGGAACGATGGGGTCCCAGATCCCGCCGCTTTGGAGCCACGAGGGAAAGTCCCAGACGGTTGCGACCGGATTTCCGAGCGAATCCGTTTGGGTGATCCTTGCGTCGTTGGGCATCGACTGGACGTTGAGGAACTGCTGAACCTGCTGCTGCTTGTTGGCGAGCCAGCCGAAGTGCAGGATGAGCGGCTGCTGCTGGCTGTTGTTCGCACCGCCGATGAAGATCGGACTGCCCGCGAAGCTGTTGTGCCCGCCAGCCGTGCTCGTGTAGGGACACTTGAAGATCGGGAAGTTGTTCGCGCCAGCGGCGGAGGCGCCGACGAGTGCTGCAAGTGAAACTGCGAAAAGCATTATGAGCTTGCGCATCCGGATCGTCCTTTCTGCTTCTGGCTTCGTCCCAACAATCCGCAGCAAGCAGGCATCAATCGAACGCCCCTCATGCAAACGCCTCACCGAAACCCCTCTGGCCGCAGACTCGACGTAGCCATCGTTACAAAGCCCCGGACCCACCGTGCAGGGCCATTCGGCCCATCTCTTCATGCACCAAGACCTATTCGGCTCAGGAGATACCTAGAGTGTTTGGGTACGTTTTGGGTACGGATTCCGCGCAACGGTGGGCCGTGAGCCGTTGTCGTCAGCGTGTGGGGCGTGGGCTACAAGCTGCGGCATGTGCCCCGTGAGCTCCACGATCACCGGGATCCCCGCCTGCCCTAGAGCAGCGCCCCTTCCAACCGAAGCAACCATTCCTTCCGGTCGAGGCCGCCGCCGTAGCCGGTGAGGCTGCCGCTCGCTCCGACGACACGGTGACAGGGGAGGACGATCGGAACCGGGTTTCGGTTCATGACGGTGCCGACAGCGCGAGCGGCCCGCGGCGCGCCGACCTGGGCGGCCAGCGTGCCGTACGTGGTCGTGTGTCCGTACTCGACCCGGCTCAGCTCGGCGAGGACGCGCCGGTGGAACTCCGGCGCCGCGCGCAGGTCGAGCTCCAGGTCGAAGGCGCGGCGGCGGCCGGCGAAGTACTCGTCGAGCTCCCGGCGCACGCGGTCGAGCGCGCTCGGAGTGCGCAGGACACGCGGGCCGAAGTCCCGCGCGAGCCGCTCCAGCTCCGCCTGCGGCTCCGGGTCGAAGCCGACACGGCAGAGGCCGTGCTCGCTGACGCCGACGAGCAGCGAGCCCACCGGCGTGTCATCGAGGACGTCGTACGCGACGTCGAGGACGCCCGACGCGGCCGCCGCGGCACGGAAGCGCTCGTCGAGAACGGTCGGGACTTCAGTCATCGCTGCTCCTTCTCCTTCCGCAGCCGCCGCACGCCGGCGGAGGCCGCCTGTCGCGCCGCCTGCTCGTTCGAGCCCAGGGCGGCGCCGATCTCCTCGTAGTCGAGGTCGTAGCCGTAGCGCAATACGACGGCTGCGCGCTCTTTCGGCGGCAGTCCGTCCGTCAGCTGTGCGAGCTCCTCGAGGGCCGGACGCTCGTCCTCGCCCGCGGGCTCGACTGCAAGCTCCGCCGTGGGTCGTTCCCGCCGGGCCGCGTCGACGACCGCGTTCGAGGCGATCGTCAGCACCCAGGCGCGCAGGTGCTCGCCGTGCTCGAGCCGCTCGTAGGCGCGCAGCGCGCGCAGGAACGTCTCCTGGAAGAGGTCGTCGGCCCGGTCGCGGCCCGTCCGCCGGCGCAGGAACGCCAGTACCTCGCCCTTGTGGGACTCGTAGAACCGCTCGAAGGGAGGGACGCCGGCGCAGGCCATCGAGCATTGAAACGTACTCCCGCTTCAAGATGTGAGGTTGTGAACCTCGCGGTTGTCGGCCATGTCGAGTGGGTTGAGTTCGCCCGCGTCGAGCACGCCCCCGAGCCGGGCGAGATCGTGCACGCGCTCGAGACGTGGGAGGAGCCGGCGGGCGGCGGTGCCGTAGCGGCCGTCCAGCTCGCCAACCTCACCGGCTCGTGCCTCCTCTTCACTGCGCTCGCGGACGACGAGCTCGGCCGGCGGTCGCGCGAGGAGCTCGAGGCCCACGGCGTCACGGTCCACACCGGCGCTGCGCGTGGAGCCCAGCGCCGGGCGCTCACGCACGTCGACGAGGGCGGCGAGCGCACCATCACCGTCCTCGGCGACAAGCTACTTCCCTCCGGCGAGGACGGCTCGCTCCCGTGGGAGCAGCTCGCCCGCTGCGATGCCGTCTACTTCGTGAGCGGGGACGTCGCCGCTCTGCGCGCCGCCCGCCGCTGCAAGGCGCTTGTTGCCACTGCCCGCGAGCTCGTGACGCTGCGCCGCGCGGCCGTCCAGGTGGACGTGCTCGTCGGCAGTGGCGAGGACGCGGCGGAGCGGTTCGAGTCGGGCGAGCTCGAGCCGGAGCCACAGATCGTCGTCACGACGGCCGGCGCCCTCGGCGGCTGGATTCGCCCCGGGGGCCCCTTCCGTGCAGCGCCTCTACCGGGGCCGGTATCCGACGCCTACGGCTGCGGCGACTGCTTCGCCGCCGGGCTCACATACGGGCTCGCGCTGGGGAAGGCGGTGGACGAGGCCGTCACGCTCGGCGCCCAGTGCGGTGCGGCCGTCCTCACCGGCCGCGGCGCTTACGGGCACCAACTCACGGCGGACGATGTACAAGCGGTGTGACGCACGGTAGGGTCGGCCCATGAGTCAGATGGCCGCCGGCCCTGCCGCCCGAGCTGTCCTCTCGACGCCGAGCGATCGTGGTCGGATGAATCGCGACTGGCTTCCGGTGCTCGCCGAGGTACCGCTTTTCCGGAACCTCTCACGGCGCCACCTCAAGAGGGTCGCTTCGGTCGGCCGGACTCGCCGGTTCGCGTCCGGCACCGCGATCGTGCGTGCCGGCGACGCCGGCACGTCGTTCTACGTGCTGATCGACGGCGCTGCGCGCGTGACACCGTCGAAGGGCCGTCCGCGCCGGCTCGGGGCCGGTGACTTCTTTGGCGAGATGGCTCTGCTCGACGACTCCCCTCGCTCGGCCGACGTCGTCGCCGACGGCGACGTGCTCGCGTTGACGATCAGTCGCAGCGCGTTCGGAAAGCTCGTGCGCAGCGAGCCCGGGCTTGCACACGAGCTGTTGCGAGCGCTCGCCGCGCGCCTCCGCGCTGCCGAGCGCTCCTCGGCCGGCTGAGCGCAACGGCTCGCGCGTTCGGCGCGTTCTGTTGCTCGCGGGTGCACGCGAGGAGCTGACCGCGCGCGAGCTCGAAACGGGAGAGGCGCTGGACAAAGTGGTCCAGTGTGGAGTAAAGTGGAGCGCAGTGGTGGGATAGGGAGAATTGCCCCATGCTCCTCGGCGAATACGAGCACACGATCGACGACAAGAACCGGCTCACACTCCCGGCGAAGTTCCGGCGGGCGTTCGAGGACGGCATCGTCGTCACCCGCGGCCTCGACGGCTGCGTCTACGCGTGGACTCAGGACGCCTGGGAGAACTACCGCGACTCGACCCTCGCCACCCTGCAACCGCTCAGCCAGCAGGGCAGGCGGATGCAGCGCCACTTCTTCTCCGGCGCCAGCGAGACGACGCCGGACAAGCAGGGCCGGGTGAGCATCCCGCCGGCGCTGCTCGTGCACGCGAAGCTCGGCCGCGACGTCGTCGTCGCCGGGGTCAACGACCACCTCGAGATCTGGGACCGCGCCGCCTGGAAGCGCGAGCTCGCCGAGGTCGAAGGGAGTGCTGAGGATGTTGCCGAACGTCTTGCAGCCCAGGGAAGCTGACCACGTCCCGGTCCTCGCCGAGGAGGTGCGGGCCTGCCTTGCCGTGCAGCCCGGCGAGACGGTCATCGACGCGACCTTCGGTGCCGGCGGCCACGCCGCCATCCTCGCCGCCGACCTGCGCGGCAAGGGGAAGCTGATCGCGATCGACCGCGACCCGACCGCCCGGACGTACTTCGAGCGGCTCGCCAAGCGAACGACGGTGAACACCCGGCTCCTGCGCGGCGACTTCGGCGTCGTGCTGCCGCAGCTCGCCGGCAACGACGTTCGCGCCGACGCAATCCTGCTCGACCTCGGCGTCTCCTCGATGCAGCTCGACCGGCCGGAGCGGGGCTTCTCGTACGCCGCCGACGCGCCGCTCGACATGCGGATGGATCCGAGCCAGGACGTCAGCGCACGCGAGATCGTCAACGCGTGGAGCGAGCGCGACCTCGTGACGATCTTCCGCCGCTACGGCGAAGAGCGGTACGCGAGACAGATCGCGCGGGCGCTCGTCCGCCGGCGGCGCGAGCAGCCGTTCGAGCGCACCGGCGAGCTCGTCGACGCGATCAAGGCCGCGATTCCGGCACCGGCGCGCTTCGGCGACGGCCATCCGGCGAAGCGGGTCTTCCAGGCGCTGCGGATCGCCGTCAACGACGAGCTCGAATCGCTCGCGGACGCGCTGCCCGCGGCGCTCGAGATGCTACGGCCGGGCGGTCGCCTCGCCGTCATCTCCTTCCACTCGCTCGAGGACCGGATCACGAAACGGTTCCTGCGCGAGCGGGAGCGCGGGTGCACATGCCCGCCTGACTTCCCGGTCTGCATCTGCGGCCATGAGCCCGAGCTGCGGGCCCTGCAGCGGCGGCCGGTCAGGCCCGGTCAGGCGGAGATCGCCGCCAACCCACGCTCCGCGTCGGCGCGACTGCGGGCAGCGGTGAAGACGGGGGCGGAGGAGGCCTGATGGCCGCGGTGGACTGGTTCGCGCAGGCGGCGGTCGCAGAGCCGGCTCCGGCACCTCGGCGGCAGCGCCGCCCAGCGCAGCGTCCGGCAGCACCCGTACGCTCGCGGCGCAGGGTCCCGCACCGCCGCGTCCGCGCTCACATCGTCTGGATGATCCTCTTCGCGCTTCTTCTCTTCGGCGTCGTCGCGGTCAACGTCGCGGTCCTGCGCGCCCACGTCGCCGTCACGCGGCTCGACGGGGAGCGCGCCCAGCTCCGGGCGCAGAACCAGGCGCTCGCCTCCCGGCTCTCCGCCGCCAGCTCGGCGCCGCGGGTCGAGGCGGCTGCGCACCGGCTCGGCCTCGTGCAGGCGCCGGCCGCGAGCACCTCCTATCTCGACCTCGCGCCGAGCCACGGCTGAGGATGCCGGCGCGCGTCGTCAACTCGCGGCTCCGTCTCCTGCTCCTCGTCATCCTCCTCATCTTCGCGGCCCTCGGCGCGAGGGCGGCGTGGATCCAGACCGTCCGCGCGTCGTCGCTCGCCGCGCTCGCCCAGTCGCAGACGAAGGCGAACCTCGTTCTGCCGGCCGGGCGCGGGACGATCTACGACCGGCTCGGGACGCCGCTCGCGATCGGCGAGCAGGCGACCGACGTCGTAGCCGATCCGATGCAGATCTCCGCTCCACGGCACGAGGCGCGGGTCGCGGCGAAGGTGCTCGGGATTCCCCTCCGCCCGCTCTATGCGGCGCTCGCGGATCACAGCCGCGGTTTCGTCTACGTCGAACGGAAGGCGGCGCCGGGGCGTGCGGCGGCGCTCGCGAAGCGGAACCTGACGGGCTTCACGTTCCAGCCCGACGAGCGGCGCGCCTACCCGCAGGGCACGGTCGCGGCGTCTGTGCTCGGCTACGCGGGCACCGACAACACCGGCCTCGCCGGGCTCGAGCTCGCGCTGAACAAGGAATTGTCGGGGACGCCGGGTCGCGCGACGGTGGTGCGCGACGCGCTCGGCCAGGCCGTGAACACGGTGCAGCAGCGTCCCGCCCGCGACGGTCGCGACATCTTCCTCACGCTCGACAGCCACATCCAGGCAAACGCCGAGCAGGTGCTCGCCCAGACGGTGCGCCAGTGGCACGCGAGAGACGCGACGGCGATCGTCCTCGACCCGCACACCGGCGCGATCCTCGCGATGGCGCAGGAGCCCGGCTACAACGCGAACGACTTCCCGGCGGCGACGGCGCACGGCCTGACGATCGACCACGCCGTGAACGACGTCTTCGAGCCGGGCTCGGTGTTCAAGGTCGTGACGATCGGCGGCGCCCTGTCGGAGCACAAGGTGACCCCGCAGACGGCGTTCACGCTGCCGTACTCGATCCACGTCGCCGACCGGGTCATCCACGACGCCGAGATCCGGCCGACCGAGCGGATGACGGTCGCTCAGATCCTCCAGCGCTCGTCGAACGTCGGCGCGATCACGATCGCGGAGCGCTATCTCGGCGAGGTCGGCCTGAAGCGGTGGATGGCGCGCTTCGGCTTCGGCCGGCGCACGGGCATCGACTTCCCCCGTGAGAGCCCCGGACTGCTGCCGTCGTACTGGTCCGGGTCGACGATCGGCAACGTCCCGATCGGGCAGGGGGTCTCGGTCACCACGATCCAGCTCGCCTCCGTCTACGCGGCGATTGCGAACGGCGGCGAGTGGATCCAGCCGCACCTCGTAGACCATGTCCTCGGCGAGCTGCCGCCGCGGCGTCGCAGGCGGAGGATCCTCCCGCCGGGCATCGACCGGGAGCTGCGGACGATGCTCAAGGGCGTCGTCTCGGACCAGGGGACGGCCGAGCTCGCCGCCATCCCCGGCTACACGGTCGCCGGCAAGACGGGGACGGCGCAGAAGCCGGGCGGGAACGGCTACATCCCCGGCGCGTACGTGGCGACGTTCGTCGGGATGGTGCCGGCGTCGAACCCGGGCCTCGTCGTGCTCGTGAGCGTCGATGAGCCACACGGGGAGATCTACGGCGGTCTCGTCGCGGCGCCGGCGTTCGAGCAGATCGCCTCCTTCGACCTGCAATATCTCGAAGTTCCACCCGATTTGCGCATCCGGTAGCGGGCTTGCCCGCCCCGCGAAGGTCGACAGTGCTTCAACCAGAACCAGGCAAGGGCCGGAGGCTAAGACATCCGCGCAGCGGGGGCTTAGCTGGAGGCCGGATTGCGCTCGCGCCGGCCTCTGCCGCGCGCGAGCGCACGAGGTAGCCATTCCATCGAGAGCATCGAAAGCCAGAACAGCACGGAGCGCGACCGAGATCGCACTCTCGGGCGCGCGGAGTTCCGTTTCCCAGCGAACGAGACCGCAGGTCTCGCTCGCTAGAGTCGCCGAGATGGATCTGGAGCGCGTCGTCTCAGCGCTCGAGCCGGTGGAGGTGCTCGGGCGCCTTGCGGGCGAGGTGCGCGATCTCGCCTACGACGCCCGCGCCGTCGGGCCCGGCGCCCTCTTCTTTGCCGTTCCCGGCGAACGCGCAGACGGCCACGAGTTCGCGGCGGACGCGGTGGAGCGCGGGGCGGTCGCGCTCGTCGTCGAGCGCGGCCTCGAGCTGCCGGTGCCGCAGGTGGTCGTCCGAGACTCGCGCGCGGCGATGGCGCCGGCGGCAGACGTGTTCTTCGGCGAGCCGACCCGCGAGCTCGAGGTCGCCGGGATCACCGGCACGAGCGGCAAGACGACGACGGCGTTCCTCCTGTTCGCGATCCTGGCCGCTGCGGGCCGGCGCCCCGGGCTGCTCGGGACGGTCGAGGCGCGCGTCGGCGGCGAACGGCGCGGCGTCGAGCGGACGACGCCCGAGGCGATCGACCTGCAGCGCGTCTTCCGCGAGATGCTCGACGCCGGCGACCGTTCGTGCGCGATGGAGGCGTCGTCGCACGCGTCCGTCCTCCACCGCCTCGACCGGGTTCGCTTCGCCGCCCTCGTCTTCACGAACCTGAGCCAGGATCACCTCGACTTCCACGGAGACCTGGAGTCGTACTTCGAGGCGAAGCGGCGGCTCTTCGTCGGGCGGCCGCCGGCAGCGGTCAACGTCGGAGACGAGTGGGGGAGGAGGCTCGCCGCCGAGCTGCCGGACGCGCTCACGTACGGCCTCGCGCCGGACGCGGCGGTCGGCCCCGACGCGCTCGACGGCATCGAGCTGAAGCTCCAGGGCCGCTTCAATGTCGAGAACGCGCTCGCGGCGCTTGCCGCAGCGCGGCTGCTCGGGATCGAGGGGGACGCGGTCCGTCGCGGCCTCGAGTCCGTCCGCGGCGTGCCCGGCCGTTTCGAGTCGGTGGATGCGGGCCAGCCCTTCCACGTGATCGTCGACTACGCGCACAAGCCGGGCGCCCTCGAGAACGTGCTGCGCGCCGCGCGCGAGCTTGCCGGCGGGAAGCACGTGATCGCAGTCGTCGGAGCAGGCGGCGATCGCGACCGCGGCAAGCGCCCCGTCATGGGACGGCTCGCCTCCGACCTTTCCGACGTGGTGATCGTCACCTCCGACAACCCGCGCAGCGAGGATCCCGAGGCGATCGCGGCGGAGATCCTGGCGGGCGCGGACGGCGAGGTCGAGGTCGAGCTCGACCGGGCTCCGGCGATCGCGCGCGCGATCGAGCTGGCACGGCCGGGGGACGTCGTCGTCATCGCCGGCAAGGGCGCCGAGCAGGGGCAGGAGTTCGCCGACAGGACGGTGCCGTTCGACGATCGCGACGCCGCGAAGGAGGCATTGAAAGCGTTGGAGGCCCCGACCTGATCCCGCTGCCGCTCGCCGAGGTGCGGGCGCTCTCGCTGGGTGTGATCGAGGGCGACGCGGACGCGGTCACGGGCGTCGAGGTCGACTCGCGCCGGATCCGGCCGGGCGACCTGTTCGTTGCGGTCTTGGGCGGCGAGGCGTTCCTCGACGACGCGCGCACGCGGGACGCCGCGGCCACTCTCGTCCCGGACGACCCGCACGCCGCCCTCGCCGCTCTCGGCAGTGCCGTCCGCGCCCGCAGCGATGCTCGCGTGGTGGCGATCACCGGCTCCGTCGGCAAGACGTCGACGAAGGACATCCTCGCGGCGCTCCTTCGGCCCCACCTGAACACGGTTGCCGCGCCGCGGGGTTTCAACAACGAGATCGGCTTGCCGCTCACGCTCTGCAGGATCGAGCCCGAGACGGAGGTCGTGGTCACCGAGATGGCGATGCGCGGCCCCGGCCAGATCCGCGATCTCGCCCGCGTCGCGCGGCCTCAGCTCGGCGTGATCACGTCGATCGCGCCCGTCCACCTCGAGCAGCTCGGGAGTCTGGAGAACATCGCCCGAGCCAAGGCTGAGCTCCTCGAGGAGCTTCCGGCCGGCGCCGTGGCGGTGCTCCCCGAGGACGCGCCGGAGCTCGAGCCGTTCGTGCCGGAAGGGCTCGACGTGCGCCGGTTCGCACCGCCGGGGGCGGAGGTTCGCGACGGCCGCACGCACGTGCGCTGGCAGGGCCACGAGGTCGTGTTCGGCTTCGCGGCGCGCCACCAGGCGACGAACGCGGCCGCGGCATTGACGGCGGCCGAGGCTCTCGGGGTGGAGCCGCCGCAGGAGCCGGTGGAGGTCGAGTTCTCTGTCTGGCGCTCGCAGGAGACGGAGCTGCCGGGCGGCGGCCTGCTGATCGACGACGCCTGGAACGCGAACCCGGTCGCGATGCGGGCGGCGCTCGCACACCTGCTCGAGCGCGCAAACGGCCGCCGGACCGTCGCCATCCTCGGTGAGATGGCGGAGCTCGGTCCCGAAGCCCCGCGCTACCACCGCGAGGTCAAGCGGGCGGCGGAGGGCGTCGGCCTCGTGCTCGGTGTCGGGGCGCTGGCCCGCGAGTACGGGCCGGACGAGTGGGTTCCCACGGCGGCGGAGGCGGTGGAGGTCGCGCTCGATCTCGTGCAGCCCGGCGACGCGATCCTCGTCAAGGGATCGCGCTCCGTCGGCCTGGAAGTCGTCGCCGAGGCGCTGGCGGCCGGCGCATGATCCGCGTCCTCATCGCCGCCGCCGTCGGGCTCACCGTCTCGGTCGTGATCGGGCCGAGGTTCATCGACTTCCTCCGGCGGAACGAGTTCGGGCAGCAGATCCGCGAGGAGGGCCCGAGGCACCACATCGCCAAGCAGGGCACGCCGACGATGGGCGGGCTGCTGATCCTTTTCGCGGCGACCGTCGCGTTCCTGCCGGTCAGCCACTACAGACTCCAGTCGCTGACCGTGCTCTTCACCGCCATCGCGTGCGGCGCAATCGGCTTTCTCGACGACTTCATCAAGCTCACGCACAAGCGGTCGCTCGGCCTGCCCGGGCGCTGGAAGCTCGTGCTCCTCGCCGGCGTGACGGTCGTGGTCGCAATCGTCGCACGCCACCTGCACCTGAGCACCGACGTCTACATCCCGGTGATCGACATCACGGTGCCGCTGTCGTACGGCTGGTACGTGTTCCTCTTCTTCGTGATCGCCGGGGCTGCGAACGGGACGAACCTCGCGGACGGTGTGGACGGGCTCCTCGCGGGGACCGGGATCATCGCCCTCTTCACCTTCATGGCGATGAACGTCGTCTCATACGTTCGCTCGAGCCACATCCCCTCGCACCGCAACCTGACGAAGCTCGACCTCGCAATCGTCGGCGCGGCGCTGATCGGCGCGGCGGTCGGCTTCCTCTGGTTCAACGCGTTCCCGGCCGAGGTGGTCATGGGCGACACAGGGTCGATGGCGTTCGGCGGCGCGCTCGCAGCCTTCGCGATCATGATGAAGGTCGAGGTGCTCCTCCTCCTGATCGGCGGCATCTTCGTGATCGAGGCTCTGTCGGTGATGATCCAGGTGTTCTCGTTCAAGCGCTTCGGGCGACGCGTCTTCCTCATGGCGCCGATCCACCACCACTTCGAGATGAAGGCGTGGTCCGAGACGAAGATCACGGTGCGCTTCTGGATCGTGGGCGGCCTGTTGTGCGCCGTGGGCTTCGCGCTCTACTACCGCTACTACTTCGGCCAGAGATGAGTGCCGGCGAGGTGGTGGAGCGGGCCCTGCTCGACGCGGCGGGGCTGGAGCCGGACGAGGACGTGCTCGTGCTCGGAGGTGGGTCGCTCGCGCTCGCCGCGCACGAGCGGATCGGCGACGGCTGGGTCTACGTCGTCCGGTCGCAGGTGGACGAGCTCGAGAAGTTGTTGGGGCAGGCGCACGCCGTGGGGGCGAGCGGCGTGACGTACCTGGTCGGGTCGGCGGCCGTGCTGCCGCTGCCGGACGGTGCGGTGGGGGCGGCGCTCGGGCGGATCGCGACGGAGGACGGGGCGCTTTTCGCGGCCGCGGAGGAGCTTGCGCGGGTGCTGTCGGCCGGCGGGCGTGTCTCGTTCGCGGAGCCCGAACCGGCCACGTGCGAGGAGCTCGCGCGCTCGCTCGTGTCCGCCGGCTTCGAGGAGGTCGAGGTGGCGGAAGCCGGCGGTGAGGCCGTCGTGAGCGGCCGGCTGCGCTGAGGATGTGGGAGCCGGACGACGAACCCGTATTGCATCCGCGAGAAAGTCACCACAGTGCCGTCACCGTCCGGGGCGTACGCTGACCCCAGGGGACCCGCGCCCCCCATCGGGGGGGAGCGTGCTTCTTGAGCGGGACACGTCTCGACGAGCCCTCTCCCGGCGAGGCATGGCTGCCCCGGCGGGCGCTCGTCGTCGGGCTCGCACGGTCGGGCCGCGCGGCGGCCGCCGCGCTCGCCCGCCGCGGGGTACACGTCGTCGCGGCCGACAGCGCACCCGACGTCGATCCCGGCAGGCTCGGCGACCTCGGCGTCGAAGTCCGACTCGGAACGGAGGAGGAGGCGTTGCTCGGAGGGGTGGATCTCGTGGTGAAGAGCCCGGGCGTACCGGACGAGTCGCCGCTCGTCGCCGCGGCGCGCGCGCGACGCATCGACCTCTGGAGCGAGATCGAGCTCGGTTACCGGCTGCTGCCCCTCGGCACGAGGCTCATCGGCGTCACCGGCACGAACGGCAAGACGACGACGACCGAGCTGCTCGGCGCGATCCTCCGCACAGCGGATCGCCCCGTCGAGGTCGCGGGGAACGTCGGCCGCGCGCTCACCGACGCTGCCGAGACCGCCGCGGACGACTCGTGGGTCGTCTGCGAGCTCTCGAGCTTCCAACTCGAGGACGTCCACACGTTCGCGTGCGACGTCGCCGTTCTCCTCAACCTCGAGCCGGACCACCTCGACCGCCACGGCAGCTTCGAGGCGTACCGCGCGGCGAAGCTCCGCATCTTCGAACGCGCGCGCGCGAAAGTCGTCCCGCGGGGCCTCGGGCTCGACGGGATCGAGTTCTCCGCCGACGACCCGCTCCCCGCGGAGCCGCTGATTCCCGGCCGCCACAACCGCGAGAACGCCGCCGCCGCGACCGCCGCCGCCCGCGCCGCGGGCATCGCGGACGACGCCATCGCGCAGGCGCTCGGCACGTTCCCCGGCGTGCCGCATCGGCTCGAGCTCGTCCGCGAGCTGCGCGGCGTGCGCTGGGTCAACGACTCGAAGGCGACGAACAC
The DNA here is from genome assembly GCA_036007185.1 of Gaiellaceae bacterium. Taxonomy (GTDB): domain Bacteria; phylum Actinomycetota; class Thermoleophilia; order Gaiellales; family Gaiellaceae; genus Palsa-739. The sequence continues at coordinate 7,594 of DASYOZ010000223.1, read as the reverse complement.
CGCGGCTGCCGCGCGCGGCGTCGCCGCCTACGAGGCGCCGCTTCGGCTCATCCTCGGCGGCTCGCTCAAGGGCGAGGATTTCGGGCCGTTCGCCCGCGAGCTGCCGGAGAACGTCCGTTCTGTCTACCTGGTCGGCGCCGCGAGCGACGAGCTGGCCGCAGCGCTCGACACAGCGGGACGTCCTTACGTGCGGGCCGGTGACCTCCCGACGGCCGTCTCGCGCGCAGCAGCCGACGCCGAGCCGGGGGACGTCGTCCTCCTGTCGCCGGCCAACGCGAGCTTCGACCAGTTCGCGAACTTCGAGGAACGAGGCGACACATTCCGCCGGCTCGTGGAGGAGCTGACATGACCGGAGGCGCGAAGCGGTTCCAGTTCGAGTGGAACCTGCTCGTGCTCGTCACGGCGGCGCTCGTCCTCTTCGGGCTCGTGATGGTGTACAGCGCGACCTCGGGATCCGCCGCGCTCGGCAACACCAACCCGCTCGGCTTCGTCGAGCGGCAGGCGACCTACGTGATCGTCGGCCTCGCGCTGCTCGTCGTCGTCTCGCGTCTCGACCTCGAGCGGCTCCGCGCGCTCGCGCCGACCCTCGTCGTCACCGCGCTGATCCTCTGTGTCGGCGTGCTCGCGGTGGGCGTGCGGGTCAACGGCGCGCGGCGCTGGATCGACGTCGGACCGCTTGTCTTCCAGCCGTCGGAGCTCGCAAAGCTCGCGCTCGTCATCTGGACCGCCGCCTACCTCTCGCGCCACCGGCCGCCGCGCACGCTGAAGGAGCTCGGGCGGCCGATCGGGTTCCTCGTCCTCCTCTTCGCGGTGCTCGTGCTCGTCGAGCCGGACCTCGGCACGGCGCTCACCCTCCTGCTCGTCGTCGGCGCCATCTTGCTCGTCTCGGGCACGCGACTGCCGCTGCTCGGAGCCTCGTACGGCCTCGTCTTCGGGCTGGCCGCGATCGCAGCGTGGTCGTCGCCGTACCGGCGCGACCGCCTCCTCACGTTCCTCGACCCGTGGAAGGACCCGACCGGCGCGGGCCTCCAGAACGTCCAGGCGCTGATCAGCATGGGCTCCGGCGGCGTCTTCGGGCGGGGGCTCGGACAGTGCATCGAATGCCTTCACTACCTGCCCGAGGCGCACACGGACATGATGTTCGCCGTCGTCGGCGAGGAGCTCGGGCTCGTCGGGGTGACCCTCCTCGTCGCGGCCTTCTCCGCCTTCGGCTATGCGGGCATCCGGCTCGCGATCGCCTGTCGCGACCCGTTCGCGAAGCGGCTCGCAGCGGGGATCACGGCGCTCGTCTGTGGGCAGGCGGCGATCAACATGGCAGCCGCGATCGGGGTCGCGCCGTTGACCGGGATTCCGCTCCCATTCGTCTCGTACGGCGGCTCGAGCCTCGTCGTGATGCTCGCCGGGGTCGGCGTGCTCCTTAACATCGCCCGTGGCGATGGCAGACGAGCGGCAGCTGCGGTTCCTGATCGCGGCCGGAGGGACGGTCGGACACGTCGCGCCGGCACTCGCCGTCGCGGAGGCGCTGCGGCGCCGGGCCGGCCTGGTGACGTTCGCCGGGTCGCCGGATCGCGTCGAGGCGCAGCTCGTTCCTGAGCACGGCTACGACTTTGACGCCTTCGCCGTCTCCGGGCTGCCGCGACGGCCGGGCGCCAAGCTCGTCCGCGCGACCGGCCGGGCGCTCGCGGCGCCGGTCGCGTGTCTCCGCATCCTCCACCGCCGCAGGCCGGACGCCGTCCTCGGCGCCGGCGGCTATGTCGCCGGGCCGATGGTGTTGGCCGCGCGGCTGAGCCGGATCCCGTGCGCGCTCACCGAGGCCGATGCGCATCTCGGGCTCGCCAACCGGCTCGCCGCGCCGCTTGCGGATCGGGTCTTCCTCGCCCTCCCGCTCGGCCTGCACGGCGAGAAATACCGGGCCGTCGGGCGGCCGATCCCGGCAGCGTCGCAGCCCGTCGAACACGCCGAGGCGCGCAGCCGGCTGGGGCTGTCCGCCGACGCGCGCGTCGTTCTCGTCTTCGGAGGCTCGCTCGGCGCGCGCCTCCTCAACGAGCTGGCGCTCGAGGCCTGGGCTGAGGACGGCCCCGACGTCGTCCACCTCTGCGGCGCGCGCGACTACCCCGAGCTGCGCGACCGGGTCTCGCGGCCCGGCTACATCCTGGCGCCGTTCATGGACGAGATCGGCATCGCGTACGGCGCGGCGGACGTCGCCCTCGCGCGGGCCGGCGGCTCGGTCTGGGAGCTGGCCGCGGCCGGGCTGCCGGCGGTGCTCGTGCCCGGCGCCTTCGCGACCGGTGGCCACCAGGAGAAGAACGCCCGCTGGTTCGCCGACGCAGGCGGAGCCGTGGTCGTGGACGAAGCGGAGGCGGCGCGCGCGCCGAAGGCGGTCGAGGAGCTGCTCGACGACTCCGACCGCCTTGCGGCGATGGCCGCGGCGATGCGCGCACTCGCGAAACCCGACGCAGCGGAAGAGATCGCGGATGAGCTTGTCTCCCTCGCAGCCGCTCGCCGGTAGGCGGATCTGGATCGCCGGGATCGGCGGCGCCGGCATGAGCGGCTACGCGCTTCTCGCGCGTGCCTGGGGGGCCGAGGTCGCCGGCTGGGACCGCACCGAGACGCCGTACCTGCGCCACCTCGGCGACGTCGCCGTCGAGATCTCCTCGGAGCCTCCGCCGCCACCGCCGGACTGGGAGGTGTACGTCTCGACGGCATTCGCGGGTCGCGTGGGCGGTCGTCCGCGTGCCGACCTCCTCGCCGAACTCGTCTCGCTGCGGCGCACGATTGTGGTCGCCGGAGCGCACGGCAAGACGACGACGAGCGCGATGATCGCCTTCTGCCTCGACCGGCTCGGGCTCGACCCGGCCTTCCTCATCGGCGGCGAAGTGCCGCAGCTCGGCGGCAACGCCCGCGCCGGCACCGGCTGGCTCGTCGTCGAGGGAGACGAGTCGGACCGCTCGGTCGCCTCCCTGCGACCGGAGATCGCCGTCCTCCTCAACGTCGACCTCGACCACCACACGACGTTCGCTTCGCGCGCTGAGGTCGGAGCGTTCTTCGAGGACTGGCTGCGCGACGTACCTCAGGTCGTGCGCCCCGAGGAGCTCGAGCTCGTGGCGCTAGAGCTCGCCGTGCCGGGAGAGCACAACCTGCGCAACGCAGCGGCGGCGCTCGCGGCGCTCGAGCTCGCGGGCGTGCCTCGCGAGGACGCCGAGGCTGCGATCGTCGAGTTCCGCGGAGCGGGTCGCCGGCTCGAGCCGGGAGGCGAAGCAGGCGGTGTCACCGTCGTCGACAGCTATGCGCACCACCCGGCCGAGCTCGCCGCCGACCTCGCCGCCATCCGCGACGGCGGCCGACTCCTCGCGCTTTTCCAGCCGCACCTGTACTCCCGGACGCTCCATCTCGCGCACGGCTTCGCCGAGGCGCTCGCCACGGCGGACGCCGTCTGCGTGACGGAGATCTACCCCGCGCGGGAGGAGCCGGTGCCCGGAGTGAGCGGGCGGCTGGTCGTCGACGAGCTCGCGCGTCTCCGTCCCGGCATGCGCCTCGGCTGGGCGCCGGAGCTCGAGGACGCCGCCCGCATGGTCGCCGGCTGGGCGCGGCCGGGGGACACGGTCCTGACGCTCGGGGCCGGCGACGTCGACCGGGCCGGGCCGCTGATCCTCGAGGCACTCGCGTGAAAATCGAGGAGGGAGTCGAGCTCTCCCGCTTCACGACGCTCGGCGCCGGCGGACCGGCGCGCGCGTTCGCACGGCCGGAGTCGGAGCGGGAGGTGGAGGAGCTCTTGCGCTGGGCGCAGCAGCGTACCCTCGTCGCCGCAGTCGTCGGTCTCGGCTCGAACCTCCTCGCGGCGGACGGCGGCGTCGATGCGCTCGTCCTCAGGCTCGGCGGCGGGCTTGCCGTGGTCGAGGTCGAGGGAGACGTGCTGCGCGCGGGCGGCGGGGCGGCGAACGCCGTCGCCCTGCACCGCGCGCGGGCGGGCGGGCTAGGCGGCTTCGAGTTCGCCTGCGCCATCCCGGGCACGGTCGGCGGCGGCGTCTGGATGAACGGCGGTGCCTACGGCGGCGACTTCGCCGGGGTTCTGGAGCGCGCGCTCATCGCGACCGCCGACGGCAGCGACTGGCTCACGCCTGCGGAGCTTGGACTGAGCTACCGGCACTCGGAGCTCCGGCACGGCCAGGTCGTACTGCGTGCCGAGCTGCGGCTGCGGCCGCGGCCGCCGGAGGAGATCAAGGCAGAGGTGCGGGAGTTGAACGCTCGCCGCAAGGCGGCGCAGCCGACGAACCGCCGCACTTTCGGCAGCGTCTTCAAGAACCCCGACCACGAGCTGAGCGCGGGCCGGATGCTCGAGGCGTGCGGGCTCAAGGGCCACCGGATCGGCGGAGCCCAGATCTCGCCAAAGCACGCGAACTTCATCGAGAACGCCGCCGCTGCGACGACGGCCGACGCCCTCGCCCTCATGACGGAGGCACGGCGGCGCGCCCACGAGCAGTTCGGCGCGCGGCTCGCGCACGAGGTCGAGTTTCTCGGTGAGCTCGAGTTGCCCGACCTGTAGGAGCGGCCGCTTCGGCGACGAACATCGAGAGGTGCCTGCAAAGGCCCGTTCCCGTCGGTCCGTCCCGCGCGCACAGGCCGCGACATTGCCTCGGCGGGTGCGATGGCCCCAGCTGCGCCTCCGGTTGCAGCTCGCTCGGTTCGCCCCGTCGCGGCGCTCGCTTGCGATCGGCTGCGGCATCCTCGCGTTCGCGCTCGGCGCGTACGTGATCGCGCGCGAGACGTCGCTCTTCGCAGTCAGCCGGATCGAGGTCCAGGGAGGCTCGCCTCGGGTCGCCAGCCAGGTTCGTCAGGCGCTCGCATCGCTCGTCGGACGGCCGCTCGTCGGGCTGGACGGCTCGGCTGTCGTGCGAAGGGTCGATGCGCTGCCGACCGTCGTGCGGGCGAGCTACGACCGCGCCTTCCCGCACACGCTGCGCATCACCGTCGTGCCGGAGCGGCCGGCGGCAGTCCTGCGCCACGGTCCCGACAGCTGGCTCGTCTCGGTGCGCGGCCGCGTGATCGAGCGTCTCCCGTCCCGTGCCGAACCAAGCCTGCCGCGGATCTGGGTCTCGGGGCGGACGCCGGTGGCGAGCGGCACGCAGCTCTCGGGCGCGGAGGCCGGGGTTGCCGCCCGGGCCGTCGGCCTCGCCGGAGCCTTCGCGGCCCGCGTCGCCACGGCGTCGTACTCGGACAAGACGCTCGTGTTCCATCTGCGGTCGGGCGCCGAGCTGCTCCTCGGCGAGGCCGAAAACGTCAAGCTCAAGGTCACCGTGGCGGAACATGCGCTCGCCGTCTTGCCCGCCGGCTCGACCTTCCTCGACGTGGGTACCCCCGGGCGGCCGGTCTCTGGAACAGGGTCGCCTTTGATCACCACCGCACCCAAAAGCTCTAGTGGAGGTTGATGGTTCATCCCTCCACCTCCGGTTGACACCGAGCCTGCGTGCGCGTACTCTGCTGCGCGTTGTTGCCAAATACTGCCCCAATCCTCTACTGAAGGTTCAGGCTCTGAACACATGAGCGCAAGTGACGCCGGGAACTACCTCGCCCTGCTCCGCGTTGTCGGGGTCGGCGGCGGGGGCACGAACGCGGTCAACCGGATGGTGGACGCGGGGCTCTCGGGCGTGGAGTTCATCGCGGTCAACACCGACGCCCAGGCGCTGATGGTCTGCGACGCCGACGTGAAGATCCACATCGGCTCGGCGGCCACCCGCGGCCTCGGCGCCGGTGCTGACCCCACAGTCGGCGGCGCAGCCGCGCAGGAGAGCCGCGACGAACTGAAGGAGGCGCTGAAGGGCGCCGACATGATCTTCATCACCGCCGGCGAGGGCGGCGGCACCGGCACCGGCGGAGCGCCCATCCTCGCCGAGCTCGGCCGCGAGCTGGGAGCGCTGACGGTCGGCGTCGTCACGAAGCCGTTCGGCTTCGAGGGCCGGAAGCGCGCACAGCAGGCCGAGCAGGGAATCGAGAGCCTCCGCGACAAGCTCGACACGCTGATCGTGATCGAGAACGACCGGCTGCTCCAGGTGGTCGAGAAGCAGACCACGGTCGTCGACGCGTTCCGGATGGCCGACGACGTCCTGCGCCAGGGAGTACAGGGCATCACCGACCTGATCACGGTCCCCGGGCTCGTCAACCTCGACTTCGCGGACGTGCGCACGATCATGCGCGACGCGGGATCGGCGCTGATGGGGATCGGGACCGCGAGCGGAGACAACCGCGCGGCCGAGGCGGCCCGTGCGGCGGTCTCGTCGCCGCTGCTCGAGTCGTCGATTGACGGTGCGACCGGGATCCTCCTCAACATCACCGGCGGCCCCGACATCGGCCTCTTCGAGGTGAACGAGGCTGCGGAGGTCGTGACGAGCGCGGCCGACCCGAACGCGAACATCATCTTCGGCGCCGTCATCGACGAGGCGATGGGGGACGATGTCCGCGTCACAGTCATCGCCACCGGGTTCGGCGGACAGCGCCGCCGCCGCCGTGGCAGCGCGGAGGCGTCAGCCGCCGTCTCGTCAGGCAGCCCCGAGCAGCAGGGCGACGACGCCCTCGACGTCCCGTCCTTCCTGCGCAGCGAGTAGCCGTTCGCGCGTTTTGCGCCGGCAGGTTTGGGCCTGCTGAAACGGGGCACACCGTGCGTGCCCTCAACAGGGTTGACCAGTTGCGGGTCAACCCCACGACCCGGTCCGCCGCCCCGGCCCGTCCTTGGACGAGTCGGGGCGGCTCCGTTCTGGGGTCGTTTCGACTGAGCCGGGGCGACGCGGCGACGCACTAGGATCGGCCGTGGCCATGCCCGAGACGCTCCTGCACACGCCGCTCCACGATCGGCAGGTCGCGCTCGGAGCGCGGATGGTGCCCTTCGCCGGCTGGGAGATGCCCGTGCAGTACGCCGGCGTCATCCCGGAGCACCGTGCGGTGCGGACCGATGCCGGTGTCTTCGACGTCTCGCACATGGGCGAGCTCGAGGTGGAGGGGCCGCGCGCCCACGAGCTCCTGCAGGGCGCGCTCTCGAACGACCTCGATCGGCTCGCGCCCGGCGCGGCGCAGTACACACTGTTGACGAACGACGACGGCGGAATCGTCGACGACCTGATCGTCTACCGGGTCGGCGAGTGCTCCTACCTCCTCGTCGTCAACGCCGCGAATCGTGAGACCGCTTACGCCTGGCTGAAGGAGCGGGAGATACCCGGCTCGGACGTCCGCGACGTCTCGGATGACTGCGCGCTGCTCGCCGTCCAGGGCCCGCGCGCGATCGAGCGGCTCGGCCTGCCTCCGGCCCAGTCGTTCACGTTCGCCGAGACGACGCTCGACGGGGTCGAGCTGATGGTCAATCGCACGGGCTACACGGGCGAGGACGGCTGCGAGCTGCTCTGCATGTGCGAGGACGCGGTGCGGCTCTGGGACGCTGTGCTCGAGCGCGGCGCCGTCCCGTGCGGCCTCGGCGCGCGCGACACGCTGCGCCTGGAGGTCTGCTATCCGCTGCACGGCAACGACATCGGGCCGGACATGGACGCCATCTCCGCCGGTCTCGGGTGGGCATGCGCGCTCGACAAGGAGTTCGAAGGCGTCGACGTCC
>DASYOZ010000222.1:0-4438 GCA_036007185.1 Gaiellaceae bacterium | reverse complement strand
CGCTCGACCGGTTCGAGGGCCGCTCGGCGCTCAAGTCGTGGCTGTACCGGATCGCCACCAACGTCTGCTTCGACGCGCTCGCAGGACGCGAGCGCCGCGCGCGGCCGATGGATCTCGGGCCGGCCCAGGAGCCACTCCTTGAGAACCTCGCCGAGCTCCCGGAGGCGACCTGGCTCACGCCTCTCCCCACGCCCGAGGAGGAGGTGGAGCAGCGCGAATCGCTCCGGCTCGCATTCGTGGCCGCGCTGCAGCACCTGCCGCCGAAGCAGCGGGCCGCGCTCATCCTCTGCGAGGCATTGAAGTGGCAGGCGAGCGAGGCGGCGGAGCTCCTCGACACGAGCGTCGCCTCGATCAACAGCGCGCTGCAGCGGGCGCGGGCCACGCTGGCGAAGGCGGACATCGGCGCGCCGGCCGAGCTTGACGCCGACACGCAGGCGCTGCTCGACCGGTACGTCGCGGCGTTCGAGGCATATGACATCGACCGCCTCACCGAGCTCCTGCACGAGGATGCCGTCCAGTCAATGCCGCCGTACAGCCTCTGGCTGCAGGGGCGCGAGAAGATCTTCACCTGGTGGTTCGGCCCGGGCATCGGCTGCAAGGGCTCGAAGCTCGTGCCGCTGGGCCTCGTCAACGGAATGCTGGCCTGGGGCCAGTACAAGCCTGCTCCCGACGGCGGCTACGAGCCGTGGGCGGTCATCGTTCCCGACGTATCAGCCGGCCGGATCGTCGAGCTGACGTTCTTCCTCGACACGCAGCGCCTCTTCCCGCTGTTCGAGCTGCCCGACCACCTCGCGTAGCCCGCAGAGGTCGAGCAGCTCCCACAGCCCGGGCGGCGCCCGGACGAGGCGCGCCCCCGTCCGGAGCCGGAGACGCGCCAGGAAGTCGACCGTCCGCAGGTCGAAGGTCGTGCTCAGCTCGACGGTTGGACGACGATGAGCGAGTTGCCGTCCGGATCGCGGAGCCAAAACATCGGCGGCACCGGCCCGCCATAGCGGCTGACCTCGTCGTCGACGTCCGCGCCGGCGGCCTTCAGCGCGGCGTGCGCTCCGTCGACGTCGCTCGTGTCGAGGCAGATGCCGGTCTGGCTGCCGCCCGCGTCCTGGCCCTCCGGCGGCGGGGCGATTGCGATCGTCGTCTCGGCTCCGGAGATCGCGACCTCGACCCAGCGCATGTCCGGGCCCATCGGCTCGTCGACGACCTTCTCGAACCCGAGCGTGCCGACGTAGAAGTCGATCGCCCGGTCGGTGTCGGCGACGGTCACGCAGACGCGGCCGACCTTGCTGATGTTGAGCTTCGAGGTGATGCTGGACATTCGAGCCTCCTCGTGGTGGGTTCGCAACTACGACCTACCCGCCGTCCGAAACTCATCGACGGTCACTTGACGAGCCTGCGGCTGTTGTGAGAGATTACGCAGCGTCAAAGCCCGGGAACTGCGCAAGCGGTTCGCGGGCTTTGGCGTTTCTGGCCTCTCTGCCAGACTGCCGGCATGGAGCTCGACGGCGGGTACGTCTGGATCACGACGCGGAAGCTGAAGCCGGGGTCCCGCGAGGAGTTCAGCCGCTCGTGGCGGCCGAGCGAGTTCCCCGAGGGGATGCTGAAGGCGTACGAGCTGGTCTCGCCGGACGGGAACGAGGTGGTGGGCGTCTCCCTCTGGGACTCCGTCGAGTCGCGCGACCGTTACCGCCTCTCGGAGGTGGAGTCGGAGCGGCGGCGGGCGATGGCGCCCTACGTGCTGGAGGAGGTCTCCGGCTTCTACGTCGGGCGCGAGCTCAAGATCCCGCGCGGTTGAGCTCCGCCAGGCCGCGGGCGACGGCGGCCGCCGCGCGGCCCAGCTCGGCGGCGGCCCTCGCGTCCCCGGCGACGCTCGTGCCCAGCTTCTCGGTCGCTCTCAGCGCGAGCGCGACGACCTCGTCGGCGCGGCGGGCGATCTCCTCCGGGACGCGCACGATCTCGGCGCGCGTCCCCTCGTTCCGGTCCGCCATGAAGGCGGCATACGCGTCCGCGTCCGCGTCGCCGAGCTGGACGAGCTCGGCTCCGAGAGCGCGCGCTCGCTCGGCATCGGCTTCGTTGCCGGCGTAGCGGGAGGAGAGCTCGGCCAGGGCGGCCGCGAGCGCGGCGGTCAGTGCCGTCGCCGCGCCGCTCGCGGGCGCGGGCGTCCGCTCGCCGATCGCGGCGAGCAGCTCGTCGACCCTCAGCTCGCGCAGCATGGTCGAGGAGTGTAGAAAGGAGCAGGCGTGGCGACGGCGACACCCTCCTCCCTCGAGATCGCGCAGGACGCCGAGCTTCGCCCGATCACCGCGATCGCAGCTGCGACGGGGCTCGAGCCCAGCGAGCTCGATCTCTACGGCACGTATAAGGCGAAGGTCTCGCTCTCGGTGCTCGACCGGCTCGCCGGCCGGCCCGACGCGAAGCTCGTCTGTGTCACCGCGATCACACCGACGAAGTTCGGGGAGGGCAAGACGACCACGTCCGTCTCGCTCACGCAGGGCCTCGGCGCGATCGGCCGCAAGCCGGTGCTCTGCCTCCGCGAGGCGTCGCTCGGCCCGGTGTTCGGGATCAAGGGCGGGGCCGCGGGCGCCGGCTACGCGCAGGTCGTGCCCATGGAGGACCTGAATCTCCACTTCACGGGCGACATCCACGCGATCGGCGCGGCCAACAACCTGCTCGCGGCGATGCTCGAGGCGCATCTCCTGCACGGCAACGAGCTCGGCGTCGACCCACTCTCGATCTCGTGGCGGCGCTGCGTCGACATCAACGACCGCGCGCTCCGCGACACCGCGGTCGGCCTCGGCGGGCGCGCGAACGGCTACCCACGCCAGACGGGCTGGGACATCACCGCCGCCTCCGAGGTGATGGCGATCGTCGCGGTCGCCCGCGACCTCCACGACCTCCGCGCGCGACTCGGCCGCATCACGGTCGGCGCCGCTTACGACGGAGAGCCCGTGACGGCCGAGCAGCTGAAGGCGGCCGGCGCGATGACGGTGCTCCTCAAGGAGACGATCAAGCCGAATCTCGTCCAGACCCTCGAAGGCCAGCCGGTCTTCGTCCACTGCGGCCCCTTCGCCAACATCGCGCACGGCAACAACTCGCTCGTCGCCGACCGGGTCGCGCTCAAGCTCGGCGACCTCGTCGTCACCGAGTCGGGCTTCGGCGCGGACATGGGCATGGAGAAGTTCTTCGACATCGTCTGTCGCGTCGGCGGGCTGACAGCGAGCGCCGTTGTGCTCGTGGCCACGGTGAAGGCGCTCAAGCACCACGGCGGCGATCCCGACGGAGGCGCCGCGGCGATCGAGGCCGGAGCGGCGAACCTCATTCGCCACCTCGGCATCGTCCGCGAGTTCGGGCTCAACGCCGTCGTCGCGGTCAACCGCTTCCCGGCCGACAGTGACGAGGAGATCGAGCAGGTCCGGCGCATCGCGCTTGCCAACGGCGCGTTCGCGGCGGAGGCGAACGAGGCCGTCGTTCGCGGCGGCGAGGGCGCCACGGCGCTGGCGGAGGCGGTCGTCGCGGCGACGGCCGAGCCGTCGAGCTTCGCGCCGGTCTACCCGCTCGACGAGACGATCGAGCGGAAGATCGAGGCGATCGCCACGCGCGTCTACGGAGCGGACGGGATCCTCCTCCAGCCGGCCGCCCGCAAGCGGATCGCCGAGCTCGAGCGGGCCGGCTTCGACGGGCTGCCGATCTGCATGGCGAAGACGCACCTCTCGCTCTCGCACGACCCGACGCTCGCGAACGCGCCCACCGGCTTCACCGTGACGGTGCGCGACATCCGTCCCTACACCGGCGCCGGCTGGCTCGTCGCGCTCTGCGGCGACATGCAGACGATGCCGGGCTATGGACGGACGCCGGCCGCCCACGCCGTCGACATCGACGAGGCGGGGCGGACGGTCGGGCTCTTCTGAGATCTCCCTTGTACATTGCAAGTCATGGCGATGAGGTACGAGAGGCTGACGACGCCGCTCGTCCGAGACGGTGGAGAGCTGCGAGCCGCGGCGAGCTGGGACGAGGCGCTGAACCGCGCCGCGGCCGGCTTCCGCGGGGCACTCGACGAAGGCGCGTTGACCGGCGTCTTCAGCTGCTCCAAGGCGACCAACGAGCTGAACTTCGCCACGCAGAAGTTCGCCCGGGTCGTGCTCGGCACGAACAACGTCGACAGCTGCAACCGAACCTGACACGCGCCCAGCGTCGTCGGTCTGGCGACGGTGTTCGGTGCGGGCGGCGGAACGAGCTCCTACGAGGAGACCCGCGCCGCCGACCTCATCGTGCTCTGGGGCTCGAACGCGCGCGAGGCCCATCCGATCTTCTTCCACCACGTCCTCAAGGCGGTCAACGACGGCGCGCAGCTCATGGTCGTCGACCCCCGGCGCACGCCGTCGGCGCAGTGGGCCGACCTGTGGCTCGGGCTCGACGTCGGCACCGACATCCCGCTCGCGAACGC
>DASYOZ010000221.1:0-4182 GCA_036007185.1 Gaiellaceae bacterium | reverse complement strand
TGAGCTGCGAGCCCTCCTCGACAGGGCCCGCCACAGCCTCACCCGCGGAGAACGGCTCCGCGGCCTGTTCTCGCTTCGCTCGCTGATGCGTCCGGCGGCACCGGCTGACGGCTCGGCCTCACTGGGTAGGGGAATGGTGGGAAGCACGGGGTCATGACCGAATCGACATACAGCCTCTTCCAGCGCGGGCGTCGGCACCTGCGGGCGGGCATGGCCGCGCAGGCCACCGTCGCGCTCGAGCAGGCGAAGCGCCGCGAGCCGGACAAGGCCTCGATCCGCGAGGCGCTCGGGATCGCGTACTTCCGGATCCGGCGCTGGAGCGAGGCTGAGGCCGAGTTCCGCAAGGTGCTCGAGCTCTCGCCAGTCAACGACTACGCCCACTACGCGCTCGGCCGCTGCCTCGAGAAGCAGGCGAGGGAGGTCGAGGCGAACCGGCACTACAAGCTCGCGAGCTCTCTCCGGCCCGACTCGGACCAGTACCGCGCGCGCATCCGCGAGCTCGACTAGCGTCGCGGCATGCGGGCCGTCGTGCAGCGCGTCTCGCGCGCCCGCGCCATTCCCGGCGGGGACATCGGCCCCGGCCTCTGCGTGCTTCTCGGCGTCGCGAACAGCGACGGGGAGGAGGCGGCGGCCCGGCTCGCGGGCAAGGTCGCGCGGCTGCGAGTCTTCCCCGACGACGCCGGACGCTTCGACCGCTCCGTCGTCGACGTCGCCGGCGCGGCACTCGTGGTCTCCCAGTTCACACTGATCGCGGATAGCAAGCGTCAGAAGGGAACTCGACCGGACTTCTCGCAGGCCGCGCCGAGGGAACAAGCTGAGCCGGTGTACGAGCAGTTCTGCCAGCAGCTGCGCGACCTCGGCGTGCCGGTCGAGACCGGCGTGTTCGGCGCCTACATGCAGCTCGAGCTCGTGAACGACGGGCCGGTCACGATCGTGCTCGACGTGTAGCCGCGATGAACCTACAATTCCGCCGTGCAGACGTTCCCTCGGGAGTCCGCAAGAGGCGCATGAGATCTGCAACGTGAAGGACGCGATCTATGTCCTCGGAGGTATCGCAGTCGTCGTGTTCTTCATCGTGCGCCAGCGCAGGAGCGATCGGTTCTCGGAACGCTCTCTGCTTTTTCCGATCGGTCTCGGAATCTACGGCGTCGTCTTGTTGACCGACACGACGCAGCACCACGCGCTCAGCATCGCCTCGGCCGTACTCCTCGTCCTCAGCGCACTAGCCTCGATTGGCTTCGGCGTGATTCGGGGGCGAACGATCGAGCTTTTTGATCGAAGCGGCGAGTTGTGGGAACGTGCCTCGTGGACAACGATCGGTGTGGGCTGGGGTGGTCTCCTCGCGACCCGAGTCGTGCTGATCGGTGTCGCAGCTGCGATCGGAGCGAAGGTCGCTGCGTCACCCACCTCGATCCCGCTCATGCTGGCGATCACCCTCGGAGCCCAGATGATCGTCGTTAGAGAGCGTGCCAGAGGGACGGGCGTGCCGATCGCTCCGTCTCGAAGAGGCCGGCGGCGTTCCCGTCGGACCTAGACACCGCGAAGGGGAACCGGCCGAGCTTCGCCGACGCCGCGCCGACCGAGCAGGCGGAGCCTCTCTACGAGCGCTTCTGTGCCGAGCTGCGAAGCCTCGGCGTGCCGGTCGGGACGGGAGTCTTCGGCGCGAAGATGGAGGTCGAGCTCGTGAACGACGGGCCGGTGACGATCGTGCTCGACGCATGACGACGCTCGAGGAGCTCGATGCGCGGAGGGCGTACGAGTGTCGCCTGACGCCGGAGCGCGCGCTCGAGACGCTCGACGAGGCCGAAGAGTTTCTCCGCGACCGCGGGCTCCTCACCCGCACCGCCGATTCGGCGCTGCCCAGCCTATTCGAGGCGTGCCACGAGGAGCCGTACGCACGCGAGAGCCCGGGCTTCGGTCAGTGGCCGGCGACGAAGTTCCCATGGTTTGGACAACTCGGCACGCTCGGCGCGCGTTCGCATCTCATCCTGGCGATCCACCGCGGCAAGAGCCTCCTCGTGACGGACGAGCTCGCGGCGCTTCTCGACCCGATCTGCCGGGCCGAGCTGGCGCGGATGGAGGAAGCGGACGAGGGCTGGGCGCGGCTGTTGCGCCACCTGGCGGACGCCGGCCCGTCCGAGCTCGAGGACCTCCAGACGGAGCTGGCGCTGGCGCCCAAGGAGCTGAAGAGCCTCCGTTCGCCGCTCGAGCGCTGCGGCGCGGTCGTCGCGCGGTCGATCGTCTACGACGATCCGCACCGGCACACCAGCCTCCTCGCGCGGTGGGACCAGGCACACCCGGAGCCGAGCGGCGGGAGCGACCCGCGGCAGGCGCTCGGCGACCTCCTCTGCGCCGGCGTGCGAGCCGCCGTCGTCGCGCCCGAGCACGAGCTGCCGCGCTGGTTCTCGTGGCGCTGGTACTGGGACGACGGCCTCGTGGACGAGCTCGTCGGCGCCGGGCGGCTCGTCCGCGTCGACGGTCACCTCGCAACCGGCGCCTGACGCGAGGCCGCTGCTACACTCGATTCACCACATTTCACCGGTTCGGAGAAATGGGCCTGCGGGCCCATTTTTTATGACGGAGACGACGGGATGCCGACGACAATCGAGAAGGAACGCCAGCTGCAGGACGAGATCGCGCCGCGGGTCGAGCACGACCTGCCGGACGTGGACGTGCTCGCCGTCGAGCTGCTCACGCCGTCTCGCTTCTGCGTCTACGTCGACCATCCGCAGGGCGTCGACCATGCCCTGTGCGAACGCGTCACCGACGTCCTCCGCGACTATCTGCGCGAGTACAGCGTCGAGGTGTCGTCGCCCGGGCTCGCCCGGCCGCTGCGCCGACAGGACCACTTCGAGGCCGTGCGCGGGCGGCGCGTCCGAGTTCGCACCACGAGCCGGAAGCTGCGCGGAGAGATCCTCTCCGCCGGCGAGCAGAGCGTGACCGTGGCCGCCTCCGACGGCGCCGAGACCGAGATCCCGTACGCCGAGATCGTGCGGGCGAATCTGATCGACGAGGGAGCGTGACATGAGCCAGGAGATCATCGAGGCCGTCCACGAGATCGAGCGCGACAAGGGAATCGAAGAGGGCGCGCTCGTCGCAGCGCTCGAGGACGCGCTCCTCGCGGCCTACAAGAAGACGCCGGGCGCCTCCCGTCACGCCACGGTCGAGATGGACGACCACACCGGCGACTTCCGCGTCTTCTCGGTCGAGCTGCCGCCCGACATCGAGGAGCGGCTCCTCGACGAGGCCCGCGAGCGCAAGCTCGAGGAGCTCGAGCGGCTCGAGGAGGAGACCGGCGAGCGCCAGCACACGCTCATCTCCGACGACGACCTCGACGTCGACTGGTCCGACGTCCCCGACGAGCAGGTCGTCCGCGAGGACGTCACGCCGGAGGGCTTCGGCCGCATCGCCGCGCAGACCGCGAAGCAGGTCATCCTGCAGCGCATCCGCGAGGAGGAGCGGCGGATGATGTACGACGAGTACATCGATCGCGTGAGCGAGGTCGTGACCGGCATCGTCCAGCAGGCCGGCGACCGCAACAACGTCCTCGTCGACCTCGGCAAGGTCGAGGCGCTGTTGCCCCGCTCGGAGCAGGTGGACGGCGAGCGTTACGAGCAGGGCTCGCGGATCAAGGCGGTCATCACCGAGGTGCGCTCGGGGACGAAGGGCCCGCAGGTCATCCTCTCCCGGCGCGACCCCGAGCTGATCAAGACCCTGTTCGAGCTCGAGGTGCCGGAGATCGCGGACGGGCTCGTCGAGATCCGCGGTGTCGCCCGTGAGCCGGGGTACCGCTCGAAGATCGCCGTCGAATCGCACGCCCAGGGCGTCGACCCGGTCGGCGCCTGCGTCGGGCCGCGTGGCTCGCGCGTGCGCATGGTCGTCTCGGAGCTCCGCGGCGAGAAGATCGACATCATCCCGTGGAACCCGGAGCCCGCGCGCTTCGTCGCGAAGGCGCTCTCGCCCGCGCGCGTCCGCGAGGTCTATCTCGACGACGAGGCGCGCGAGGCGACCGTCGTCGTGCCGGACGACCAGCTCGCGCTCGCGATCGGCAAGGAGGGCATGAACGCCCGTCTCGCCGCCCGCCTGACCGGGTGGAAGATCGACATCCAGAGCGACACCGAGTTTGCGCAGGCGGAGGCCGAGGCGGCCTTCGGCGGCGGCGAGGAGGGCGCCGAGGACTTC
>DASYOZ010000220.1:0-29145 GCA_036007185.1 Gaiellaceae bacterium | reverse complement strand
GTTCCTGGACGATGGCGAGGGGACGAGGCTGGTTCTCGACCAGGGGCCGTTCGCGACGGAGGCTCGACACACTCTGCACGAGACGGGTTGGACGGAGACTCTGGAGCGGCTCGACCGGTTTCTGGCGTGATCCACAACCAGGTGCATGAAGACCAGGTCATGTGCGCGCCTGGCGAGGGTGGACGAGCGGGAGGCTTCCGGTCCAGCCTGAGGCGAGGGCGCGGACGCTCGTCGGCGGGGTAATGACGTCGACGCGGCCGCGCGGGCGGCGCAGACGCGCTGCGTAGCCGCCCGGCGTCCAACGGAGCAGTGATTCCGCAAGCACGACGTACGCCGCGCCCTCGAGCAGGACGAACGTGCATTCGGGCAGCTCCTCGAAACGCCGCGCGTGCAGGCGCCGGCCGGCGACATCGCCGCCGAGCCTCTCCCCGTGGAGCCGGCGGTCGAGGTCGTCGGCGCCGGTCGCGCCCGTGAGGCCGAGGAAGCCTCGGTAGTCCTCGTGACGGCACTCGGCGCACGGGCGATGCCCAGCCGCGAGCGCCGTCGCTTCGTCGAGGAAGAAGAGGCCCGTGTAGCGCCCCGGGGGCATCGGCTCGCGCCTCCGCCCACGGAACTCGAGCCTGCACGCGATCCAGCGGCGGCCGTCATGGTTGCGGCGGATCCGCCGCTGCTCGTCGTGGAGGCGGCCGCGGTTGCCGAAGACGAGCCCGCGTTCGGGCGTCTCGATCAGCTCGCCGAGCGGCGTGACGCGGTTGCGCAGCGGCATCAGACCGTCAGGACGATCTTGCCAAGCTGCTCGCCCGCCTCGAGGCGTTCGTGCGCGGCACGGATCTCCTGCAGCGGGAGCACCGTGTCTACGACGGGGCGCGCCTGACCGCTCGCCACGAGCTCGTAGGCGCCGGCGAAGTCCTCCGCGGTGCCCATCGTGGAGCCGAGGATCGAGAGCTGCTTCCACCAGATCCGATGGAGCCCCGCAGGCGGGTTTGGCCCGGTCGTCGCGCCGCACACCGTGATTCGGCCGCCCGGCGCCGCAACCTGGAGTGACGTCGCCCACGTCGCCTCGCCGACGTTCTCGACGACGACGTCGATGCCGTGGCCGCCCGTCGCCTCCTGCACCGCCGCCTTCACGTCGCCGGTCGCGTGGTTCACCGTCGCATCGGCGCCGAGCACTCCCGCCCGCTCGAGCTTCGCATCGCTCGACGAGGTGACGAGCACCCGCGCTCCCAGCGCCTTGGCGATCGCGAGCGCAGCCGTCGAGACCCCGCCGCCGATTCCCCACGCGAGCACCCACTCGCCCTCGCGCAGGCCCGCGCGCGTCACGAGCATCCGGTAGGCCGTCTCGAAGACGAGCGGGAAAGCCGCCGCCTCCTCGAAGCTCAACCCCTCCGGAATCGGGTGCACGTTCGACGCGGGCACGACGATCAGTTCGGCGTTCGTGCCGTCCCCGTGCTCGCCGATCACGTGGATACGGCCGCTGCCGGCCTCGATGCCGGGGTTGATCACCACGCGCTCGCCGGGCTCGAAGCCGCCGACGCCGTCGCCGAGCGACTCGACGACGCCGGCCCCGTCGGCGCCGAGGATGCGCGGCTTCGGGACGGACGGGAGACCCTTGCGGATCCAGATGTCGAGATGGTTGAGCGCCGAGGCACGGAGGCGGACGAGTATCTCGCCGTGGCCGGGGACGGGGTCGGGCGCCTCCTCGAGCACGAGCACCTCGGGGCCGCCGTCCTCGTGGATCCGAACCGCGCGCACCGCGGCAGACTATCCGCGTGACAGAAGCCGAACTCCACGCGCTGGCGGATGAGCTCGGGCTCGACGCGATTGGCGCCGCGCCCGCCGAGCCGTACGCTGGAACCGAGCGCCACATCCGGGAGCGGCGGGCGCGCGGGCTGTTCGCGGACATGCGCTTCACGATGGCGCGGCCCGAGGAGTCGTGTCACCCCGAGACGCTGCTGCCCGGCGCCCGCACCGTCGTCTCGGCCGCGCTCTGCTACTGGCTGCCGGAGCCCGACCGTCCGCCAGGCCACGGCCGCCTGCCGCGGTACACGTGGTTCGACGCCTACGAGACGCTGCGGGAGAAGCTCGACGCCCTCGGCCGGACGCTGGGCGGCAGGTATCGCGTTCTCGTCGACGCGAACCAGCACGTCGACCGGGAGGCGGCCGCACGAAGCGGCGTCGGCTTCTACGGCAAGAACACGCTCCTCATCACCCGCCGGCACGGCTCCTGGGTCGTGCTCGGGACGCTCGTCACGGACGTCGAGCTCGAGTCGACGCCGCCGCTCGATCTCGACTGCGGCGATTGCCGGCTGTGCATCGACGCCTGCCCGACCGGAGCGCTCGACGAGCCGGGAACCCTCGACTCGACGAAGTGCCTCTCCTACTGGACACAAGCGCCTGCGCCGCCGCCGCTCGAGTACCGCGGCGACCTCGGTGCCCAGGTATACGGCTGCGACATCTGCCAGGACGTCTGCCCCTGGAATCGCGGCGTCGAGAAGCGGCGCGTGGGCGAGCCGCTCCCGGGAGAAGCGACACCGCACGTCTCGCTCGTGGAGTGGCTGCAAAGCGACCCGGACGCGCTGAGGAGCCGCTTCGCGAGGCTCTACGTGCCGCGCAACGACGGCCGCCGCCTCCGGCTCAACGCCCTCGTCGCGGCAGGCAACGTGGGTGGCGACGGCGAACGGGACGCCGTGGCCGCGCATCTCGACGACCCGGACGAGACGACGCGCGAGGTCGCCGTGTGGGCCCTCGCGCGCCTGGAGGAGCGAAATGCTTAACCGGCCGGGGCGGTGGCTGGTCCTGCTGCGGGCGGTGCTCGTCGTCGTCGGTGCAACCGCGGTCGCGCTCACGGACTTTCCGCCCTCCTACGAGCCGTGGGCCTGGGCGGTCGTCGGCTTCTTCGCCGCGGTCACGGTCTTCTCGGGCGTGCTCTCGGTGGTGGAGCTCGGGCCGACAGCCCGCGTGCGCGCACGTGTGGTGCTGCTCGCTCTCGACGCGATCGCCGCGATCGGGTTCATCTCGGTCTTCTCGTTCGAGACCGGCGAGCCCTGGCGTGCCCTCTACCTGATCCCGATCGCGGCGGCCGCCCTGCGCTTCGGGCTCGTGGGGGGCCTGATCGGCGGCGTCGTGATGACCGGTGCCACGATCGTGATCGACGCGCTCGGCCCAGGGCTGCAGTGGAGAACTGCATTCGCCCGCGTCCTCGTCGGCGTACTGGCGGGACTCGTCATCGGCCGCCTGCGTGACACCCTCAATGCCGAGCGGAGCCGCGTCGAGCTGCGGGCCGCCGAGGCGGAGAGGCTGCGTGACGAGCTCGGCCACCGTGTCGACGTCCTCGAGACGGCCAACCGCTGCGCGCGCGCTTTGGGCTCGTCGCTCGAGCTCGACGAGGCGTTCGGTGCGTTCATCCGCGAGCTCCGTGGCCTCGTTCCCTTCGACCGGACGGCGATCGTCCTTGTCGAAGGCGACAACGCGACGACGATGGCGACGGCCGGACGCGGTGCCGGTGACGTCTTTCCGCGGGGTAACAGCGACCCGATCGAGGGCTCGCTGCTCGAGCGCGTGCTCGACGGCAAGATCGTGGTGCGGCGCGACCTCACCGAGCGGGATTCTCCCGCCGACGAACAGCTCCTCGCACTCGGCCTGCGCAGCGAGCTCGTCACGCCGCTCCTGCTCGGCGCCCGCTCGATCGGGATGCTGAGCCTCTCGCGCGATCGCCCCGACGCGTTCAGCGAGGACGAGGTGGAGCTCGTCGCCCTGCTCGGCCGCCTGGTCGCGACCGCGGTGCAGAACATCCGCGCGTACGAGGCGGAGCGCAGGCGTGTCGAGGAGCTGGCCCGCCTCTCGCAGCTGCGCGCCGACTTCGTCTCGCTCGTCTCTCACGAGCTCCGAAGTCCCATGGCTGCTGTGATCGGCGCGGCGCGGACGCTGCAGGGCCGCTGGCGGATGCTCTCGGCGTCGCAGCGCGAGTCGTTCCTCGCGCTCATCGGCGATGAGACGTCACGGCTCGCGGAGCTGGTGGGCGATGTCCTTGACACGTCGCGGATCGAGGCAGGGACGTTCAGCTACCGCTTCGAGCAGATCGACCTCGGCCGCGTGGTCGACGAGGCGGTCGAGACGGCGGTGCTCGCGCAGCAGGAGGTGCCGGTCCTCGCTTCCATCCGCGACGCGCTTCCGGCGATCCGCGGCGACCGTGCTCGGCTCCGGCAGGTGCTCGGCAACCTGATCGAGAATGCGGTGAAGTACTCGCCGGAGGGCGGGGAGGTGCGCGTCTCGGCCGCGGCGGCGAACGGCGCGGTGCAGATCGCGGTGCGGGATGCAGGCCCGGGGATCCCGAGCGAGCAGCACGGGAGAATCTTCGAGAAGTTCGGTCGCGCTGACGTCGAAGGCGGCTCCAAGCCGGGGACTGGGCTCGGCCTCTTCATCGCCCGCTCGATCGCAGAGGCACACGGAGGTTCGCTCGACGTGAGCTCCGGGACCGATCCAGGCTCGACCTTCACGCTGACGCTTCCGATCTCGCGTTAGCCGGCCGCTGCGACCGTCTCCTGCTCGCGAAGGTACTGGTGGACGAAGGCGATCGCCATGCTCCCCTCGCCGACAGCAGCTGCAACACGCTTCACCGGACCGAAGCGGACATCACCGCAGGCGAAGATGCCGGGCACGCTTGTCTCGAGGAGGTACGGGTCGCGCTCCAGCGGCCACGTTCCGCTCGCCTGGGCGTCGGCGCCCGTGAGGACGTAGCCGTGATCGTCGAGCGCGATCTTCGGCGGCAGCCACGCCGTCTCCGCGTCCGCGCCGATCATGATGAAGAGCGCATCCGAACGACGATTTCTCGTCTCGCCGGTTCGGCTGTCCCGGACCTCGATGGCCTCGAGTGAATCCTCGCCGAGGACGGCAATGATCTCACGGTGGAAGAACACGTCGATGTTCTCGCGTGTTCGCAGCTGATCGATGAGGTACTGCGACATGCTCTTCTGGAGCCCGTCGCCGCGGCAGATGATCGTGACGCTCCGTGCGTGGCTCGAAAGGAACATCGCAGCCTGACCGGCAGAATTGCCGGCGCCGACGATGTGGACGTCGAGCCCGTGGGTCATCGGCGCCTCGGTGCGAGCTATCCCGTACGTCACGCCCTTCCCGGCCAGCCGGTCGGCGTTGATGCCGAGCCGTCGCCAGGAGACGCCACAGGCGACGATGATCGTCCGTGCGCGGAGCGCGTCGTTGCCGTCCAGGTGCACCTCGCGGGTTTCCGGGTCGATCCGCTCGATCGTCCGCGTGACGAGTATCTCCGCGCCGAGTCGTCGTGCCTGCTCGAGCGCGCGGCGCGCGAGCTCGTCGCCGGATACTCCGGAAGGGAAGCCGAGATAGTTCTCGATCCGCGAAGAGGTTCCCGCCTGTCCCCCCGGGGCGTGCCGTTCGACGACCACGACCCTGAGCCCCTCGGACGCGCCGTAGACCGCAGCTGCCAGCCCGGACGGGCCGGCGCCGATGATGAGGACGTCGTAGTCCGCATGCTGTGGCTCGGTCTCGATCTCCAGCAACTCAGCGACCCGCCGTAGGGTCGGTCGGGCCAGTGCCTCCCCGTCGACGGCGCGTAGCGTCGGCCAGTCTTCCGGAGCGGGCAACGGTCCTCCCCAGCGCTCCATCGCGTCGGACTCGTCGGGTCGAACCCACACGAAGGTGATCTGGTTGCTATCGAGGAAGTGGCGGAGCTCCGTACATGCCGGGTCGAACCGCCCTCCGACGAGGACCGCGCGCGGCGGGGGTGGGTTCGCGGCGAGTCCCTGGAGGCCGCGGGGGCCGCTCATCCGGTGGGCCGCGAGTGCGCCTACCCGCTTGACGAGAGCGGGATGGAGCGAAGCGACGGCGTGATAGGAGCGTGCATCGATTCGCAGCACTCGGGACTCTTCTGCGGCCCGGAATCCCACCGGAAACACCGCTCCGAGTGTGATCGGCACCTCTCCGAAGATGGCGCCCGGATGTCGCTCGCCGACGACCTTCTCGACTCCCTCGGCTTGCTTGACTGCCTCGATCCGGCCCGTGAGTAACCCAAAGAGCGCCTGGTCTCCACCCTCCAGTACCGCGTACTCTCCCGGCAACAGGGTTAGATCGGCGGCGGCCCCGGCGAGCTGCTCGCGAAGCTCGGGATCGAGTTCGGCCAGGACCTCGATCCGCGCGATGTCATCGGCTGTGACCACCGGGCGAAGCCCTAGGCGCGCACTCGCATGCGCTCGACGCCGAGCTCCTTGGCGAGCGCTTTGGCGCGCGCGGCGAAAGTGTGCCGCAGCTCGTCCGGCTCGAGCAAGACGGCCTCGCCGCGCAGTGAGAGCACCTCGCTCTCGAGCCACTCGTCGCTGCCGACGGGCAGGTCGCGGACGGCGCTGCCGTCGGCGAGCAACCGCGCGCCGCGCTCGATCGCCCAGCGCGCGATCTCCTCGTCGTAAAGGAGCTTCGCCGTGCGTGCGTCGCGGAGCCGGGTCGGCTCGAATCCCTCGCGGGCCTCGAACCGCTCGCGCGTGAGCTTCGCGCTCCGCATCCGGTCGAGCCGGAACGATCGGGCGCCGTCGCTCGTCCGGTCCCACGTGTGGACGTACCAGTTCGGCAGCTGCCGCTCGAGGGAGTACGGCTCGACGAGCCGGGTCGAGGGAGCCGCGTCGGCCTCCTTCTGGTACTCGATCTCGACGAGCCGCCGCTCGCGCATGCCCCGTGCGAGCCTCGAGACGAGGTCGGCCTCTTCCGTCCCGACGTGTGGCTCCGGCGTCCGGGCGAGCTCGAACTGCCCGAACGTCTCCTCGAGCTTCTTGCGGACGCGCGAGAGAGGGGAGTGCGCGTCGGCGGCGATCATCGGCCCGACGTACTCGAGTGCGAGCCGGATCGCGCGCGCCTCAAGCGGCGTCAACCGCGGCGCAGCGCGGAACGTGTCTCCCCACAGCTCCTTGTCGACGTGGACCGAGGCGTCTCGCAGCTCAGCGTAGACGGTGTAACAGCCGCCGCCGAAGTTGACGAGGTTGAGGAGGGACAGGTGCTCCTCGAGCTCGTCGGCCGGGATGGACGGGAAGCGCTCGACCATCTCCGCCGCCGGGATCTCGGCCTCGGTTTCCTCGCCGCACGCCGCGAGGAGATAGGCGAGCAACGCCTGCAGGACGGCGAACCGCTCGGGTGCCACGGGCCCCGCTGGGCGTTCGGCGCTGCCCTCGACGCTCGCCGCTGGCGTCTCGCGCGCCGGCTGCGGGGCGTCTCCCTCGTGCCGGTCTCGCACCCGCCGCAACGCCGTCGCGACGTCTCGCTTGAGCTCCGGCGGCTCGAGCGGCACCGCGCGTCCGTTCTGGCGCAGCACCCACGACGAGAGCTGCGGGATCGAGGAGTAGTCGGTGACGAAGACGCCGTCCTCGAGCCGTCCCGTTTCGCCGTAGGCGCGCCGCACCCACCAGGCCGTGTCGCCGCGCACCTCGATCCGCGCGGTCCCGATGACGTCGCCGATCTGCCACGGCGGACGGCCGCGATAGAGCTCGACGTCGAAGTCCGCGGGCGCGCGGAAGTCCCGCTCCCGCCGCGTCGCGAACTTGATGTCCCCGCGGATGCGCGAGACGCGGAAGGTGCGGATCTCCTCCCGGTCGAGGTCGTGACCGACGACGTACCAGAGTCCGTTGTCCGGGAGGAGCGCGTATGGGTTCAGCGTCCGCTCGCTCAGCTCGTCCCGTGAGATCGACCAGTACTCGAACCGGACGGTGCGCTGCTTCGAGATGGCGTTCTCGAGTTTCGCCAGGCGGCCCGGCGTCTCGGGCGAGTAGTCCGGGTCGAGCACCTCGACGCGACTCGCCGTCGCCGTCCGCGGCTCGACGAAGCCGGGCCGTCCGAGCGCGAGGTTCTGGAGCGCCAGGCGCAGCGGCTCGGCGTACGCGAACTGCCCCTCGAGCAGGTAGAAGGCGGTCTGAAGTGCGGCGAGCTCCTCGTCCTCGAGCTCGAGTTGGGGGAGGAAGTACTGCTCCGAGCGGAGCGTGTACAGCTCCTCGCCCGTGAACTCGTCTCGCTGCGACTGGAGCGGGACGCCGAGCGAGAGCAGCTCGGCGCGGTCGGAGTAGAAGCGGCGGGCGAACGCCTCGTCCGACATCTCCGAGTAGCCCTCGACGTTCGACTTGACGTCGCGCGCCGTGATCGGCCGGCGCTCCGCCATCAGGAAAGCGACGAGCGAGAGCTGCCGGATCAGCTTGTCCGTATCGTGCGACACCTGTCGAGGAGCCTATCGCCGCGTGCCTGTGGAACGCAGCTGTGGAAGCCTGTGGAAGACGAACGGACTAGGCGGCGGCTCTGGTCTCCAGGTGCTGATGAGACGGGCAGTAGTCACGTTCCGGCAGGGGCGTCCGCTGGCACGGCTTGCCCTTGCGCGTCGTCGCCCTGCAGCGGGCGACGCCGCCGTCGAGCAGGCCTGACTCGATCTGCTCCTCGATGAAGTCGACCGCGGCCTTCACGCCCTGCTCGACCGCCCAGGCCACCTGCGCCTGCGCCGTGATCGGGAAGTGGCGCCGGACATCCTGGAACAGCGCCCGCTCAGGCTTCGCGAAGTAGAGCGGATCGGTTGCAAGGCGCTCCATCGTCTGCTCGCATGCCATGAGCACCGAGCGGCGCGATTCGAGCTGCGTCGCCCGGCTGGCGTACGGATCGATCATGTCCTTCACGGAGCGGTAGATGGCCCGTGAGTATTGATACATGCACTGTTGCAACTGGGCGGTTCTTTCTTCGATCACTGCGGCTACGTCTCCTCGTCGCAGACCCCGCAAGGCCTTGTCCTGAGCCGATTCCCGACGGACTCCCCTTGCCCCGGGACTCGATCCTACATCGTATCGGGCGCTGTCACAAAGTCGCCAGATTTGTTGGCTGGTCAGAAAACGGCTGCAGCACGCGCAGTTGCACTTCGCGTGTTCGTTCCCCGTACGCCGGAAAACGGAACGTCGGCCGCGTCAGGCCTGGAGGACGACGAGCCGCTCCTCGGTCATCTCGCGGATCGTGTACGCAGGTCCCTCCTTGGTGTTGCCGGAGCCCTTGATCCCGCCGTACGGCATCTGGTCGGCGCGGAAGGTCGGCGCCTCGTTGACCGTGACGCCGCCGAACTCGAGCGCCTCGGCCGCGGCGAGCGCCGTCGCGATCGAGCCCGTGAAGATTCCCGCCTGGAGCCCGTACTCGGTCCCGTTGGCGCGCTCATATGCCTCCGCGAGTGAGTCGACCGCGTTGACGACGCAGACGGGGCCGAAGACCTCGTCGCACACGACTCGCGCTGTCTCCGGCGCCTCCGCGAGGACGATCGGGCGGAGCGGGTCGGCGTCGCTCGTCCCCGCGAGAAGCTTCGCGCCGGCGGCCTGCGCCTCCTCGACCCACGCGGCGATCCGGGAGTGCGCGTCCTCGTCGATCACCGGCCCGACGTCCGTGGCCTCGTCCGCCGGGTCGCCGACGACGAGTGCCTCCACCTTCGGCAGGAAACGCCCGAGAAAGCCGTCGAGCGCGGGCCGCTCCACGTAGATCCGCTGGACGGAGATACAGCTTTGCCCGGCGAAGGAGAAGGCGTTCGCTGCGAGCTTCGAGGCGGCGAGGTCGACGTCGGCATCGGCGGCCACGACGACGGGCGTCGAGTTGCCGAGCTCGAGCCGGACGCGCTTCTTGGCCGCGCGTTCCGCGATTCCCCAGCCGACGCCGCTCGAGCCGGTGAAGGTGATCATCCGCACGCGCTCGTCCTCGACGAGCACGTCACCGATCTCGGCTGAGGGCCCGACGAGGACGTTGAGCCAGCCGTCGGGGAGCCCGGCTTCCTGCTCCAGCTCGGCGAGGAGAAGCGCTGAGAGCGGTGTCTGGCTCGCAGGCTTGAGCACGACCGGACAGCCGGCGGCGAGCGCGGGTGCCAGCTTGTGGGCGACGAGGTTGCAGGGGAAGTTGAACGGCGAGATGGCGCCGATCACGCCGATCGGCCGGCGCAGCGTGAAGGCGATCTTGCCCTCGCCGGCCTCGGAGGCTCCCATGGGCACGACGTCGCCGGCGAGCTTGCGCGCCTCAACCGCAGCGAACGTGTACGTCGAGACGGCGCGGGAGGCCTCGACGCGCGCGGCCTTGATCGGCTTGCCGGCCTCCGCGCAGATTGTTCGCGCCATGTCCTCATGCCGCTCGCGCAGGAGATGGGCAACGAGGTCGAGGATCGCCGCCCGCTCGTGCGCGGGCAGTTGAGACTCGAGGGCCTGCGCGGCGGCGTCGATCGCCCCACGAGCCTCGTCGGCGCCGGATTTCGGCGCGCGACCGACCACCTCGCCGCTGTAGGGCGAGCGGACCTCGATCCATTCTTCAGTCGTGGTAGCCATATGCTCCGGCGGTGCTCAAGCGTGACGATATCGGTCGGCACCTGACGAGCGAAGTCGTCTTCTCCGGCGACCGCTGGCCGGGCTTCTCCGACACCATCGAGCATCCGGATGGTCTCGTCCTCGTCGACACGGGGATGATCGACACGACGGCCGAGCTCGACGACGAGTGGCAGCCGACGCCGCATCCGCTGCCGGACGAGCTCGTCCGCCGCGTCGCCGTCGTCGTCAACACGCATCTTCACTTCGACCACTGCGGCGGCAATCGGCTCTTCCCCGGCGTGCCGATCCACGTGCAGCGGCGCGAGCTGGCCGACGGCCGTACCGAGGACGACTACACGGTGCGGGAGTGGGTGGACTTCCCGGGTGCGACATACGTCGAGCACGACGGGGAGGCGGAGATCCTCCCGGGCGTGCGTCTTCTGCCGGCGCCCGGTCACAGCGCGGGCCATCAGGTCGTCGTCGTGGAGACGGACGAGGGGACGGTCGTCCTCGGCGGCGACGTCGGCTACTCGTTCGCGGAGCTCGCGCGCGGCGACACGGAGGGACGGCGGCTCGTCCTCGAGCTCGCCGCGCCGACGTATCTCGCGCACGTCGCGGAGCCGCGCGTGCCGCGGCGCGCCTCCTAGTCGCTACTGGAACTCGGGCGGCAGGCGCATCGCGAGCTGGTAGAGCACCTTCGGCTGCAGCGAGGGCACGTCGCGCATGAGCGTGCGGAAGTCGCGTGCCGTCAGGAGCAGGATGTCCACCGGCGTCAGCGTCGTGACAGTCGCCGTGCGCGGCACGTCGGCCAGCAGCGAGATCTCGCCGAGGAAGTCTCCCGCCTCGAGCTCCCTGACGCGCCGCCCCTTTCGCCGCACCTCGGCTTGCCCCTCGACGAGCACGACGAACTCCTGCCCGCGCTCGCCCTCCGTCGTCAGATTCCGGCCGGCGGGAAGGTTCACCTCGTCGGCGAGGCGCGCGATCTCCTGCAGCTCCGACTTCGAGCAGCGCTCGAAGAGCGGCACGCGCTTCAGGAGCTCGATCTTGGCGTTCTTGCGCAGCATCGACCGCGGTACAGTCTCTTGCATGGCGCACTCCAGCGCAATGATCGTCGACGCGGTTCGCAGTCCGATCGGGAAGAAGAACGGCACCCTCTCGCACATCCGCGGCGACGAGCTCTCGGCACAGGTCGTGAACGCGCTCGTGGCGCGGAACGGCGTCGATCCCGCCGAGATCGAGGACGTGGAGTGGGGCTGCGTGACGCAGGTCGACGAGCAGGCGTGGAACATCGGCCGCAACGTCGCCCTCACTGCGGGTTGGCCCGTCTCGGTCGCCGGGACGACGGTCGACCGCCAGTGCGGTTCCTCGATGCAGACGAACTTCAACGCAGCGGCGGCGGTCTGGTCGGGCCAGCTCGACCTCGTCGTCGCGGGCGGCGTCGAGATGATGTCGCGCGTCCCGATGGGGTCGAACAACGGCTCGATGTCCCCGCTCGTCCACGACCGCTACGAGATCGTGATGCAGGGGATCTCGGCCGAGGAGATCGCGAAGCAGTGGGGGCTGACGCGGGAGGAGCTCGACCGGATCTCGTACGAGTCGCACGTGCGCGCGGCGCGCGCGATCGACGAGGGGCGCTTCGAGCGCGAGGTCGTCCCGGTCGAGCTCGACGTGCCGGATCCGGACGGCGCCGGCGGCGCTGCGACGCTGAGCCGCGTCCGCTTCGCGATCGACGAGGCCGTGCGGCGCGAGACGACGCTCGAGAAGATGGCGTCGCTCCAGCCCGCGTTCATCCCCGACGGCATCGTGACGGCCGGCAACTCGTCCCAGATCGTGGACGGCTCGGCAGCGCTGCTCGTCGCCTCTGAGGCGAAGGCGTCGGAGCTCGGGCTGGAGCCGCGCGCGCAGTTCGTCTCCTTCGGCGTCGTCGGCGTCGACCCCCATCTCATGCTGCACGGCAATCCCGAGGCGTCGGCGAAGGCGCTCGCGAAGGCGGGGCTGACGTGGGACGAAATCGACGTGATCGAGGTGAACGAGGCGTTCGCCTCGGTCGTGGCGCAGTTCCTCGCCGACACGGGCCTGCAGGAGAGGTACGAGGCCGGCGACGTGAACCCGAACGGCGGTGGCATCTCGCTGGGTCATCCGCTCGGCGCGACGGGCGCGCGGATCACCGCAACGCTCGTCTCGGAGCTCGAGCGGCGGCAAGCGCGCTACGGGCTCGCGACGATGTGCATCGGCTTCGGCCAGGCGATCTCGGCCGTCATCGAGCGCGTCTAGCTCAGTCGTACCGCGCGAGCCAGTCGCCGACGACCTGCATGTAGCGCTCGCGCTCCTCGACGTGCGGCGTGTGCGACGACTCCTCGAAGCAGACCCACTCCGCGTCGCGGATCCCGGCGAGCAGCGTCTCCTGCAGCCAGGGCGTCGCCTCGTCGTGTCGGCCGGAGACGAGGAGCGTGGGGACGTCGATCTCGCCGAGCCGGTCCTTCGACTGCCAGTCGCGGATCGAGCCGATGACGTGGAACTCGCTCGGGCCGTTCATCGTGTGGTAGACGGTCGGGTCGCGCTCGATCCAGGCGAACGCCTCGACGACCTCCTTCGGCCACGGGTCGAGACGGCAGAGGTGGCGAGCGTAGAAAACCTCGCACGCGGCTGCGTACTCCGGGTCGTCCGTCGTGCCGGCGTCCTCGTGCCGCCGCAACGTGGCCTCGACGTCGGGCGGCAGGGCCTCACGCAGCTGGTTCGCCTCGGCGACGAAGTCGGGGAACGAGGCGGCCGTGTCGGCGAGCACGAGCGCGCGCAACCCGGACGGGTGCGTGAGCGCGTACTCCTGGCCGAGGAACCCGCCCCACGACTGGCCGAGCACGTGGTGGGGGCCGGAGATCCCGAGCGCCTCGACGAGGTTGCGCAGCTCGCGCACGAACAGCTCGACCGTCCAGAAGTCGGCGCCGCGCTCGGGGTAGTGCGTGCTGCGGCCGTTGCCGAGCTGGTCGTAGTGGACGACCGCTCGGCGGTCGGCGAGGTCGGCGAGCGACAGGAGGTAGTCGTGCGTCGCGCCGGGGCCGCCGTGCAGGACGACGAGCGGCGCGGGCGCATCTGGATCGTCGGGTTGCAGCTCGCCCGTCACCCGGTACCACGTCTGCGCCTCCTCGCCGTCGAGCGGGAAGGCGACGGTGCCCTCGCGTACCTGCACGTCGGCGGCGAGTCTACGCTCCCCGGCGTGAGGGGAGAACCGCGGCTGCGCAGCGCGCACGCAGCGCTCGCGGGCGGCTTCGTCATCCTGGGCTTCCTCGACGGGGCGTGGGTTGCACGCCTGCCGGCGGTGAAGCACGAGTTCGGTCTCGACACCGGGCGGCTCGGGATCGTCATCTTCACGTCGTCGCTCGCTGCGACGCTCGTGCTTCCGTTCGCCGGTTGGCTGAGCTCGCGCCATGGCAGCCGTGTGCCGGTGGGAATCGGCCTGTGGGCGATGGCTGCCGCAGTTGGCACCGCCGCATTCGCGCCCTCGCTCGGCCCGCTCTTGCTCGTGATGTGCGTGCTGGGCTCGGGGATCGGCATCGCCGATGTGGCGGCGAACGCGCACGGGGTAGAGCTCGAGCGGCGCCTCCAGCGGCCGGTGTTGTCGCCGCTCCACGCCGCCTGGAGCTTCGGCCTGCTCGGCGGCTCCGCCGTATCCGCAGTCGCCGCCGCATTCGGCATCGGCATCCGCGTGCAGCTTCCCGTCGTGGCCGCCGCGTCGGCGATCGTCATCCTCGCGGTCGTCCTCCGCCTCCTCCCGCGGACCGCGGCCGATGTGGACACGGCCCACTTCGCACTGCCGCGCGGCGCGCTTGCGCTTCCGGCGCTGCTGATGTTCTGCGCCTTCTTCGTCGAGGTGGCGGCGATGGACTGGAGTGCCGTCTTCCTCAGCGGCCCCGCGGGGGCGAGCTCCGCCGTCGCCGCGGCGGCGGTCGTCGCGTATGCGGCCGCGATGGGGGTGGCTCGCCTGTTCGGCGATCGCCTGATGCTGCGCTGGGGCATAGGCGGCCTCGCGCGTCGCAGCGGCCTGCTCTCCTGCGCGGGCATGGCTCTCACCCTCGGCACGCGCGCACCGGCAACGTCCATCGTCGGCTTCGCGCTCGTCGGCGTCGGTTGCGCGGCCGTCGTTCCCGCGCTGTTCCGCGTCGGAGGATCCGTCCCGGGGATCGCGCAGGGAGCGGGCGTTGCCGCAGTCGCCACAGCCGGCTACGTCGGCGCCATGCTCAACGGTCCTGCGATCGGATTCCTCGCGCGGGGCGCCGGCCTGACCGCTGCACTCGGGCTCGTCATCCTCGCAGCTGCAACCGTCGCGCTCCTCGGGCCGCGTCTAGGCTCCTCGGCGTGAAGATCGGAGTCGTCGGGCTCGGGACGATGGGCGCGGGCATCGCGCAACTCGCGGTCGAGGCCGGGCTCGAGACCGTCGGGCGCGAGGTCACAGCCGAGCTGGGGGAGACCGCGCGCGGCCGGATCGAGCACTTCCTCTCGCGCAAGGTCGAGAAGGGCCAGATCGAGTCGTTCGACATCGGCCTCCTGGCCCTGACGACCGAGGTCGGCGACCTGGCGGACTGCGACGTCGTGATCGAGGCGATCGTCGAGGAGCTCGGTCCTAAGCGCGAGCTGCTCGCGGAGCTCGAGCGCGTCTGCCGTCCCGAGGCTGTGCTCGCGACGAACACGTCGGCGCTCTCTGTGACGGAGATCGCCGGCGCGACCTCGACGCCGGAGCGCGTGGTCGGCATGCACTTCTTCAATCCTGCGCCCCTCATGCCGCTCGTGGAGATCGTGCGTGCCGAGCTGACATCGGAAGAGGCATTCGAGACCGCATACGCGCTCGGCGAGAGGCTCGGCAAGCATCCGATCCGCTGCCACGACACGCCCGGCTTCGTCGTCAACCGGATCCTCATCCCGCTCCTGAACGACTGCGTCCGCGTCCTCGACGAGGCGCGGGTGACCCCCGCCGACCTCGATGCGGGCATGAAGCACGGCGCCGGTTGGCCGATGGGCCCGTGCGAGCTCGTCGACCTGGTCGGGATCGACGTGCACGTGCACGCGAGCGAGGCGCTCTGGGAGAAGCTACGGGAGCCGCGAATGGCGCCACCGCCGCGGCTCGTCGCGATGGCGAATGCCGGACTGCTCGGCCGCAAGAGCGGCCAAGGCTTCTACACGTACGGCGTCTAGGCCGCGAGCCGGACGTCGAGCTCGTGTTGGGGCTCGGCCGGCGGCCCCGGATGCTCGAACATCAGCTCGAGCGTGAGCGCATCCAGGACTGCCGCCGACGCATGCGAGAGCAAGGCGGCAGAGGTCTCCTCCGGCACTCCGCTCGCATGGAGAGCCGCCGCAAGCGCCTCGACCCGCGCCGCAAGTTGGTCGGAGCGCTGCTGCAATGCGTCCGGCGTCACGGGAGGAGGTTCGCCGGGCCGTCGGACGTTCCTCTCGCGCGGGAGTACCCTGGTGGCGCGATGCGGCGGATCATGCTCATCTGTGCGAGTGGCGCGGTACTCATGCTTCCGGCGGCGGCGTCCGCGAGCGCCCGCAGCCACGCGGCGCCCGGCTTCGTCGTCGTCCGCAAGGCGGCCGGTGACGGCGGCGTCAACGGCCATCCCGTGGTGACCGTCGTCGTCAAGGGCTTCGTGCTCGGCCGGGTCGCGCAGGAGGCGCGGGTCGACGTCTACCAGCTCCCGTCGGCGGCCGGCGGCGGCGCCCCGCAGGCGGCAGGAGCGGACGTGTCCCACAGCGTGGTTCACTGGCGTGGCTTCGCCGGGACGGAGTACAGCGGCAGCGGTTTCCGCTTCCGCGCGATGGGCGGCGTAGGCGGCACGTATCGCGTGGTCATTCGTGGCGCAGGCATCTACCTCTTCGCCGGCGGACACGGCAGCGTCACGCTGCACGGCTCCACGGTCTATCCCCGCGCCGATGGGGCGTACTCGGTCGGCGGCCTTGCCTTCCGCTCGTTGCCCGGGCGGCAGCTGACACGCACGATCGGCGGGAGGTGAGGCAGACGGCCGGGGACGGACAGACGGTCCTCGTGGTCGAGGACGAGCAGGCGATCGCGTCGTTCGTCGCCGCCTACCTGCGCAAGGACGGCTTCACGGTGCGGGTGACCGCGAGCGGCCGCGAGGCGTTGACCCTTGTCGATTCCGACACGCCGTCGCTCGTCATCCTCGACCTGATGCTGCCCGACCTCGATGGGATCGAGGTTTGCAGGCGGATCCGCGAGACGCGCACGCTGCCGGTGCTGATGCTGACGGCGCGCGACGACGATCTCGACAAGATCGCCGGCCTCGAGGTAGGGGCGGACGACTACCTGACGAAGCCGTTCAATCCACGCGAGCTCGTGGCGAGGGTGCGGGCGATCCTCCGCCGGAGCGGCGAGCGGGGGCGGCCGGAAGGCGGGACCCTCCGCCACGGCGACCTCGTGCTCGATGCCGGCCGGCACGAGTGCCGCGTGGGAGACGAAGAGATCCGGCTCGCGCCGAAGGAGTTCGACCTGCTCTGGGAGCTGATCGACCATCGGGGCCTCGTTCTCACGCGCGACCAGCTGCTCGAGCGCGTCTGGGGGTACACGTTCGCGGGCGACACGCGGACGGTCGACGTCCACGTGCGCCAGCTACGGCGGAAGCTCGGCGACGCGTCGCCGATCGTGACGGTGTGGGGCATCGGCTACAAGGCCGGCCCGGCGCGCGACGCCGCCGCCGAGTAGGCGGCTCCGTGTTCAGATCACTGCGCTTCCGCCTTCCCGCGCTGTTCCTGCTCGGCATCGTGCTCGCCGGCGTCGTGGCGACCCTCATCGCCGTCCGCTTCTTCCAGAGCTACACCCGGACGCACGCGGCCGCGGAGCTGCGGCGGGAGTCGGCCGGGATCGTGCACCTCTACGAGCTGCAGGCGGGACTTGGTCACGTCTCGAGGTCGAACCTCGAGCTCGCGCTCGGCGGCGACAAGGTGTTCTGGGTCCCGGTGGTGCCGGGGGCGTCGCTCCTCACCGGTCCGCTGCCGCAGCTGCCGAGCGGCGCCGTGCCGCTCGCGGAGGTGCTCGACGGCAAGCTGCCCGCGTTCGACCTCCACGTGCCCAGCGGGGCGTATCTCGGGGTTGGCCAGGTCGTCCGGCTCGCGGGGTTGCCGGTCGGGGCGCTGGTGGTTGCGGAGCCCGAATCGGCGCTGCGCAGCCGCTGGCTCCAGCTCGTATGGGAGCTTGCGCTCGCGTTCGGGATCGGGATTCCCGTCGCCGGCGTCCTCGTCATCTACCTCGCGCGGCGGATCGCACGACCGCTCGAGGCGCTCACCGCGGCGGCGGACGAGGTGGCGATGGGTCACTACGACGTCCCGCTGCCCGAACGGACGGGCGGCAGCGAGGTCGAGCGGCTCGCCGCGCGCTTCGGCGAGATGACCGCGAGGCTCGCCGAGTCCGAGGAGCTCTCCCGCCGCTTCCTCATGTCGGTCTCGCACGAGCTGCGGACGCCGCTGACGGCGATCCGCGGCCACGTCGCGGCATTGCGGGAGGGCGTTCTCGAGGAGGACGAAGCGAAGGAGCGGTCGCTCGAGGTGGTCGCGGAGGAGGCGGTGCGGCTCGAGCGGCTCGTGGGCGACGTGCTCGACCTCGCGAAGCTCGACGCGCGCCGCTTTGCGCTCCTGCGCGAGGAGGTGGACATGCGGGCGCTCTGCGAACGTGCCTACGCGACGTTCGCGGAGGAGGCGCGCGCACGCGGCGTCGAGTACGAGCTCGAGCTCGGCGAAGGAGCGGTGCTTGTCACCGACGGCGACCGGGTGCTGCAGATCGTCTCGAACCTGCTCGCGAACGCGCTGCACTGGACGCCGCCGGGCGGGCGAGTCGAGCTCGACCTCGACGCGCGCGACGGTGAGGTGATGGTGGC
Source organism: Gaiellaceae bacterium (assembly GCA_036007185.1). Classification (GTDB taxonomy): domain Bacteria; phylum Actinomycetota; class Thermoleophilia; order Gaiellales; family Gaiellaceae; genus Palsa-739. Next base: position 10,955 of record DASYOZ010000220.1, on the reverse strand, counting down.
CGTCGAGGACTCCGGCCCCGGCATCGGGCCGGAGCAGAGGGAGCGGATCTTCCGGCCCTTCTGGTCGGGGGACGGCGGCGGCACCGGGCTCGGCCTTGCAATCGCCCGGGAGCTCGCCCTCGCGCTCGGCGGGCGGCTCGAGCTGGACAGCGAGCCCGGTCGTGGCAGCCGCTTCGTGCTCGTGCTACCGGTGGGGGCGCTTCAGCCGGCCTGACGGTCTTCGAGGTGGTAGACCACGGCGCCGTCGCGCTGAAGCTTGTCCTCGAGCCGTCCTAGCCGCTCCTCGACACCGCGAACGCAGCTATCGACACCGCGCCAGCCCGAGGCGATGAGGTCGACCAGGAGGGCGAGGTCGTCGACGCGGGCGTGCCGCTCGGTCAGGAGGTCTCCCTCGATCCGCTCGAGCCGGCGGATGACCTGGTTCGTGAGCCCTCGCACCTCGGCGAGGTGGCGGGCGCTCGGACGGAAGTGCTGCTGCAAGCCGTCCTGGATGGCTGCGGGGAGGCCCGCCTCGAAGCGGGCGGTGGTGGCGGCGAGCGCCTCGACGGCCGTCCGTGCCCGCTGTAGCGTCGCGTCGAACGCAGCGGGGTCCGTTCGGCCCGAAGCGGCGTCCTCGATGCGCTGCTGTGCGCGCGCGATCGCGTCGAGATCCACGAACGCGACGATAGAACTCGGGTCGGATGGACCTCTCGGAGCTCGATTACGAGCTGCCGCCGGAGCTGATCGCGCAGCATCCGGCCGAACGCCGCGATGCGTCGCGGCTTCTCGTCTGCGACCGCGGGACCGGTGCCGTCCGCCACAGAACGTTCACCGAGTTGCCCGAGGAGCTGCAGGGCGAGCTCGTCGTCGTCAACGACACGAAGGTCGTGCCGGCGCGGATCGCGCTCGACTCGCCGCGCGGGGAGGTGCTCCTGCTCGAGCGACTCGAGGACGGCACCTGGGAGGCGCTCGCGCGGCCGACGAGGCGGCTCCGGGCCGGCCGACGGTACGGGCCGGTCGAGCTGCTCGAACACCTCGGCGAGGGACGCTGGCGCCTCCGGCTCGACGGTGAGCCGGCCGGGCAAACGCCGCTGCCGCCGTACATCACCGAGCCGCTCCTCGACCCCTCCCGCTACCAGACCGTCTACGCACGCGAGCCCGGTTCCGCGGCCGCGCCCACAGCAGGCCTGCACTTCTCGCCGGAGCTGCTCGCGTTGCTCGACCCGGTGCGGGTCACGCTCCACGTCGGGCTGGACACGTTCCGCCCGGTGACCGAGGAGCGGCTCGAGGAGCACAGGATCCACGGCGAGCGCTACGAGGTCGAGCCGCAGGCGTGGGAGCGAATCCGGGCCGCCCAGCGCGTCCTCGCCGTCGGCACGACGACCGTGCGGGTGCTCGAGACGCTCGCCCGCGACGGCCCGCTCGCCGGCCGCACCGAGCTGTTCGTCACGCCGGGCTTCGAGTTCCGGCGCGTCGACGCGCTGCTGACGAACTTCCACCTGCCGCGCTCGACGCTCCTCGCGCTCGTGATGGCCTTCGCGGGGATCGAGGAGACGCGGCGCCTCTACCGGCTCGCGATCGAGGAGCGCTACCGCTTCTACTCCTTCGGCGATGCCATGCTCCTGCTCTGATGCTCGACCACGTGACCATCCGCGTCTCGGACGTGGCGGAGTCCCGACACTTCTATTCGGCCGTCCTCGACAGGGGTCCTGTGGGGGACGAGTACCTCGAATGGGACGATTTCTCGATCGCGCCGACGGAGGCCGAGCGTCCTGTCACCCGCCACCTCCATGTCGCGTTCGCGGCTCGCTCGCGCGAGGAGGTCGACGCCTTCTGGCAGCGCGGGGTGGAGGCGGGCTACCCCAGCGACGGCGAGCCCGGACCCCGGCCGCTCTACACCCCCGACTACTACGGCGGCTTTCTCCTCGACCCCGACGGGAACAGCGTCGAGGCGGTCCACCGGCCGCCGCGAACCGAGGGCGGGCCGCCGATCGACCACCTCTGGCTCGGCGTCTCCGACCTCGAGGCGAGTCGACGTTTCTACGAGACGATCGCGCCGGTCCTGGGACTGCGGGTCGGCGAAGGCGACCTGCCCGATTATGTCTTCGTCGCGGGCAGCGGCCGTCACCTCGCGCTCGTCGCCGACGGCCGCCCGCCGACGGAGAACGTCCACCTCGCCTTCCCGGTGCCTGACGACGACACCGTCGGGGAGTTCCACCGCATCGCGCTCGCCGCGGGGTACCGCGACAACGGTGGCCCCGGGGAGCGACCCGAGTACCACGCGGGCTACGTCGGCGCCTTCGTCCTCGACCCCGACGGCAACAACGTCGAGGCGGTCAACCACAACCGGTGAGCGCCTTCGCGGTCACCGCCCGCGACGGGTCGGCGCGCGCCGGCGTTCTCCGCACGGCACACGGGGACGTGCGGACGCCCGCGTTCATGCCGGTGGGGACGAAGGGGACGGTGAAGGCGGTGGATCCGGACGAGCTGCGAGCCGTCGGCGCCGAGATCGTCCTCGGGAACGCCTACCACCTCCACTTCCGGCCCGGAGAGGAGCTGATCGCCGAGCTCGGCGGGTTGCACGCCTTCATGGGCTGGGACGGCCCGATCCTCACCGACTCGGGCGGCTTCCAGGTCTTCTCGCTCCGCGACACCCTCCTCGAGACGGACGACGACGGCGTCACGTTCCGCTCCGTCTACGACGGCCGGCCTGAGCGGTTCACGCCCGAGGTCGCCGCCCGCGTGCAGGAGCTCCTCGGCTCCGACGTCGCAATGTGCCTCGACATCTGCCTGCCCGCTGGGGCTTCCCGCGCCGAGCTCGAGGAGGCCGTGCGCCGCACGACCGCGTGGGCGGAGCGGCAGCGCGATCTGCCGCGTGCGCCCGGGCAGGTGCGCTTTGCGATCACGCAGGGCGGCCTCGACGGCGAGCTCAGGCGCCGCTCGTCGGAGGAGCTCGTCGCGCTCGACTTCGACGGGTACGCGATCGGCGGCCTCAGCGTGGGGGAGCACCGCCGGCCGATGTTCGACGCGACGACAACCGCCGCGGCCCTCCTGCCCGAGGAGAAGCCCCGGTACTTCATGGGGATCGGCGACCCGGACGGGGTGCTCGAGGTGATCGCACGCGGCGTCGACATGTTCGACTGCGTCCTGCCGACCCGCACCGCGCGCACCGGCAGCGCCCTGACCCGCGAAGGGCGGCTCAACCTCCGCAACGCCCGCTTCGCGCGCGACGAGCACCCGCTCGAGGAGGGCTGCGCCTGCCCGGCCTGCTCCCGCTTCAGCCGGGCTTACATCCGCCACCTGATCAACCAGCAGGAAATCCTCGGGCTGCGGCTGCTCAGCCTGCATAATTTGCGCTTCTTGCTCGATCTCGTGGCCGCGGCGCGGCAGGCGGTCGAGCGCGGTGAGTTCCTCACGTGGAAGGACGAGGCGCTCGAACGAGCGAAGGGAGTCGTGTAAGTGACGGTGATCGCAGCGAGCGGCGGGTCGGGGTTCTTCCTGATCATCATCGTCGCCTTCCTTCTTCTCTGGCTGATCGTCATCCGGCCCCAGCGGAAGCGGCAGACGAACCAGCAGCAGATGCTCAGCGAGCTCAGCGTCGGCGACGAAGTGCTCACCGCCGGCGGCATCTACGGGACGGTCTCGCGCCTCGACGAGGACCGGGTGACGGTCAAGATCGCGCCGAAGCTCGAGGTTGAGGTCGCGCGGCGCGCGATCGCAGGCGTCACGCGCGAGCCGGAGCCGGGCGAGGAGGGGGAGCCGGAGGAGCCGCAGGATGAGGAAGGCGATCGGTGGCAGTCGGCCTTCGACGACGAAGGCTCGTCCGGCGACGCATCGAATGAGGAGAACCGCGGCTAACCTTTCCGCGGTCTTCAAGGATCCCTCGTGAGAGAGCGTCGCAACTACCTCCTGGTCATGGGCGTGATCGCCGCCGCCGTCGTCGGCGCGGTGCTGTTCGCGGTTCCCGGCTCGCCGCTCTACAAGGGGCCGACGCTCGGCCTCGACCTGCAGGGCGGGCTCGAGGTGATCCTGCGCGCCGTCCCACAGAAGGGGCAGACGATCAACGCCACGCAGATGCAGACGGCGCAGAGCATCATGGAGAGCCGCGTCAACAAGATCGGCGTCGCTTCGCCGAACGTCGCCGTCCAGGGCGGCAACGAGATCGTGATCCAGCTCGCGGGCGTCCACGATCCGGCCAAGGCCGCGGCGATCATCGGCCGGACGGGCCAGCTCCAGTTCTTCGACTTCGAGAAGGATCTCGCGCCGACGTCCCTGAACCAGGGCCGGCCGAGCCCGAGCACGTCGCTCTACACCCTGCTCAACCCACTACAGAGCGCGGCCAAGAAGGGCTCGCCCGAGGCGTACTACCTCATAGGCCCCAAGACCTTCACGAAGACGGTTACGAAGACGGTCAAGGGCAAGACTGTCACGAAGAAGCAGACGACGACGAGGAAGCACGCCGTCCTGCAGGGGCCGGACCGGAGCGTCCGCCAGCTCTTGCAGCCGTACGGCGGCAAGAAGCCGGCGCTCGCGCAGGTCCTCGTCGTGCCCGCACATCGCCTCGTGGCCCACGCGCCCGGCGGCAAGGCCTGGTACCTCTTCAAGTACACGCCCAAGCAGGCGAACGGGCCCCCGGAGCTGACGGGGAACGACCTCAACGAGTCGCAGATCACCGCAGACATCGACCAGAACACCGGCCAGCCGGAGGTCGTGCTCGGGTTCACGGGTCACGGCTCGAAGGAGTTCCAGGACATCACGAGGGCGGAGTACAAGCGCGGCCAGCTCGCGGCGGGCTTGGCTGGCCAGGCCGGCAACCACGACCCGACAGTCGTCCAGCAGTACGCGCAGCACAACGCGATCGTCCTCGACGGCGTGCTCGAGTCGACGCCGTACATCGACTACACGAACAACAGCCTCGCCGACGGCATCGCCGGCGGGGCGACGATCCAGATGGGCGCCGGTGGGCTCGGAGCGGCGAAGAGCCTCGCGCTCGTCCTGCAGAGCGGCTCGTTGCCGTACACCTTCCAGCAGATCGAGCGGACCGACGTGTCCGCGACGCTCGGCAAGAGCTCACTCCACCAGGCGCTCCTCGCAGCAGGGGCGGGGCTGCTCATCGTCGCGATCTTCCTGCTCCTGCTGTACCGCTTCCTCGGCCTCGTCGCGGTCGCGGGTCTCGCGATCTATGGGATCCTCTACTACGCCGCGATCCTCCTCTTCAACGTGACGCTGACGCTGCCGGGCTTCGCCGGCCTGATCCTCACGATCGGCGTCGCGGCCGACGCGAACGTCGTCGTGTTCGAACGCATCAAGGAGGAGGTGCGAGCCGGGCGATCCGTCAAGGCGGCGATCTCGGCCGGGTACGGCAAGGGCTTCCACACGATTCTCGACGCGAACGTCGTCACGGCGATCACGGCGATGGTCCTGTTCCTCATCGCGGTCGCTGACGTCAAGGGCTTCGCTCTGATGCTGCTGATCGGCACCGGGATCTCGCTGCTGACGGCGGTCGCCGCGACACGCGCGATGCTCGGCCTGCTGAGCGGCTTCCGCTGGTTCGACAACCCGCGCTTCATGGGCGCGGAGGGGCAGCAGACGGCGAAGTGGCTCCAGATCGACTTCATGCGGCGCCGCAACTGGTGGTTCGCGCTCTCGGGCGCGATCATTCTCGCCGGCGCGATCTCGCTCGCCACCCGTGGACTCAACCTCGGGATCGACTTCAAGGGCGGGACGCAGGTGACGTTCAACACGCACCGGGCGTACTCGCAGGGTGACGTCAGCAACTTCATGGCGAGCCAAGGCCAGCGAGACGCCGTCGTCCAGGGAGCCGGCCCGAGCGTGAACGGCGACTTCAAGCAATGGCAGATCCGGACGCGGGCGCTCTCCGGCTCGCAGCAGTCCAACCTGACCCAGAACCTCAAGAACCAGTTCGGCGCCTACGCGAACGGTGCGAAGAACGTCTCGGGGACGTTCGGGCACCAGATCGCGAAGGACGCGATCTACGGGATCATCGTCTCGCTGCTCCTGATCACGATCTACATCGCGATCAGGTTCGACCGCAAGTTCTCGGTGCCGGTGATCCTCGCGATGCTGCACGACATAGCCATCACGATCGGCGTCTACTCGCTGGTCGGCAAAGAGGTCTCGGTCGCGACTGTGGCAGCCGTGCTGACGGTGCTCGGCTACTCGATCTACGACACGATCATCATCTTCGACCGCATACGCGAGAACATTCCGCTGATGCGGCGCTCGCCGTTCGCGACGATCGCCAACGTCTCGCTGTGGGAGACGATCAGGCGCTCGCTGGCCACGACGTTCATCACGCTGCTGCCGATCATCTGCCTCGAGATCCTCGGCGGCGCGATCCTCAAGGACTTCGCCTTCGCGCTCATCGTGGGCGTCATCTCCGGCGCCTACTCCTCGATCTTCATCGCTGCACCGCTGCTCACGATCTGGAAGGAGCGCGAGCCGGAGTACGCGCGGCGGAAGGCGCTGGCCGAGGCGGGCGCGTTGTCCGCGGACGGCGACGGCCGCCGTCGCGGCGCGGTCGTCGACGCGGGCGCGGTCGCCCTCGCGGAGTCGGAGGCGGCGCTCGCCGCCGAGCCGACGCCCGAGCTCGTCGACGTCGTGACCGCGGCACCGTCGGAGCCGTCCGCACAGGCGCGGCGCGAGAAGCGGCAGCAGCGCCGGCGCTCGAGGCCGCATGGCCGCTCGCGGTAGCAGCCGGCTGCTCCTCGACACGGTCGAGGAGTTGCTCGCCGAGCTCCCGAGCCGCGTCCGCGGTAGTCGCGAGCGGCTGTCGGAGGGCGCGCTCGCGGCGCTCCGCGGGATCACCGACGAGCTCAATCTCGTGACGCGCGACGAGCTCGACGAGCTCGAGCTCCGCGTCGCCCAGCTCGAGCACCGGCTGCGGCTGCTCGAGGGTCCGCGCGACCTTCCGCCGCCGGCCGCCTAGAGCGTTCTCGAACCCTCAGCTCCGCTCGTCCTCGGCCATCGCGCGCGCTGCCGCTCGGCGTGCGGCGGTCGTCGGGCGGCGGATCCGGTCGACCGTGGCGCTGAAACGCTCGACGTCGTAGACGATCCAGCCGCAGATCGCCGCGAGCGGCAGCTCGGCGAGGGTCGCCTCGAGGATCGCCACCGTTCGCTCCGTCGAGCCGCTCGACGTCGTGATGTCGAACCACGCGTCGCAGACGAGCATCGTCCCCGCGACCGCGGCAACCGGCACGAGCCAGTGCGAGCCACGCACGATCATCCACGCCGTAGCGCCGATCGCCACCGCCAGGGCGATGTCGAAGCCGACCCAGGCGAGGTCGTAGTCGTCGGCGACATGCCTCGACGGGAGCGTGAACGTCAGCCACAGCGTCCAAGGAATGAGCGCGATGGCGACGACTGCGAGGAGGCGTGGCACCCAGCGCGGCACGACAGACTGCGGTGACATGAGCACGTTGTACCCTGGCCGCGTGATCCTGCGCCCCCTCAGCGCCGAGAAGCTCCTGGCGTGGGCTGCGGCCCTGGTGGGCGCGATCGGGCTCGTCTCGGCGCTGACCCCGGAGATGGCGAACCGGGTGGACCTCGTCCGGGGCGTCCTGCCGCCGGGGTGGCCCGAGGCCGCGCGAGTCCTCACCGTCGCCTTCGGGATCGGCCTGATCTGGCTCTCACGCTCGCTCGCCAGGCGCCGTCGGCGGGCCTGGCAGCTGGCAGTCGCGGTCGTCGTCGCCTCCGCCGTCACCCACCTCGTGAAGGGGCTCGACTTCGAGGAGGCGACCATCTCGCTGCTGCTGCTCGTCGCGCTCGTTCGGTGGCGAGACCGCTTCGATGTGCCCGGCGACCCGGCGAGCGTCCGGCCGCTGCTCGGCGTCGGCGCAGCGCTCGCGGGCATCGGCGCCGTCGTCGTCGGCGCGGAGCTACGTGGCGTCGACCTCTCGGAGCGCACCGGCGACGCGCTCCTTGGCGTCGGCATCGCCCTTGGCTTCGTCGCCCTCTACTTCTCGCTGCGCCCGTTCGGGCAGGCCGTTGCGCAGACGGTGGGGGAACGACGGACGGCGCGGGCGCTCGTGGAGGCCCACGGCACCGACAGCCTCGCCTTCTTCGCCCTGCGGCGCGACAAGAGCTATCTCTTCTCGCCGTCCCGCCGAGCCTTCCTCGCCTACCGCGTCGTGGCGGGAACCGCGCTCGTCAGCGGAGACCCGGTGGGCGAAGAGGCGGAGATCGACGGCCTCCTCGCCGAGTTACGCCGCATCGCCCGTGCCCGCGGCTGGCGGCTCGCCGTCGTCGGCGCCTCGGACGAGCATCTCGACCGCTATCGCGCGCTCGGGCTCAAGCCTGTGCCGATGGGGGACGAGGCGGTGCTCCGGCCGGAGGCGTTCTCGCTCGAAGGACGGGCGATCCGCAAGGTACGCCAGTCGGTCTCACGGCTTCGCAAGGCCGGCTACTCGTTCCGCATCGTCGCTGCGGACGAGCTCGGGCCGCAGCTCGAGGCCGAGCTCGAGGACGTGTCCGCCGCGTGGCGCCGCGGCGACACGGAGCGCGGCTTCTCGATGGCGATCGACGACCTCCACGTCCCGGGGACCGTTCTCGCCCTTGCCGTCGACGGGGCTGGACGGGTCGGCGGCTTCCTCCACCTCGCTCCTTCGCCGGCGGGCGGCGGGTGGTCGCTGAGCGCGATGCGGCGGAGCCCGCAGGCGCCCAACGGCCTCACGGAGTTCCTCGTGGTCGAGGCGCTCGCCTGGGCGGGCGAGACGGGCGCGAGCGAGCTCTCCCTCAACTTCTGCGCGCTGACCGACTTCCTCGCCCCGGAACGGGTCAAGACGCCGGTTCGCCGGCTCGTTCGCCGCGGGCTCCTGCTCGCCGACAACGTCTTCCAGCTCGAGCGTCTCTACTCGTTCAACCGGAAGTTCTACCCCGAGTGGCGCCGCCGCTACATCTGCGTGGAGCGCTTCACCGACCTACCGGCTGTGGGGCTCGCGTACCTCCACGCCGAGTCGCTGCTCGTTCCGCCGACGCCGTGGGCCCGGCGCCGCGAGGCTCGTCGGCACACGGCCGCCTGACGCCGACAGACGCACCGCGTAGCCTGTTCGGGGATGAGCACGAGGACCCGCAGCATCGGCCGCCTGTCGGAGATCGCGCAGGTCATGGTGCGGCACGGCTTCGGCTACTTCCTCGAGGCGCACCGGCTCAGCGACCTCCTGCCGGGCCGCTCGGCGGAGGAGCGACTCGCCAACGCCGCCGCCGAGCACGGCGCCGCCTCGGCCCGCGGCCAGCACCTGCGCGAGGTGCTCGACGAGCTCGGGCCGACCTTCGTCAAGTTCGGGCAGCTCCTCTCGACGCGACCCGACGTCGTGCCTCCAGACATCGTCGTCGAGCTGCGCGGGCTGCAGGACGACGTGCGGCCGTTCCCGTTCGAGCAGGCCGAGCGAGTGATCGAGGAGGAGCTCGGAAACACGCTCGAGCGGCTCTTCCTCGAGTTCGACCCGGTGCCGGTCGCGGCTGCGTCGATCGGCCAGGTGCACCGCGCGACCCTCCCCAACGGACGCCGGGTCGCGGTCAAGGTGCAACGACCGGGCGCACCGGAGAAAATCGAGGCCGACCTCGGCCTCCTCTACCAGGCCGCGCGGCTCGCAAAAGAGCGGATCCGCGCCTTCGACTTCGTCGACACGCGCCAGCTCGTGGACGAGTTCGCCCGCTCCATCCGGCAGGAGCTCGACTACCGGCTGGAGGGGCGCAACGCGCAGACCTTCCACCGCAACTTCGCCGGCCACCCGCACGTCCGCGTCCCCAAGGTCTACTGGCAGTACACGCGCGCACGCGTGCTGACGCTCGAGTGGATCGACGGGATCCAGCTCGCCGACCTCGACCTCGTCGCGATGACGCTCGAGGAGCGGCGCGACGTTGCCTACCTCATGACCGAGGCGTGGATGACGATGATCTTCCGGCACGGCTTCTTCCACGGCGACCCGCACCCGGCGAACATCCTCATCTCACCCGAGGCGGGAGTGATCGGGCTCGTCGACTTCGGCGCGGTCGGGACGCTCACCGACGACGACATGTCGAAGCTGACCGGCCTCTTCATCGACGTCGCGAACGAGAACATCGAGCAGGTCCCGCGGCGACTCGCCGACCTCGGCGTGCGCTATCCGAAGGAACGGGAGGGAGAGTTCCTCGGCGAGCTGCGTGAGTTCTACTATCGCTACTACGGCGCGAGCCTGAGCGAGATCGATCCGGTTCAGGTGCTCCGCGAGGGCTTCCAGCTCATCTACTCGATGAACCTCCACCTGCCGACGCGCTTCCTCCTCCTCGACCGCTCGATCGCCACCATCGGCTCGGTCGGCGCGGAGCTCTATCCGGACTTCAACGTCTTCGAGGTCGCGCGTCCGTACGCCCGCGACCTGATGCTGGCGCGGTACACGCCGCAGCGTGTGGCCCGGCGCGCGCGACGGGAGGCGATCAGCTACGCACAGGTCCTCCTGGACGCGCCGCACCAGTTCCACGACTTCATGGAGGAGATCCGCGACGGCCAGATCGAGGTCGGCTTCGTGCACAAGGGGCTCGACGACTTCCTCGCGGACATGCAGAAGGTCTTCAACCGGCTCGTGGTTGCGCTCATCGTGACGGGCGGGCTGATCGGCTCGAGCCTGATCGGGATCTTCGCCACGGCCGGGCCCATGGTGCTCGGCGTGAACGTGATCTCGATCATCGGCTTCGTCCTCTCGGCCGTGCTCGGGATCTGGCTCCTCTGGGGCGTCATCCGAAGCGGACGCCTCTAGCTCGCGAAGTTGCGCTTCGCTCGCTGGGATACCGAACTCCGCCGCCGGGAGAGCGTGGTCTCCCGGCGGCTTCGTGCGGTTTTGGTTTTCGCTGCTCTGGACGGGAGGGCTGTCTGGTGCGCTCGCGCGCGGCGGAGGCCGGCGCGAGCGCGGTTCGGCCTGCGGCTAAGCCCCCGCTAGAGCGGATGTCTTAGCCTCCGGCCTTTCGCCTGGATCGTT
>DASYOZ010000219.1:0-6512 GCA_036007185.1 Gaiellaceae bacterium | reverse complement strand
GGAGCAGCGTGAGCAGCGGGAGCACGTCGAGTTCCTCTACGAGTCGATGCGCGCGACGCAGGGTGCGCCGGAGTTCGGGCTCGCGGTCGGGCAGCTCCTCGTCGCCTCACGCCGGCTGCTCCGCGCCGAATACGCCGAGATCCTGCTCCTCCCGGCCTCCGACGGCGAAGGGCCGCTGCGGAGCGTCAGCGGCGCAGAGGGAGAGCTGCTCATGCACCCGGAGGAACGGTTTACGTCCGAGGACGCCGCCGCGTTCTCGGCGCTCGCCTCCGCAGGCTCGGCGACGCTGCTCGCCCGGCGCCGCTCCGTCCGCGCATTTGACGCATTCCTCCGCTCGCGCGGGCTCGAGGACGCGATCGTCGGCCCGCTACGCGGCGAGGATCGGACGTTTGGGTTGCTCGTTGTCGGCGAGCGTGTCGGTGATGTCAGCACGTTCGGCGACACCGACGTCGAGCTCTTCGAGACCTTCGCGGGACATGCGAGCATCCTGCTCGAGAACGGCAGGCTGGAGCATTCGCTCGCGCAGGTCACGCAGCTCAAGGAGCAGCTCCGCCACCAGGCGTATCACGACGCGCTCACAGGTCTGCCTAATCGGCCCCACGTGCTCGAGGCCGTGGAGCACGAGCTCGACCGGGGTGACAGCTCGACGGCCGTCCTCTACCTCGATCTCGATCGCTTCAAGACGGTCAACGACACGTGGGGTCACAGCGCCGGCGACGAGCTGCTCTCGGAGTTTGCGCGCCGCCTCGAGGGCGCGGTCCGTGCTCAGGACCTTGCGGCCCGGATCGGTGGCGACGAGTTCGCCGTTCTCGTCCGCGACGCGGACGCGGACGCCGCGGTCGCCGCGGCGCGGCGCATGCTGGAGGCGATCGACGGGACGTACGCGCTCGGGTGCGGAGACGTCGCGTGTCACGTGAGCGTCGGCATCGCGGTCGGAACCGCCGGGGCGACGAGCGCCGACGATCTCCTCCGCAACGCGGACATCGCGATGTACAGCGTCAAGCGGTCGGACCGCGCGTACACGCTGTACGAGGCGGACTTGCACGAGCAGCTTCGCGCCCAGCGGCAGCTCGGTCTCGACCTCGAGGCGGCGCTCGAACGGGAGGAGATCGTCGTCCACTACCAGCCGGTCGTGCGCCTGGCGGACGGTGAGATCGAGGGGTTCGAGGCGCTCGCCCGGTGGCCGCACCCGACCCAGGGCCTGCTCACCGCCGCCGACTTCCTGCCGGCCGCGGAAGAGACGGGATTGATCGTCGAGCTCGGCCGGGTCGTCCTCCAGCAGGCTCTCGAGGCCGCCCGCCGCTGGCCGGAGAGGCTGAGCATCTGGTTCAACCTCGCGCCGGCGGAGCTCGCGAACGAGCGGCTCGTCGAAACCATCGCGGAGTCGCTCGAACGGTTCGGCGTCGCGCCGAGCCGGCTCGTGATCGAGGTGACGGAGCTGGGCGTCGTCCAGGGCAGCGACGCCGCACTCGTGGCGATGCGGCGGCTGCGGGACCTCGGCGTCGGTTTGACGATCGACGACTTCGGCACCGGCTACTCGTCGCTGAGCCGCCTCGCCGAGTTCCCCATCGAGTCGCTGAAGATCCCGAAGCCGTTCGTCGACAAGGTCGTCGGTGAGGACGCCGACGAGGCGTTCGTCGACGCGATCCTGCGGCTCGCCGACTCGCTCGGACTTGCGGCCGTGGGCGAGGGCATCGAGCACCCGGCCCAGGCGGAGCGCCTGAGGCAGCTCGGTTGCCGCTTCGGCCAGGGCTACCTCTTCGGCCGGCCGGCGCCGGCGGAGGAGGCGGAGCGGCTCCTGCAGGACCAGGAGGCGGCTTCCGATCGTCTGACGAGCTTCGCGCTGCAGACGATCTGAGATCCCCCAAAAGGGGGAGGCTCGGCAGGACCAAGGCGCGAGATGATCAGCTTGACTCCCGCTCGGGGCTGACGGCAACAACTCTGCGGCGGAGCTTTGAAGAAGCGGCGGGCTTGCTCGCCGCTTTTTCTTTGCCGGGCGACGAGCTGCGCTGTCCCCTGCCGTGGTCGAGGCTCGCCTCTCGAACCACTAGAGTGACGGCGGTGGGTACACGCAGGGTCTCGCTCCGGATCGCCGTCATCGCCGCTCTCGCCGCGGCGGTCGCAGTCTTGGCGCCGCAGGGGGGTGTCGCGGGAGCACTGCACGTGGCGAAGTCGGCGACGGTGCAGACGCGAACGATCAAGAATCTCGGGACCGTCCTCGTGAACAGCCGCGGCCTGACGCTCTACATGTTCAAGCCCGACAAGCAGAGGCGGGTCACCTGCAGGGGACAGTGCGCGGCCGTCTGGCCGCCGTTGAAGGTGAAGGTGGGGCAGAAGCCGACGGTAGGCGGCGCCGCACGGAAGGCGTTGCTCGGCACGGACAGGATCGCAGGAGGCGGGCGTGTGGTGACCTACAACCGCTGGCCGCTCTATACGTACGTCGCCGACACGAGGCCCGGGCAGGCGACGGGGCAGGGGCTCAACCTCAACGGCGGCCTCTGGTACGTCCTCTCGCCCTCCGGCAAGATCATCACCAAGAAGCCCTAGCCGAGCGGCGGCGCTAGCAGCGCGACGACCGGCTCCTCGCGGCTGCCGAGGAGCGGTTCCACCTCGGCCTCACTCGTCTCGAGTCGCTCGACCCGGGCGCCGTAGGCCTCCAGGAAGGCATCCGGCGGATCGAGGAAGTTCACCGCCTCCGTGCGGTAGTGCATCGCGACGACGAGCCGCGGTCTCAGCTCCCGCGCGACGGCCGCCGCCTCGTCTCCGCCGACGGTCGCGCCGCCCCCGGTCGGCAGGAAGAGGACGTGCACCTCGCCGATCGCCTGCCGCTGCTCCGGTCGCAACGCAGGCTGGCCGAAGTCGCCGAGATGGCAGATGCGCAGGCCGTCGAGCGAGAAGACGAAGATCGTGTTCGGCCCGCGCTCGGTGCCGGCGGCGCCGTCGTGCTCCGAGGCGATGCCCACCACCTCGCCGACCGGTGACTCGTGCCGACCGGGCGAACGCAGCACGGGCGGCTCGCCGCCAACGGCCTCGACCGCGTTGTGGTCGAAGTGGTCGTGGGTGACGAGGAGGAGATCGGCCTCGACGCCCGCGATCGGCGGGTAGCCGAACTCGATCCCGCGCGCAGCGAGCGGCGCCGGGTCGCCGAAAGGGTCGAGGAAGACGCGCTTCTCTCCCTCGACGAGAAACGCCGACTGTCCGTACCAGCGGATGCGCATTGCGATGTCCTTTCGTCTCAGTGTGCGGTCAGGCGGCGCAGTAGCGGCACCGCCGCGAGCAGCGTCCGCTGCTCCTCGGCGCTCAGTTCCGTCGCGATCGCGGCCGCGAGCCAGTCCTCGCGCCGTCCCCGTCCTTCGAGCACCTGCGCCCGGCCGCGCTCGGTGAGCTCGATCAAGATCCGACGCCCGTCCGCGGGGTCGGGGCGGCGCGCGATCAGCCTCGCCGTCTCGAGCTCCGCGAGCGTCTGCGCCATCGACTGGGGCCGCACGCGCTCTGCTACCGCGAGCGCGGCGGTCGTCTGCGCCCCTTCGCGGTCGAGCCGGCTGAGGACGGTCGCCTGCGCGACCGGGAACGAGTACTCGGCCCGGAGTCTCCGGACGAGCTGGCCGAGCACGAGCCGGAGCTCACTCGCTCCGTTGACGACCTGCGCGGACGGGTGGGGCATGGCGAGATTGTAGACAGGTAACCTGAGCAGGTTGCCTGTCAATCGCAGGAGACTGGACTACAAGTGGGTCGCACTCTCGAACACGACGCTCGGAGTGCTGCTCGCGACGATCGACGGCTCGATCGTGCTGATCGCGATGCCGGCCATCTTCCGCGGCATCCACCTCGACCCGCTCCAGTCCGGCAACAGCTTCTACCTGCTCTGGATGATCCTCGGTTTCCTCGTCGTCTCGAGCGTCCTCGTCGTCAGCCTCGGCCGGCTCGGCGACCAGTTCGGGCGCGTGCGGATGTACAACGTCGGCTTCGTCGTCTACACGCTGGCCTCACTGCTCCTCACGATCGACTGGCTGCACGGCCGAGCCGGCGCCGACTGGCTGATCGGGTTCCGGATCGTGCAGGGGATCGGCGCGGCCTTCCTCGTCGCGAACTCGGTCGCGATCCTCACCGACGCGTTCCCGGCGAACCAGCGTGGCCTCGCGCTCGGAATCAACAACATCGTCGGCATCAGCGGCTTGTTCATCGGGCTCGTGCTTGGCGGCGTGCTCGCGCCCGTATCGTGGCGGCTCGTCTTCCTCGTCTCGGTGCCGTTCGGGATCCTGGGGACGATCTGGTCGTACCGCAGCCTGCGGGAGATCGGCGTCCGCACCCGCGAGCGGATCGACTGGGCCGGCAACCTCACCTTCGCGGCGGGGCTCGTGCTCGTGATGGTCGGGATCACGTACGGGATCCGGCCCTACGGGGGACACGCGATGGGCTGGGAGTCGCCGTTCGTCGACGCCTGTCTCGGCGCGGGGGTTGCGCTGCTCGCGCTGTTCGCGCTCATCGAGGTGGGCGCCGCGGCGCCGATGTTCCCGCTCGGCCTGTTCCGGATCCGCGCCTTCACTTTCGGCGTCCTCTCGAGCTTTCTCTCGGCGGTGTCGCGCGGCGGCCTGATGTTCATGCTGATCATCTGGCTGCAGGGGATCTGGCTGCCCGAGCATGGCTACGACTTCGCGTCGACGCCGCTCTGGGCCGGGATCCGGATGCTGCCGCTGACGATCGGCTTCCTCCTCGCCGGGCCGGTATCGGGGATCCTCTCCGACCGGTACGGCTCGCGGCCGTTCGCGACGGGCGGGATGCTCGTCTCGGCGCTCAGCTTCGCCCTGCTCGCGATGCTGCCGGTCGACTTCTCGTATCCGCTCTTCGCCGCCGTCCTGCTGCTGATGGGGCTATCGATGGGCGCCTTCGCCGCGCCGAACCGGGCCGGCGTGATGAACAGCATCCCCGCGCGACACCGCGGAGCCGGCGGCGGCATGAACCAGACGTTCCAGAACTCCGCGCAGGTGCTCTCGATCGGAATCTTCTTCACGCTGATGATCGTGGGGCTGTCCGCGACGCTGCCGCACTCGCTCGCGGCTGGGCTGCGGGCGCACAGCGTGCCGACAGGCGTGGCGACGCGCGTCAGCCACCTGCCGCCGGTCTCGGTGCTCTTCGCCGCGTTCCTCGGCTACAACCCGGCGAAGGAGCTGATCGGCCCGCACGTGCTCGCGCGGCTGCCGGCGCACGACGCAGCCGCGATCCGTGGGCGCGGCTTCTTCCCGCACCTGATCGCGGCGCCCTTCCGCAGCGGCCTCCACGAGGCATTCGCGTTCGCGATCGCGGCGTGCCTCGTGGCGGCCCTCGCTTCCTGGTCGCGCGGCGCCCGTGCCGTCGCGCCCGAGGAGACTGCCGCGCTCGAGCAGATCGTCGACTAGGCCTGCGCCGCGATCTGCACCGCGACGAAGGCGGCGTAGAGGACGATCAGGAAGGCGCCGGCGCTCCGCCCCGCGCCGTCGCGCCTGCCGAACAGGACGACGGCCGCCACTGTCATCGCCAGAAGCCACACGACGTCGAAGATGGCGAGCCGGGAGAAGGCGCCAAGGGCGCCGAGCGCAGCCGGCAGCGCCAGCCCGGCGACGATGTTGATCGAGTTGGAGTTCAGCGTTTCGCTCATCAGCGCCGAGCCCCGCCGTTGGACGCCGAAGCGGACGCCCGTCCACGCGTTGGGGAGGCTCGTCAGGATTGCGAGCACGATCACCCCGACGAGCGCTTCGGGCACCGACCACGAGTGGGCGAGGTCGGTCGCCGCCCGCACGGCGCCCACGCTGCCGGCGACGATCAGGCCGAGCGCGACGAGGAGGACGACGAGCAGCTTGGCCATCTCACGCCGCGAGTCGAGCGGCCGAGCCCGCCGGTGTCCCTCGCCGAAGCTCCGGTGCACGAAGCGCGACTCGGCCACGCTGAGCGGGAGCCGCCGTGCGAGGCGTGGGCCCGCCGCGAGCAGCGCGACGTAGGGCACCGCGACCGCGGCAACGAGCACGACACCCGTCGTCGCGCCCAGCCCTCCCACGACGATCGCAAGCGCCACCGCGAGGAACCAGAGCGCGACGAAGGCCTCCAGCTCGAGCGCCTCGTGGCGTGCCCGTACGCGAGCCGTGACGACGGCGCTGAGCCCGAGCATCGCGGCGATGTTGAACGCGTTGGAGCCGACGACGACCCCGACCGCGATCGCGTGCTCATGCTGGACGAGTGCGGCGACCGCCGACGAGATCTCCGGCGCGTCGGCCGCGAGCGCCGTCAGCAGGCCGAGCAGCGTCTCCGGCAGGCCGAGCCGCAGCCCGATCCGGTCGAGCCGCTGCGCGAACTGCGCCGACGCGAGCAGCATGACGCCGATCGAGACGACGAAGACCGGAATGGCGACTGTGGGCGTCATGAGCTGACGCCGACCAGCCTTCCCGGCACACCGCGGCAGACGCTAGCGCAGAAGCGGTTTAGAGAGCCGAGGGAGGTTCTTCGGACTGGAGGTCGTCCTCCGCGGCCTCGGCGGCCTC
>DASYOZ010000218.1:0-8076 GCA_036007185.1 Gaiellaceae bacterium | reverse complement strand
CAGTTCGGGCCCGAGGACGTGTACACGCACACGCACGCCGGGAGCCCGCTTGCGTGCGCCGCGGCTCTCGTCGTGCTCGAGGACGTGCCGAAGCTCCTCGATCGCGTGCAGGCGGCGGGCGAGCGCTTCGAGCGGGCCGGGTGGCGCGGCCGCGGGCTTCTCCGCGCTCGCGAGGGCGACGCGGGGGAGGCGCTCGAGCGCGGCGTCCTCGTGGTGCCGGCCGGCCTCGACGGCTTGCTGATCCAGGCGACGCCGCCGCTCACGATCACCGACGCCGAGCTCGACGAGGCCTTCGAGACGCTCGGGCTGACCTAGGCCGCGCGGCGCGCGTAGAGCAGGAACGTCGCCGGGATGCGACGGTCGTGGTGGCGGCGCGAGGTGCCGCCCGGATACTCCTCGAGCGCCTCGACGTGTACTCCGGCGCGCGCGAGCGCGCTCACGACCTGGCCCATCCGCCACAGCCGGTCGGGATCGGCCGGGTCGCGGAAGTAGTCGCTGCGCCAGCGGAGCAGGCCGTCGACGCAATCCGCGACCGGGTGGTCGTCGAAGACGAGGAGCTCGCCGTGCTCGCGCAACGCCGCCGCGATCCCGATCGCCCAGCCGTCGAGGTCGTCGAGTCCGCCGAGGACGCCCTCCCCGGAGTAGACCAGGTCGAATCGGCCGCGGCGCAGCTGGCGAGGCAGCGACTGCGGGTCGCCGTCCACCCAGAGGATCGTCGGCCAGCGCTCGCGCGCCGCCTCGAGCGCGGCCGGCCGCGGGTCCACGCCCGTCGCCACAGCCCCGAGCTCGGCCAGGGCTGCGGTAGCCTCGCCCGCCCCGCAGAGGAGGTGGAGCACGCGCTTGCCCTTCAGGTCGCCGAGCGTGCGCTGCACGAACGGCGGGAGCTCCACCGGCTCGGCGCGTGCCCGGTGCGCACCCTCCCAGGCGCGCAGGTTCTCCTCGGTGGGCTCCATCCGCGGCTCCCTACGCCCCGAGCGAGTAGCCGCCGTCCACGACGACCGTCTGGCCGCAGATCATCGCCGCGTCCGGCGAGCAGAGGAAGGAGACCACCGCTGCGACGTCCTTGGGCTCGACGAGCCGTCCCGCCGGCGTCCGCTTGACCGAGGCGAGCATCTGCTCCTTGTTCGGGAACCAGTCGAGCGCCTCGGTGTCGACGACGCCCGCCGAGACGCAATTGACGCGAATCCCGCGCGGCGCGAGGTCGACGGCGAGGTAGCGGACGACGGACTCGAGCGCCGCCTTCGAGGTGCCGATGAGCACGTAATTCGGGAGGACGCGCTGCGAGCCGAGGCTCGAGATCGCCAGGATCGAACCGCCTTCCTCCATGGTCGGCACGTTCGCCCGGGCGAGCGACAGGAGGGCACGCGCGTTGGCGGCCAGCGTCCAGTCCCAGTGCTTGTCCTCCGTCTCGAGGGCGGGGCGGATCACGCCGGTGGCGGCGTTGTGCACGACGACCCGGTAGGGCCCGGCCGCGGCGAGCTTCTCGACGACCCGCGCGTCGGCGACGTTGCCACGCACCAGCACCGGCTCGGCGCCGGCCTCCTCGACGAGGGCTGCCGCCTCCTCGGCCGCGGTGTCGTTGCGCATGTAGCCGAGCACCGCACGGGCCGCCCCGTCGGCCACGAGCCGGAGCGCGATCGCCCGGCCGATCCCTCGCGTCCCCCCGGTGACGAGCACCGAGGCTCCCTGGAGGCTCATCGCCGCGAGGGCAGCGGCTCGTCGGCGGGCGCCGAGCTCGGCAGCTCGCTCCAGCCGGGGCGCGTGGGCGGCTCGCGCCGGCCGTCGGCCGCTTTCGAGGACGCGTGCCCGAGCCGGTCGAGCAGCTCCATCTTCTCCTCCGCGTAGCGGCGGACCTCGTGCTCCTCCGGGAGGTCGAGCACGAGCTCGCGCACGCGGGCGCGAAGCTGGTAGGCGAAATGCGGGGTCGCAGGCCCGACGAGCTCGTCGACGTCGGCGAAGGTCGGCTCCGGCATCGAAGCGGAGCCTAACGGAGGTACGTTCGAGGACGTGCGCCGCCTCTCCGTCGTCGACTCGATGCTGCTCGGCGCCGTCCTCCTCTGGGCGCTCAACGTCACCGTCACGAAGTACATGCTCGAGCACGGCTGGCTGCCGCTCGCGTATGCCGCGATCCGCTACTTCGTCGCGATCGCCATCTTCTGGGCCTACACCTGGTGGCGCGAGCGCTCGTTCCGGATCGCGCGCGCCGACTGGATCTACGTCGGCATCGCAGCGGCCATGATCTTCGTGAACCAGCTCTGCTTCGTCTACAGCCTCGAGTTCGCGCACGCCTCGACGGTGTCGCTCCTTTTCGGCTCGTGCCCGATGTTCGTGGGGCTGATCTCGATCGCATTCCTTCACGCGCACCTACAGAGGTCGTTCTGGATCGGCACGGGCTTGACCTTCGCCGGCGTCGCTCTGATCGCGGTCGGCGCCGGCGGCGGGCTCGTCTCGGGCTGGAAAGGCGACCTGCTCGCGATCGCGCTCGCAGTCACCTGGGCGGCCTACACTGTCGCGATCGCGCCGCTGATGCGCCGCTACTCGCCCTACCGGATCAGCGCGGTCGTGCTCGCGCTCGGCTGGGCGCCGCTCGCGCTGGTGAGCATCCCGCAGGTCGCCCGCCAGGACTTCTCCTTCTCGGGGACGGTATGGGTCGGCTTCGTCTACGCCGTCATCGGGCCGCTCTTCCTGACGAACATCCTCTGGTTCACGGCCGTCGATCGGGTCGGCGCCCCACGGGCATCGATCTTCAACAACATGCAGCCGTTCTTCGGAGTGCTCTTCGCGCTCCTGATCCTCTCCGAGTCGATCCACGGGCTCGAGATCGTCGGCGGCGCGCTCATCTTCGTGGGGATCGCCTACGAGCGCGTGGGTCGGCGCCCGCGAGTGCCTGTCGCCGAGCTCGAAGGCCCGGCATAATCGCTGCATGGCCGAAGACTTCATGCCGCTGCTCGGCTGGGATCACGTCGAGCTCTGGGTCGGCAACGCCAAGCAGGCTGCGTACTTCTACGAGCACGCTATGGGCTTCACGCGGACCGCGTACGCCGGCCCCGAGACCGGAGTCCGCGACCGCGCCTCCTACGTGCTCGAGCAGGGTGAAGCTCGCCTCGTCCTCACGTCGGCACTGCGGGAGGAGCACGAGATCACGCGCCACCACTCGAAGCACGGCGACGGCGTCCGCGACATCTCGCTCACTGTGCCCGACGCGACGCAGGCCTACCGCGAGGCCGTGTCGCGCGGCGCGCGCAGCGTGATGGAGCCGCGGCGCGACGAGGACGAGTTCGGGAAGGTGGAGCGCGCCGCCATCGCGACCTACGGCGACACGATCCACACCTTCGTCGATCGCGCCGACTACGGCGGGCCGTTCCTGCCCGGCTTCGTCTCTGTGTCGGAGAACGGCCATGCGGGCCAGGGCGTCGGCCTGACGAACATCGACCATGTCGTCGGCAACGTCGAGCTCGGCCGGATGGACCACTGGGTCGAGTTCTACGAGCGCGTCTTCGGGATGACGAACATCCTCCACTTCGGCGACGAGCAGATCCAGTCCGAGTACTCGGCGCTGATGTCGAAGGTCATGGCGGACGGGTCGGGGAAGATCAAGTTCCCGATCAACGAGCCCGCCGAGGGCAAGCGCAAGAGCCAGATCGAGGAGTACGTCGAGTTCTACGGCGGCGCCGGCGCGCAGCACATCGCGCTCGCGTCGACCGACATCGTCGGCACCGTCGAGGCGCTCAAGGAGCGCGGCCTCCTGTTTCTCGAGACGCCCGACTCGTACTACGACGAGGCGCCAGGCCGCGTCGGCGAGATCGCCGAGGACTACACCGTGCTGCAGGAGCACAAGATCCTCGTCGACCGCGACGAGGACGGCTATCTGCTCCAGATCTTCACGAAGACGGCGCAGGACCGGCCGACGGTCTTCTTCGAGGTGATCGAGCGGCACGGCGCGACGACCTTCGGCGAGGGCAACTTCAAGGCGCTGTTCGAGGCGATCGAGCGCGAGCAGGCGCTCCGCGGGAACCTCTAGGAGGCCGTCAGCCGTGTTGGACGATGCGAGGGCGGCGAGCCGGCAGGCGCGCTCGCTGCGCCGCGTGGGCCACCGCCCGTTTCCGCCGCCCGAGGGCCGCTGGACGCTCGGACAGACCTGGGAGCACACGTTCTGGGCGCACTGGGCAGTCTCTACTGCGGACCTCCGCGTGCGTGTCCCTGAGGAGCTGGAGATCGAGGAACACGACGGCAGCGCCTGGCTCGGGATCATGGTCTTCCGCGTGCGCGCGCTGCGGGCCCGCGGCGCGCTGCCGCTGCCGGGAATCTCGTCCTTTCTTCAGCTCAACGTGCGCACGTACGTCCGTGGCCCCGACGGCCTGCCCGGCGTCTGGTTCTTCAGCATCGACGCGTCGAGCCGGCTCGCCGCGCTCGGCCTGCGTCGCGTTTACCACGTGCCCGCCTTCCACGCACGGATGACGTTCGAGCCGGTCGAGGACTGGCAGGAAGCCGAGTGCGTGCGGGTCGGGGAGCCGGCCCGTGTCTTCTCGGCGCGTTACCGCGCCACGGGCGAGACCTTTCACGCCAAGCTCGGCTCCCTCGAGTCGTTCCTGACCGAGCGCTACCGCCTCTTCACCGGGGAGGGGAGTGCCGAGATGCACCACGACCGCTGGCTGCTCAGCCCGGCCGAGGCCGAGATCGAGCTGGCCTCGATCGCGCCGGTCGCGCTCGCGGGTACGCCGCGCTGCCACTTCGCGTTCCGGCAGGACGCGCTCATCTGGCCGCCCGAGCCGATTCGCGCCGCCTGAGTCCTGCGTACGCTTCCGCCGGTGGAGGCCCAGCGGAGAACCGCGCTCTGGTCCGTCATCGCGGCGGTCGCGCTCATCGCGCTCAAGCTCGGGACCGGGCTCGCTGCGCACAGCCTCGGCCTCGTCTCGGCAGCCGCCGACTCGGGAACGGACCTCATCGCCGCGTTGCTCACGTTCTTCGCCGTCGGCGTCGCCGTCCGGCCGGCCGACCCGGGCCACCAGTACGGGCATGGGAAGGCCGAGCACCTCGCGGCGCTTGCCGAGGGCGCAATCCTCGTCGTGGCGAGCATCTTCATCGTCTGGCGCGCGATCTCCCACCTCGTGCACGGCGGCGCCTCCGTGCAGGCCACGTGGTACGCGTTCGTCGTCGTCGGCATCGTGATCTGCATCGACGTCGCACGGACCATGGCGTCGTGGCGTGGGGCGCGCGCGTACTCGAGCCCTGCGCTCGCGTCGAACGCGCTCCACTTCGGCAGCGACCTTGGCGGCTCGGTCGCGGTGCTCATCGGCTTGTTGCTCGTCCGCGCCGGCCATCCGGACGCGGACGCCGTCGCCGCGCTCTTCGTCGCAGCGCTCGTCCTGCTCGCCGCCTCGCGGCTCATGCGCAGGAACATCGACGTCTTGATGGATCTCGCCCCCGCGGATGCCGAGGAGGCGGCGCGCCGGGCGATCGTCGGGGTGAGGCCTGCGGTGCAGCTGCGCCGCCTGCGGATGCGGCAGGCGGCGGGGCGTGTGTTCGCGGACGTCGTCATCGGCGTCGACTACGGCGCCGCCGTCGGCCAAGGCCATGCGGCCGCCGACGCAGTCGAGCGCGCGGTGCAGGCGGCGTTGCCGGAAGCGGACGTCGTCGTCCACGTCGAGCCGGTGCGCGCCGCCGACGCCGACATGCGCGAGCGTGCGCATGCCGCGGCGCTCAACGTCCCGCGCGTGCGCGAGGTGCACAACGTCTCGGTCGTCTCGGTCGACAGCGGTACCGAGCTCTCGCTCCACCTGAAGCTCCCCGGCGAGCTCTCCCTCGAGGAGGCGCACGCGATCGCCGAGGAGGTCGAGCGTGCGATCGAGCGTGCGGTTCCCGAGGTGTCGTCGGTGCGGACGCATCTCGAGCCGCTCGGCGAGGAAGCGGCGGGCACGGAGGTCGCCGGCGACGCCGCGACCGTGCGACGCATCGTTCGGACCGAGCTCGGCGTCGACCCCGCGGACCTGCGCTTCGTCGATACGGACGAGGGGCTCGTCGCCTATCTGACGCTGCGGCTCGGCTCGAACACGCTCGCCGACGCCCACGCGGACGCAAGCCGGGTCGAGGAGCTGATCCGGCGCGAGCGTCCCGAGATCGCCGACGTCGTCGTCCACACCGAGCCGCGATGAAGCTCTGCATGTTCAGCCCGAAGGAGCCGTTCCTGGAGCGGGGCTGGCCGGGGCGCATCGAGGGCGACAGGGTGATCCAGCTCGCGGCGCAGACGCTGCAGGCCTTCTTCACCGGCGGCGGGCTGGCACGCGAGCACGCGGAGTATCCGCTCCGCGACGTCGTCTTCCGCGCGCCGGTGTTCCGTCCGCCCTCGGTGCGCCTCTTCGACGAGGCGGGCGACTTCGTCTTCGCGAACCCGGCCGCGATCAAGGCGGCCGGCGAGGATCCGGGAGTGCCGGGAGCCGGGCAGGTGGAGCGCGTAGCGGCGATCATCGGCGCCGACGGCGCGATCGGCGGCTTCACGCCGCTCGTCGAATGGGTCGCTCCTCGGCTGCAGGGCGCGAAGCAGCGCGACTTCGCGCTCACGCTCGGACCGGTCGTGACGACCCCGGACGAGGACGCGCCGCCAGGCGTCGACTGGGAGCGGTTGGTCGCGCACGCGGCGGAGAACACGACCCTCTATCCCGGAGACCTGCTGGCGCGATGAAGGTTGCGGTGGTGGGCGCGGGGGTGATGGGCTGCGCGACGGCGTGGGCCCTGCGCGGGCGCGGCGCCGAGGTGACCGTGCACGAGCAGTTCGGGCTCGACCATGACCGCGGCTCGAGCCACGGGCGCACGCGCATCTTCCGTGTCGCGTATCCCGACGCGGACTGGGTCCGCTTCGCGCAGGAGGCGTACGCGGGCTGGCTGGAGCTCGACCCCGGCCTCCTCGGGCTGTACGGGCTCGTCGAGCTCGTCGCCGACCCCGCGTTCACGTCGGCCCGCGCGCTCGACGAATGCGGAGTGCCGTACCGTCTGCTCGACCGCGACGAGGTGCGTGCGCTCGGGGCGAGCCTGCCCGACGGCTGGGCGGCGCTGTACGTGGCCGACGCAGGCGTCGTCTTCGCCGACCGTGCGCGCCACGCGTTCCTCGACGCGGCGGGCGTCGAGGTGCAGACGAACCGGCGGATCGAGTCGACCGACGAGCTCGACGCCGACGTTGTCGTCGTCACCGCCGGCCCGTGGGTCCAGAAGCTCGTCCCCGACGTGCCGGTGACCGTGACGCGCGAGACGCTCGCGTACTTCACGCGCGAAGGCCCGCCGCCCCCCTCGATCGTCGACCTGAACGCCGAGACCGGCGGTCACGGGATGTACTCGCTCCACGATCCCGTGCACGGCCTCAAGGCCGGCGCGCATCACGCGGGCTCCGAGACCGACCCCGACACCGAGGCGGCGCCCGATCCCGCGATCGTCGAGCGCATCGCGGCATGGGTTCGCGAGCGGTTCCCGGACGTCGACCCAGAGCCCGTCGCGGCCGATGCCTGTCTCTACACGACGACTGCGGACGAGCGGTTCGTCCTCGAGCGGCGGGGCCGCGTCGTCGTGGGCTCCGCGTGCTCGGGGCAGGGCTTCAAGTTCGCGCCCGCGGTCGGCCGCAGGCTCGCCGAGCTGGCCCTGGCGTAGGCGTTACGCTTTCGCCGTGCCGTTTTACCAGCGCCTCGGCGATCTTCCGCGCAAGCGCCACGTCCAGTTCCGCGAGAACGGAACGCTCCTCACCGAAGAGGTGATGGGCCTCGAGGGCTTTACCGGCAACGAGTCGATCCTCTACCACCTCCAGTCGCCCTGCCGCGTCATGGAGCTCGACGGCTTCGAGCCGATCGAGCGAGAGGAGTGGGTGCCCGAGCAGCACGCGCACCGCCACTTCAAGACGTTCGACACCGAGCCCGCCGGCGACGAGGTCACGGGCCGCCGCCTGCTGATGTGGAACGACGACGTCGAGATTTCCCTCTGCCGCCCCGCCGGCTCGATGGACTATTTCTTCCGCAACGGCGAGGGCGACGAGGTGATCTTCGTCCACGAGGGCTCGGGGACGCTCCAGACGATCTTCGGCGACCTGCCGTACAA
>DASYOZ010000217.1:0-5236 GCA_036007185.1 Gaiellaceae bacterium | reverse complement strand
CGTCGAGGGGATGTGCACGGTGCCGGAATCCAGGAGTAAGGCGAGCGCGGCCGCCCCGGCGAGGAACGGCAGCACAACCACTGCTGCACGACGACCGACACGAACAAGCTGCCAGATCATCGAACCGTCCGCCCTGCGTCGCACCTCACGACTTCCGAAACTGCGTGCCGCCTGCGGTTTTCTGTGGCCCGCACCGGCCGTCCCCCTCCCCTTGTCCTTCCTCGGCCTCGATCCAGAGGCACAAGAAACCTACCCGCGAATCAAGACGGCACACGCCTTCGGGGCGCGTTTTTCCGGGCGAGTTCGGCTAGCACCCCCTCAGTTCACTCGAACGAGTGACGTACGCGCGCTCCGAGTCCGCCGTCATCGCACCTCGACATCGTTCGCGGGCTGAGAATCGAGCCTGCCGCGCATAAGCTCGAGCTGTGGGTACCGAGCACATCCGCTGCTGGCCGACGACCGACCCGGCCTACATCGCCTACCACGACGAGGAGTGGGGGCGTCCGGTCCGGGACGAGCGAGGCCTCTACGAGCGCCTGTGCCTCGAGGGCTTCCAGGCGGGGCTCTCCTGGCTGACGATCCTCCGCAAGCGCGAGGCGTTCCGGCGCGCGTTCGCCGGCTTCGATCCCGAGCAGGTCGCGCGCTTCGGCGGGCGCGACGTCCAGCGGCTACTCGGTGATTCGGGGATCGTCCGCCACCGCGGCAAGATCCAGGCCGCGATCGGCAACGCGGGCGCCACGCTCGCGCTGCGCGAGGCTGGGACGCCGCTCGACGGGCTGATGTGGGAGTACCGCGATTGCGCCGACGGGAAGGAGCTCTCGCGCCGGCTGAAGGCCGCGGGCTTCCGGTTCGTCGGTCCGACGACGGTCTACTCGTCGCTGGAGGCCTGCGGGATCGTCAACGGCCACCGCGCCGACTGCTGGGTGCGTGACGCGGTCGAGGCCGAGCGCGCCGCGCTCTAGCTCTCGAGGATCTGCTTCAGCCGCTCGAAGTCCTTGCGGATCTGCTTCTCGGCGCGCCGCGCGAGGAGGCCTGCGGCGAAGCCGGGAACGTCG
This sequence comes from Gaiellaceae bacterium, assembly GCA_036007185.1. GTDB lineage: Bacteria > Actinomycetota > Thermoleophilia > Gaiellales > Gaiellaceae > Palsa-739. The sequence goes on along the minus strand of DASYOZ010000217.1, from coordinate 4,181 downwards.
CCTTCGGCGGTCACCGTCAGCAAGGTGGTGCCAGCGTCCGCCGGCTCGAGCTCGTGCCGGACCGTGAACGGGACCGGGCTGTCGAGCGCGCGCAGCGTGAACAGGCGCGGCTCGTCCTGCTCGACGATCTCGAGCGTCGTCTGGAGCTGCCGGCCGAGGAGCGAGCGCGACTCCTCGATCCGTCCGTCGCCCAGCGTCGCGCTCTGCACGCCCGCCTGCCACGCCGGCAGGTTCGAGACGTCGGTGAGATAGGCGAAGACCTCCTCGGGCGCCCGCGCGATCTCGATCGTCAGCTCGGCACGCACGGACCGAAGGATAGGTCGGGCTCAATCCGCGCTCGCGGCAGCCGCGCGCTTCGCTATCGTGCGGGTACCGCGGAAAGGAGGTGGTCCGGCAGTGATTTCAGACAGTACGGGCAGTGGAGGTACCAGCGGGTAGAGGCGCTGTCCCCGGGACCACCGGGAAAACGCCTAGCCAGCGTAGGGGACGACGCGTTCCGCGCCGCCCGGTCTCCATGGAGGCCGGAGCAGGAAGGCGCCTCTGCCACTACGCGCTGGTAACCGGAGAAGGGGCCGCCTTGGCGGCCCCTTCTTTTTGCTCAGGCAGCAACTCGCTCGGACGCCGCGACGGCCTCCGACGCGAGAGTGGTCAGGTGCAGCCGGAGCTGTTCGAAGACCTCTCCGTCGAGGAGACGGCCCTCGGTGTCGAACCGCTCGTCTGCGCGCGAGACCGGGATCTCCGTCCCGACCACGCGGGCGCCGGCGATGCCGAGGATCCGCTTCAGATCCTGTTGGGCCCAGAGGGCGCCGAACTGGCCCGTGCTCGCGCCCACCACGGCGACCGGCTTGTTCCGCAGCGGAGCCTCGTGCCGCGGCCGGGATGCCCAGTCGATCGCGTTCTTGAGCCCGCCCGGGACGGAGCCGTTGTACTCGGGCGTCGAAAAGAGGATGGCGTCGGCCGCCGCCCAGTCCTCGCGCAGGTGGCGCACTGACTCCGGCACGTCGTTGTCGTCGAGGTCCTCGTCGTAGAGCGGCAGCTCGCCGATCCCTTCCCAGAGCTCGAGCTCGACGCCCTCGGGCGCGGCCTCGAGCGCGGCCCGCAGGAGGCTCGTGTTGAACGAGCCCTCCCGCAGGCTGCCGGAGACGGCGAGGATGCGCATCGTTAGCTCTCCTGTCTCCCGAAGGTCAGGTCGGCCTTCAGGGTGACCTCGTCGCCGAGGTAGTTGCCGCCGCTCTGGTTCGGCGCGTTCCAAGCGACGCCGAACTCGTTGCGGTCGATCGCCGTCTCGAGCGAGAGGCCGAGGCGCTCGCGACCGAACGGGTCGACGCTCGGCGCCGACGCAAGGCGGCCCTTGAGCTCGGCCGGCTTCGTGACGCCCTTGATCGTCAGCTCGCCGGAGCCGGTGACGGTGCCGTCGTCGGCCAGCGCGAGTTGGTCCGCGCGGAACGAGATCTCGGGATGCCGCTCGGCGTCGAAGAAGTCCGGCGACTGGAGATGGCCGGCGAGCTGCTCGTCCTTCACGTCGACGCTCGCGACGCGCGCCGAGCCCGCGAGGGTCGAGCCCTCGAGCGTGGCGTCGAAGTCGCGGAAGCTGCCGCGAAAGATGCTGACGCCGGCGTACTCGACCTCGAACGCGACGTTCGAGTGGACGGGGTCTGCGACCCACGTGGTGCCGGCGGGAGCGAGGGTTGTGGTGGATTCCATCGTGCTCATCTGAGAACTTGCCTCCTTGGGCGATTGAGCTATACTTGAGAACTCAAGGATCATAGCGAGAAAACATTGTCTAGTCAAGTATTGAGCACACAAGCAGTTTCGTCCGCTCACGATCTCACCGAGACGGCGTGGCTCCGCTTCCTCCGCGCGCACGCGGCGATCACGCGGGAGCTCTCGTCGCGCCTTGAGGCGCTGCACGAGCTGACGCTGAGCGACTTCGACGTGCTCGTGCAGCTCTACTACGCCGAGGGACGGCGGATGCGGCGGATCGACATCGCCCGCAGCGTCCTGCTCACTGCGTCCGGGATCACGCGCCTGCTCGACGGCCTCGAGTCCTGTGGCCTCGTCGCGAAGGAGCGGTGCGCGAGCGACGCCCGGGTCACGTACGCCGTGCTCACCGGGGCCGGCGTGAAGAAGATCGAGGAGGCGCGGGAGTCCCACAACGCCGACATCGAGGAGCTGTTCGGCTCGCGATTCGCCCCGGAGGAGCGCGAGCAGCTCACCGAGCTTCTCGGCCGCCTGCCGCTTGCGCATACTGCCGAGGCCTGCAGCGCGTGACGTTCGCGTTCTCCTCGCTCGACGAGCTCGGCGACGGTCACGGCTTCCGCAAGGTCCGGAAGGCGCTCGGGGTCGAGGCATTCGGCGTCAACGCGATCGTCTATCCCGCGCGGTACGAGGGCCCCGAGCACTACCACGACACGCAGGACGAGCTCTACTTCGTGCACAAGGGGCGGATCCGCGTCGACGTCGAGGGCGAGTCGCGCGAGCTCGGCGAGGGCGGTCTCTTCCACTGCGGCTCGACGACTCCGCGTCGCATCTCGAACGCGGGTGACGAGGACGCGATCGTCTTCGTCGTCGGTGGCAGGGGCGGCTACGTCGAGCGCGACGGGCACCTCGTGAACCCCGAGGTCGACTTGCCGCGCCGGCAAGGTCTGGGCTAGAGAACCGCGACCGTTCGGATCTCGCCGCCCTCGCCGATGTGAGGGAGGCGCTCCGGAACCTCGTCGAGCGAGATTGTGCTCGTCACGAAGCGGGCGAGGTCGAGCCGCCCGTCGAGGGCGGCCTGCGCGAGGAACGGGAAGTCCTCCTGCGGGATCGTGTCGCCGCCGTGGGTCACGGCAATCGCGACCTTCGGGCCGAAGACCTCGGCGTAGAGGTCGGCGTCCAGCTTCACGCCCGGTAGCGGCATGCCGACGAGCGTCGCCGTGCCGGCGTAGGCGCACATCCGGATCGCCTGGTCCAGCCCGCTCGAAGCGCCGATCGCGGAGAAGGCGAACTCGACACCGCGGCCACCGGCCAGCTCGCGCACGGTCTCGACCGGATCCGCTGCGGAGGCGTCCACGACGTCGGTCGCCCCGAGTGCGCGGGCGTGCTCGAGCTTCTCCGCCGTGACGTCGACTGCGACGATCTGTTCCGCGCCGGCAAGCAGCGCGCCCTGCACGACTGCGAGCCCGACGCCGCCGCAGCCGATCACGGCGACGGACGAGCCCTCCCGCACCGGCGTCGCCCAGAGCGCGGCTCCGGCGCCGGTCGAGAAGCCGCATGCGAGCAGCGCGGCCTGCTCGACCGGCAGCTCCTCCGGCACCTTGACCGCGCACGCCTCGTGCACGACGGCGTGGTCGGCATACGTGCCGCAGCGGAGCACCGGCGTCAGCAGCGCGCCGTCGGCGGCCCGGTGCAGTCGCCGCTTCGCGCGAAGCTGCGATGAGCAGCGGCGGGGATCGCCGCGCCGGCACTGGGGACAGTCGCCGCAGGGGGCGCGCCAGGCGATGACCACGCGGTCGCCGGACCGGATCGAGGCCACCTCGTTCCCGACCTCCTCGACGACGCCGGCTCCCTCGTGGCCGAGCAGGATCGGGAATCGCATCCCCTGACCCTGCGTCTCGAGGACGTGGAGGTCGGAGTGGCAGAGCCCGCAGGCGAGGACGCGGACGAGCACCTCCCGCGGCCCGGGCGGCTCGACGGTCAGCTCCTCGACCGTCGGCGCGGCGTCGGGCTCCGCGTAGACGACGCCGCGCGTCACGTCGCTCGCCGCAACTGCTCGTCGAGCGGCACGAGCGGCAGCTTGAACGTCTCGACCGCGCTCGGGTCGGTGACGACGTTGTCCCCGAGCTCGAGCATCGTGAGCTGGTCGCGCGTCACCGGCGCGCCCGGCAGCCCTTCGGTCAGCATCGCCTGGAGCCGCATCGCGCCGAACGGGACGTGCACCGACGGCCGCCGCACGCCGAGCGTGCGCTTCAGCCGCTCCCAGAACTCGTTCCACGTCACCGCGTCAGGCCCGCCGAGCTCGAAGGTCCGGTTCGCCGCCGCCTGCTCGGTGACCGCGACGGCGTAATGCTCGGCGAGATCCTCGACCCAGATCGGCTGCAGCTTTTGCGTGCCCGGGCCGACGATCGGCGTCACCGGTGCGAAGCGTGCGAGCCGGACGAAGGTCCGCAGGACGCCGCCGTCGCGCCCGAAGACGAAGC
>DASYOZ010000216.1:0-27075 GCA_036007185.1 Gaiellaceae bacterium | reverse complement strand
GACGGAGAGGCTCATACCGTCCGGCAGCTCGAGCGGTGCGTAGCCGAGGTCGATCGAGATGCCGCGCTCGTGCTCCTCGGGCAGCCGGTCCGTGTTCTTGCCGGTCAGCGCCTCGACGAGCGCCGTCTTGCCGTGGTCGATGTGACCGGCCGTGCCGACCGTCAGGGGCATCGTTGCTCCCACACGCGCTTGCGGTCGAATTCGCTCAAGCCGGTCGCGCCTCGATCACGCCGGTCTGGATGCGCGTCGGCTCCCAGCCGGATGCCTCGAGCAGCACCCGCCACTCCGCCTCCGTCCGCTCGCGCCCGGCGGCGATCACGAGCATTAGAAGGTCGAGCCACTTCGCGCCGGCCGGCTCGTTCCCGGGTTGGATCACGCTCTCGAGCAGAACCAGCCGCTCGCCGGCAGAGGCGCGCACCGTGCGCAGGATCCGCAGCGCCGACTCGTCGTGCCAGTCGTGGATGATCGTCGAGAGCACGTGTGCGTCGCCACCCGGCACGTGCTCAAAGAAGCTCCCCTCGACGAACGTGCAGCGGTCGCCGAAGCCCGACTCGTCCCGGACCGTCTCGGCCAGGTCGAAGACGATCCCCCGCATCGCCGGGTGCAGTTCGAGCAAGGCCTGGAGGAGCGAGCCGTTGCCGCCGCCGACGTCGACGACCATCTCGTCGCCGCGCCAGCCGACGCTTTCGAGGCGCTCGAGCCGTCCCCGCCAGCCCTGGGCCATGGCCCGGTCGAACGAGGCGCGCTTGGCCGGGTGCGCGCCGAGCCACGCCCAGAACTCGTCGCCGAACACGCGCGGGAAGGAGGCCTCACCGCTCGTGTCGAGCCCGCCGACCCCGTGCAGCCAGGTGCTGCCGAAGAGGCGCGCGAAATCGTCCCAGCCGTCGACGGTCAGGAGCTGGGAGACCGGCGTGTTGCGGAAGCTGCCCGGCTCCTCTTCGGCGAAGACCCCGTCGCTGGCGAGTGCGCGAAGAAGGCGCTGCAGGGTGTCGGGGTCGGCACCGCTCGCCGCCGCGAGCTCCGCGACCGGCCGCGCTTCCTCGCCGAGCAGGCGCGCGATGTCGAGCTCCGCGACGAGGCCGAGCGCGCGAGTGACGAGGCCGCCGCGAAGGGCGTCCCAGAGAGCCGCCTCCGGCGGGCGCTGGCTCACGTGCGGGCGGCGCTCACGGCGGCTGCTGCCTCGTCGGCCTCCTCGTCCGTCAGCGTGAGGCAGTCGAGCAGGAGCCTGCCGTCGCGGACGACGCCCACGACCGGCGGCTCGCCTGCCCGCAACGGCTCCGCGAGCGACTCCTCGAGCGCGCAGGCGAAGCTCGGCAGCTCGGCAAGGGGGAGCGCGCCGCCGCCGACGCGCCCGACCGTCTCCTCGAGCTCGCCGCCGGTCGCCGCAGCGAGCCGTTCCGCGCGCTCGCGCACTGCGGGCGTCTCCTGGGCGAGCGCGCGCAGGATGGGAATGCGCTCCGGTGCCTCGAGGTGGAGGAGGAGCGTCCCCTCGAGGGCCGCGAGCGAGAGCTTGTCGATCCGCAGCGCGCGCTGGAGCGGGTGCCGCCGCAGCCGCTCCACGAGCTCCGCGCGGCCGAGCACGATCCCCGCCTGCGGCCCGCCGAGCAGCTTGTCCCCCGAGAAGCAGACGAGATCGGCCCCCGCGGCGAGCGACTCCCGCACGGTCGGCTCCTCCTGACCTAGTAACAGTCTGTTACTAGGAAAGACATGTCCCGAGCCGAGGTCGTCGACGAGCGGGAGGTCGTGGCGGCGCGCGACCGCGGCGACCTCCTCGAGCCGCGGGCGCTCCTCGAAGCCGACGACCCGGAAGTTCGACTGGTGGACGCGGAGGAGGACGGCCGTCTCGGGGCCGATCGCCTTCTCGTAGTCGGCGGCCCGCGTCCGGTTCGTCGTCCCGACCTCGACGAGCCGGGCGCCGGAGCGGGCGAGCACGTCGGGGATCCGGAAGCCGTCGCCGATCTCGATCAGCTCGCCGCGCGAGACGACGACGTCGCGGCCCTCGGCGAGCGCTGCGAGCGCGAGGAGCACGGCGGCGGCGTTGTTGTTGACGACGAGCGCGGCCTCGGCCCCGGTCAGCCGACGCAGAATCGCGGCGACGTGATCCTGCCTCGAGCCGCGAACGCCCTCCGCGAGGTCGAATTCCAGGTTCGAATAGCTGCGTCCGACCTCGACCACCCGCGCGAGCGCCTCCTCCGCGAGGGGCGCACGGCCGAGGTTCGTGTGCACGACGACACCGGTCGCGTTGAGCACGCGCCGTAGCCGGGGCTGTCGCGTGTCCGCAAGCTCCTCACGCATGCGCGCCGCCAGATCGCCCGGATCCGCCCCGGCCCGGATCTCGTCTCGGGCGCGCTCGATCACCGCCCGGGCCGCGTCCACGGCGAGCGGGTCGCCCGCCGCGCGCGCGAGCTCGTCCACGGAGGGCAGATCGCGGAGCTCCACGACCGGACGGTAGCGTGCCGCCGTGCCGGAGAACCAGTTCGGCGAGGAGGTCGCCGCCCGCTACGACGACACGATCGGCGAGTACGGAGAGCCGACGGCGATCGAGGCGGCCGTCGACTTCCTCGCAGAGCTCGCCGGCGAGGGTGCGGCGCTCGAGCTCGGCATCGGCACCGGCCGGATCGCGCTGCCACTCGCAGCACGCGGCGTCCCGGTGCACGGGATCGACCTCTCGGAGGCGATGGTCGCGCGGCTCCGCGCAAAGCCGGGCGGCGAGCAGATCCCCGTCGCGATCGGCGATTTCGCGACGACGCGTGTCGACGGGACGTTCTCCCTCGCTTACGTCGTCTTCAACTCGATCATGAACCTGCGGACGCAGGAGGCGCAGATCGCGTGCTTCGAGAACGTGGCCGCGCATCTCGAGCCGCGCAGCTGCTTTGTGGCGGAGATCATGCTCCCCGAGCTGGAGCGGCTGGCGCCAGGCGAGAGGTTCCTCCCGTTCGACGTCACTCCGGAGCACCTGGGCTTCGACGAATACGACTTCGTGCGGCAAGCCCTGACGTCGCACCACTACTACCCGGGCGACGGTTCCTATGCGACGTTCCCCGGCCGTTACCTCTGGCCTTCCGAGCTCGACCTCATGGCGCGCCTGGCCGGGATGGAGCTCCGCGAGCGCTGGGGCGACTGGGGCCGCGAGCCGTTCACCGCCGAGAGCACGAAGCACGTCTCGGTCTGGCAGAACCCGTAGCTCGTTACTGCGCGTCCGCCTTCTCGGGCGCGTGCGGGCTCAGCTTCCCGTCGCCCGCGCGGTACGCGTCGAGCACCGTCTCGAGCGCGATGCGCGGCTCGTCCGTCAGGGTCAGCAGAGCGAGATCGTCGGCCGACACCATCCCGTCCGCGAGAGCGCTCCGGCGCACCCACTCGAGCAGCGGAGTCCAGTACTCCTCGCCGACCAGCACGACGGGGAAGTGGAGCACCTTGCCGGTCTGGATCAGCGTCAGCGACTCGAACAGCTCGTCGGCGGTGCCGAAGCCGCCGGGAAAGACGCAGAACCCCTCTGCCGCCTTCACGAACATTGTCTTGCGGGCATAGAAGTGGTCGAAGGTCAGCGCGAGGCCGAGGTAGTCGTTCGTCGTCGGCTCGTGCGGCAGCTCGATCGCGAAGCCGACCGAGAGCCCTCCGGCCTCCTGGCAGCCGCGGTTGGCCGCCTCCATGACGCCCGGCCCGCCGCCGGTGACCACGGCCCACCCGGCCTCGGCGAAGAGGCGGCCCGTCGCGCGCGCCACCTCGTACGGCCGCGATCCCTCCGCCGCGCGCGCCGAGCCGAAGCAGGAGACGGCGGGGCGGTCGATCCGCTCGACGGCCTCGAAGCCCGCGAGGAACTCGTGTCCGATCGCCTCGGAGCGCAAGCGGAGGTGCTCGAGGCTGTGGTGCGTCTGGAGGAGGTCGCGATCCTCCATCACAGCATCCCGCTGTGCCGGGTCGCGAGCAGCCCGCCGACGAGCGCCGCGGCGAGGAGCCCGTACAGGACCGCGATCAGCGTGGCGTGCTCCCGGTCCGGCGGGACGGCCTCGACCGGGACGTCGTTCTCGTAGCGGATCCAGCCGCGTCGGGACTCTGAGATGGCGCGCATGATGGTGCCGCCGTCGAGGAAGCCGATCGGCAGCATGTTGAAAGCGTTGAGCAGGAAGCCGATGTTCGCGAGTACGAAGAGCCACGCGGAGCCCTGAGCCGCGCCGGCTGCCCAAACCACCGCCGCGCCCACGCCGCCGACGAACGGCCCGGCGAGCGAGATCAGCGCGCTGCGCCAGGGCGGCAGGCCCGCATGCCGGATGGTCACGAACGCGCCGAGGAACGGAATGAACGTCGGCAGCGAGACTGGGACCCCTTGCCGGCGCGCCTCGGCGACGTGACCGAGCTCGTGTACGAGGATCAACAGGACGAGGCCGAGCCCGAACTTCCAGCTCCCGAACCAGAACGAGTAGGCGGCGAAGGAGACGAAGAAGGCGAAGAACTTCCCGAACAGGAAGCCCCACTTGAGCGCCGCCCCGCCGATCACGACGGCCGAGCCGACGAGCCGCTCGAGCGAGCGCCGGACGATGCCGCGGTCTTGCTCGACTTGCGCGCTCATGACCCTCGTCCTATCCATTCCTCGCCGCCTGCGTAGACCTCCTTTTTCCAGAGGGGGATCGTCGCCTTGAGCGTCTCGATCGCCTCGCGGCAGGCGTCGAGCGCGGCCGAGCGGTGCGGGGCGGAGACCGCGATGACGACGCTCGCCTCGCCGATCTCGACGCGGCCGAGCCGGTGGTGGATCGCGACGGCGCAGAGGCCGTGGCGCTCCGTGAGCTCGGCGGCGAGCCGCTCGAGCATCTCCTCCGCCATCTCCTCGAACGCCTCGTACTCGAGGTGGAGGACGTCGCGGCTGCGGGAGTTGCGGCGAACGGTGCCGACGAAGCTCGCGATCGCTCCCGCCTCCGGCGACTCGACGTCGTGGACGACTGCCGCCACGTCGAGCGGGCCGAGGACGAGCTGGAGGGAGCCGCCGCTGACCGGTGGGATCAGCGCCACTTCGTCGCCGTCCGCGAGCTCGTAACCGGGGTCGACGTATTCGCGGTTGACGGCGTAGAGGAGGCCGGGCGGCTCGGCGCCCATCTCGATCCCACTGAGCCCGAGCGCCTGCCAGACGTCCTCGATGCGTGTCACGTCCTCGAGGTCGACGCGCGCAGCGCCTGCACGTTCCCGCAAGCCGGCGAAGAGGCGGACGGTGACGCGCATCCCCGGATCTTGCCTGCACCCGGACTACGATCCCCTCATGGCGGCCACCGGCGACCGGCGCACCGAGTCGGGTATCGAGGTGAAGCCGGTCTACACCGCTGCCGACGCTCCGCGCGAGCTCGAGCCGCCGGGCGAGTTCCCCTTCACCCGCGGGCCGTACCCGGACATGTACCGCGGCCGGCCGTGGACGATCCGGCAGTACGCCGGCTTCGCCTCGGCGGAGGAGTCGAACGCGCGCTACCGCTACCTCCTCGAGCGCGGCCAGACCGGCTTGTCGATCGCCTTCGACCTGCCGACGCAGCTGGGCTACGACTCCGACGACCCGCGCGCGCTCGGCGAGGTCGGCCGCACGGGCGTTGCGATCGACTCGATCGCCGACATGGAGATCCTCCTGGACGGGATTCCGCTCGGCGAGGTGTCGACGTCGATGACGATCAACGCGCCGGCCTCGCTGCTGCTCCTTCTCTACGAGCTCGTGGCCGAGGGGCAGGGTGTGGCGCCGGCCGCGCTGCGCGGCACTGTCCAGAACGACATCCTCAAGGAGTACATCGCGCGCGGGAACTACATCTTCCCGCCGCGGCCCTCGATGCGGCTGACCACCGACCTGTTCGCGTACTGCGCCGAGCGGATTCCGAGCTGGAACACGATCTCGATCAGCGGCTACCACATCCGCGAAGCCGGCTCGACTGCGGTGCAGGAGCTCGCCTTCACGCTCGCGAACGGGATCGCGTACTGCGAGGCGGCCGTCGAGGCCGGGCTGTCGCCGGACGAGTTCGGCGCGCGGCTCTCCTTCTTCTTCAACGCGCACAACAACTTCTTCCAGGAGGTGGCGAAGTTCCGTGCGGCCCGGCGGCTGTGGGCGCGGATCATGCGCGAGCGCTTCGGGGCGACGAGCCCCCGCGCGCTGGCGCTGCGCTTCCACGCCCAGACGGGCGGCTCGACCCTGACCGCGCAGCAGCCGGAGAACAACGTCGTCCGCGTCGCGATCCAGGCGCTGTCGGCCGTCGCCGGCGGCGCGCAGAGCCTCCACACGAACGGCTTCGACGAGGCGCTGGCGCTGCCGACCGAGCACTCGGCGCGGATCGCGCTGCGCACGCAGCAGATCCTCGCCGCCGAGGTCGGAACGACCGACACCGCCGACCCGCTCGGCGGCTCTTACTTCGTCGAGGCGCTCACCGACGAGCTCGAGGCACGCGCCTGGGAGCTGATCGACCGGGTGGACGAGGCGGGCGGCGCCGTCGCGGCGGTCGAGTCCGGCTTTGTGCAGGAGGAGATCGAACGGGCCGCGTTCGAGTTCCAGCAGCAGGTCGAGGCGGGCGAGCGCGTGATCGTGGGCGTCAACGCCTTCCACGAGGAGGAAGTCGAGGGCATCGAGCTGCTCCGGATCGACCCGGCCGCGGAGCGTCGTCAGCTCGAGCGGACGACGCGCGTGCGGGCGGAGCGGAACGGCGAGGAAGCGGCCGCGGCGATCGGCGCCGTGCGCGACGCCGCCCGCGGCGACGCCAACCTGCTCCCGCCGATGCGCGAGGCGCTGCGGGCGCGCTGCACGGTCGGCGAGATCTGCGAGACGCTGCGTGAGGAGTGGGGGATGTACGACTCGCAGCGCCGGCCTTCCTGAGCCGCGGCGACCCGGTCGGACCCTCGGCGCACGCTCGGCCCGCCGTTTGTCATGGTGCTCCGCGCCAGCCACCGAGGAGAGGAGTGAGCATGACCAACCGTCGCTGGATTCTTGTCGGCGGCAGCTTGATCGCTGCGCTGGTGCTGCTCGCCGGGACGGCAGCTGCACCGGCAGCGCCGCAGCATCCCCCGAACGTGCACCACTTCAAGCACGTGTTCGTGATCATGATGGAGAACACGGGCATCGAAGCTTTGCTCGGAAACCCGAACGCGCCCTGGATCAACCAGGCGATCCAGACCTACGGGGTCGCCGGCAACTACTACGGCGTCACGCATCCGAGCCAGCCGAACTACATCGCGTCGACGGCCGGAACGACTCAGGGGGTCCCGGACGACAACGACGTCACGGTCGACCTGCCGAACATCGTCGACCAGCTCGAGAGCCATCACAAGTCGTGGAAGGGCTACATGCAGTCGTACTCGCTCTGTGCGACGAAGTTCGACCACGCCTGCGGCAACCAGCTCTACGAGCGCAAGCACAACCCGTTCATCTCGTTCACGGATGTCCAGAGCAGTCCGGAGCGATTGGCGAAGCTCGTCGATCTGAACCAGCTGAGCTCCGACCTCGCCTCGAACCACGTGCCCGATTACTCGTGGATCAGCCCGGATCAGTGCAACGACATGCACGGCAGGGGCGGTGGGGGCTCGGCAGATCCGTGTGACTTCTCGAACGAGCAGCTGCTGATCCACGCGGGAGACACGTTCCTCGCCGACACTGTCGGCGAGATCATGTCCTCCAAGGCCTGGGGACCGAACTCGGTCATCTTCATCACCTGGGACGAGAGCGACTTCACCGGCTCACCCACCGATTTCGGCTTCGGCGATACGCGCGGCTGCTGTGACGCCAACCCGGGCGGCGGACATGTGCTCACGATCGTGGTCAGAGGCGGCCATACCCAGCCGCAGGCGTCGTTCACCCCCTACAACCACTACTCGATGCTGCGCACGATCGAGGACAGCTGGCACCTCGGCTGCCTCGCTCACACGTGCGACACGCAGAACGTGCCGGCGATGACCGACCTCGTCGATCAGCGCAAATAGGCGATCCATCCGGGAGCGCCGGCGTTGCCTCCGGCGCTCCCGACTCATCGCTAGTCGCTCCACCACCCGGGAGTGATCTCTCCGTCGTTCTCCTCGACGATCGGCGCGCCGAACGCGATCAGCGTGAGCCCGTCGGAGCCGGCCTCGAGGTTGCGCATCACGCCCGGGCCGATCCGCAGGATGTCCCACCGCTGCAGCTCTTTCACCTCGTCGTCGAGCTTGATCCGACCCGAGCCCTCGGCGATCACGTAGATCTCCTCCTGCTGCGAGTGTGTGTGCCCGAACGGCATGCGCAGCCCGGCGGGCAGCTTCTCGACGCCGACGCCGCCGACCTCGCAGCCGAGGTCGCGCCTCGGGAAGCGGACGTCCATGCCTTCCGGCATCTGGAATTTCGGGGCGACGTTCTCGACGTCGCCGAGGTTGACGATCGTGTAGTCGTTCATGTCCGGGAGGCTATGCATTCGAGGAGTTCGTCGAGGTTCAGCGCCGCGCCCTGGGCCCGGAGCTCGCTCGCCCGCTCCGAGCCGAGCACCTCGACGGTGTGTTCCGCCACTCGCTGCTGGACCTGCGCCTCGTCCGGGCTGGGGATGGCGCCGATCTCCGAGAAGAGCCTCTCCGAGGCGCCGAGCAGCGTGGCGGCCCGCAGCGCGTCCTCGTCGATCATCGCCAGCTCCGCGAACCCGCCGAGGCAGTACGCGATCAGCTCGCGATAGCCGAGCCGCCGCCCGATCGCGAGGCTCTCGAGCAATGCCTGGAGGGCTCGGTCCGATCGGCGGAGGGCGAGCTCGGACCGGCCGAGGTTGTGCAGATTGACAGCGAGGCCGTCTTCGTCCCCCGCCTCGCGGCCGACCTCGATCGCCTCGCCGTAATAGCGGACGGCGGTCGCCGGGTCGCCGCGCATCTGCGCGACGGTGCCGAGGTTGCCGAGCGCCGCGGCGACGCGCATCGGCTTGCCCTGGCTGCGGAAGAGGGGGACGGATTCCTCGTACAGCGCCGCTGCACGGTCGAGATCCAACTCGGCGATGGCCACACCGCCGAGCTCGGCGGTGGCCCGGGCGATCCCCTCCTCGTCACCGAGCGAGCGGTAGAGGTCGAGGCTCTCCTGCAACAGCGCAGCGGCTACGCTCGTGTCCCCTTGCCGGAAGGGGAAGATCGCGCCGTGCACGAGCGCCCGCGCCCGCAGTTCCTTCGGCGCGCCGGCCGTGCGGGCGAAGATCTCGTCGAAGAAGCGGCGGCCCTCGCTGAGGTGACCCTGCACGACCCAGTACCAGCGCGCCGCGACGGCGAGCCGGACCTCCAGCTCGATCTCGCCCGCGGTTGCCGCCCAGACGAGCGCCGCCCGTAGGTTGTCGTGCTCCTCGTCGAGGACGGGGTACAGCGACTCATGCGCAGCGGTGCCGGCAAGCCACGCCGCAGCCCCCTCCTCCGCCCGCGCCAGGATGTGCTCGCAGTGCCGTCGGCGCAGGGTCTCTGCCTCACCCGAGGCCTCGAGCAGCTCGCCCGCGTACTCGCGGATCGTCTCGAGCATTGCGAACCGCGGCTCGACCGCCGGGCGCCGCACGGTACGGACGAGGCTCTCGTCGACGAGCGAGGCCAGGGTGTCGAGGACGTCCAGTCCCTCGTCCCCGCAGACGGCCTCCGCGGTCTCGAGCGTCCAGCCGCCCGCGAAGACGGCCAGCCGCGCGAAAAGCCTGCTCTCGTCTTCGCTCAGCAGGCCGTGACTCCACTCGAGCGTCGCGCGGAGCGTGCGCTGGCGGTCGGGCAGGTCACGCGCGCCGCCGACGAGCAGGTCGAGCGCGCGGTCGAGCCGAAGGCTCATCGTCTCGGGCGGGAGCAGCTTCGAGCGTGCCGCCGCCAGCTCGATCGTGAGGGGTAGCCCGTCGAGACGCTCGCAGACGCGAGCCACTGCGCCGGCGTTGCGGTCGTCGAGCTCGAACTCCGGGTCCACAGCACGCGCGCGGGCCGCGAAGAGGCGGACGGCATCGTTGGCGACGAGCGCCTCGAAGCTCGTGCCCGGCCTGTGGTCGGGTATCGCCAGCGGCGGCACCGGATACTCGTGCTCGGCTGCGATCCGGAGCGGTGTGCGGCTCGTCGCGAGCACGAGGAGCCGAGGCGCGGCGGCGAGGATCTGTGCGACAAGCGCGACGTCCGGCGTGAGCTGCTCGAGGTTGTCGAGCAGCAGCAGCATGCTCGACGGGCGGAGATGCTCGATGAGCGTCTCCTCGACGGTTTCCACGCCCTCGGCGAGTCCGAGCGTGTGTGCGATCGAGGGGCCGAGGAGCGTCGGGTCGCGTACCGACGCGAGATCGACGAACACGGCGCCGTCGCGCAGATCCGGACCGAGCTCTGCAGCGGCGGCGAGTGCGAGCCGCGTCTTTCCCGCGCCGCCCGGCCCGGTGAGCGTCACGAGTCGCACGTCGTCCCGCCGCAGGAGCGCGCAAACTGCCGCAACCTCGAGGCGGCGGCCCACGAGCGGGGTCGGCGGTGTGGGCAGCTGCATGCGCGCAGGCGCCGGTGCCTCCGGAGCAGCGAGCGCCGGATCGTGGCGGAGGATCCGACCCTCGAGCTCGCGCAGCTCCGGCGACGGATCGATGCCGAGCTCCTCCATGAGCAACTCGCGAGCAGCCCGGCAGGCGGCGAGCGCGTCGGCCTGGCGGCCCGAACGGTAGAGGGCGAGCGCGTATTGGGCGCGAAAGCGCTCGCGGTACGGCTCTGCGGCGATCAGGCTCTGCAGCTCCGGGACGAGCGCATCGTGCTGGCCGAGTGCGAGCTCGGCGTCTTGCAGCAGCTCGAGCGCCTGCAAGCGCTGCTCCTCGAGCCGTGGCGCTTCGGCCTCGGTCAGCGGCTCGCCCGCGAGGTCCGCGAGCGGGGCGCCGCGCCAGAGGCGCAGCGCTCCGCGGAGATCCTCGGCGGCGTCGGCCGGCGCTCCGGAGGCAAGGGCATCACGTCCCTGCTCGACGAGCCGCCCGAAGCGCGTCGCGTCGAGCTCGTCGGGATCGAGGCGGAGGCGGTAGCCCGTGCCGCGCGTCTCGATCCGGTCGGCCCCGACCGCGCGGCGGAGCGCGTGCACGTACACCTGGAGGGAAGCGACTGCCGAGCGCGGCGGCGCGTCGCCCCAGAGCGCGTCGACGAGACGCTCCCGCGGGACGACCGCGTCGCCATTCAGCAGCAGGAGCGCGAGTAGCGCTCGCTGTTTCGGGGCGCCGAGCGGCAGCGGACCCTCGTTCCCGACGGCCTCGACCGGCCCCAGAAGCCGGAATTCGATGCTGCTCGACCCTTCTCTCAAGTCAACGCCAAGGCGCTCTTAAGCGCCCCGTTCGATGGTGCTCCCGACCGCCCGAACCAACTGGAAGGAGCACCCACATGATCCCCGCAGGAGACACCATCCACAACCCCGTCACCGGCGAGCGCATCGTCTTCCGGCAGACGTCGCAGGAGACGAACGGCGAAGCCGTCGTCATCGAGACCTTCGTGCAGCCGAACGGCTTCGTCGCCGCGACTCACGTCCACCCGGGCCAGGAGGAGCGCTTCGAGATCCTCCGTGGCAGCGTCGGCTTCAAGGTCGGCGGCAAGAAGCTCGTCGCCGGACCCGGCCAGCGGCTGACGGTTCCCGCCGGCACGCCGCACAAGTTCTGGAACGCGGGCGACGAAGAGGCCCATTTCGTCTGCGAGGTCAGGCCGGCTCTCCAGTTCGAGGCGCTGCTCGAGACGATGTTCGCGCTCGCGGCCGACGGCAAGACGAACCGGAAGGGGATGCCGAACCCGCTGCGGCTCGCGGTGATCGCGAACGCGCACTTCGACACCGTGCGCCTTCCCTTCCCGCCCGCGCTCGTGCAGCGGATCGGGCTCGCCCTCGGCACTCCGGTCGGCCGCATGCTCGGCTACGAGGCCACCTACGTCCCCGCCGCGCCCGCCCCGGCGGCGGTCGCCTCGGTCGTCTGATGCGCCGCCGCCTCGTCTTCACCGGCGTCTTCGCCGCGCTCCTCGTGCTCGCCGCTCTCGGCCTCGTGCTGCGGAGCGGACGCGCGAGCCTGGCCTGAACCAAGAACAAGAGAACGAAGGAGGATCACATGCACGAAACGCTCAGCGCCCCGTTGCCTGCCTCATGGCTCGCCAGCCGCCTCGGTGTGAACCCGCGCGAGATCGAGCGTCTCCGCCAGAACGGCGAGCTCTTCGCCGTTCGCGACAACGACGAATGGCTGTATCCGGCGTGGCAGTTCGGGCCCGGTGGCTCGGTTCCCACGGGCGTCCGGGACGCCGTCAAGGCGGCCCGCGCCGCCGGCCTCGACGAGCGGCGTCTCATGGCCCTGCTCCGCCGTCCCATCGGTCTCCTCGGCGGCGGCCGGTTGGTCGACCTGCTCTTCGAGGGACGCTCCGACTACGTGATCGACGCCGTCCGCAGCGCGACGGCGGCATGAGCGATCGGCCAAGGCGCGACTAGCGCACGGGGCCCGCGTACGCTGGCCCCGTGCGGATCCTGCTGGTCTCGCAGATGTACCCGGGGCCCGACGCGCCCGACCTCGGGACGTTCGTCGCGCAGGTCGCGCGGGAGCTCGCCGAGCGAGGCAACGAGCTCGAGCTTGCCGTCCTCGACACCCGTTCAGGCGGCAAGCTCCGGTACCTGACTCTCGCGCGGAGAACGCTCGCCGCCGGCCGGCCGGACGTCGTGTACGCGCATTTCCTCGTGCCCGCCGGACTGATCGCAGCCCTCGCCGGCCGCGCGCCGCTCGTCGTCACGGCGCACGGGAGGGACGTCCGGAACATCGGCGCCGTTCCGGGCATGGCGGCGGCGACCCGGCTCGTCGTGCGCCGAGCCGCAGCGGTGATCTGCGTCTCCGGCTACCTGCGGCGCGAGCTCGAGACGAAGCTGCCCGAGGCGCGTGGGAAGGTGGAGGTCGTCTCGAGCGGCGTCGACCGCGCGCGTTTCGCGATCACCGAGCCGCCGGCGGGCCCGCCCGGCTTCCTCTGCGTCGGCGCACTCGACGAGCGGAAGAACGTCGTGCGCCTCGCCGATGCCTTCGCGCGGCTCGGGGAGGGGAGGCTCACCTTCGCCGGCGACGGGCCGCTCCGGACCCGGCTCGAGGGACGCGACCGCGTCCGCCTGCTCGGGCGCGTCCCGCACGACGAGATCCCGCGCTTGCTGGCCGAGTGCCGGGTCCTCGCCCAGCCGAGCCTCGTCGAGCCACTCGGCCAGGCGCTGCTCGAGGCGATGGCCTGCGGACGGTCGGTCGTGGCGACGCGCATCGGCGGCCCGCCGGAGTTCGTCCCGCCCGAAGCCGGCGTCCTCGTCGACCCGCTCGACATGGACGCACTGGCGCGCGGGCTCGAGCAGGCCGCTGCGCTGCCCTGTCCGAACGACGCCGCCCGCGCCGCCACCGAGGAGCACGACGTCCACGGCCAGGCCGAGCGCATCGAGACGATCCTCAGCCGGGCGGCTGTTCGAGATCCGCAAGCCTGACTTCGACGAGCGGCCGGATCTGCTCCTCTAGGCCGGCCTCCCGCGCGACGGCGAGCGCCTGCTCCCAGCTCTCGCGCGCCTTGGCGGGGTCGACGCCCTGCTTGAGCCGGTTGTCGCCGGTCACGAGCAGCTTCTGGATCCGCTCGCGGGCGCCCTGCTCCACGAGACGACGCTAACAGGGCAGGATGGACCGGTGCCCGCGCGTAAGCCGAAGCCGCTCCGCGTGCTCATTGCCGACGACCACCGGCTGTTTGCCGAGGCCCTCGAGGCGATCCTCGGCGCAGACGAACGGATCGAGGTCGTCGGCCAGGCGAGCGACGGTGCCGAGGCGGTCGAGCTCGCACAGCGGCTCGGCCCGGATCTCGTCCTGATGGACGTGAACATGCCGGTGCTCGACGGCTTCGAGGCCACGCGCGAGATCCGCGCTGCCGGCGAGGCGGTCCATGTCCTCATGCTCACCGGCTCGAACTCCCGGGCCGATGTCGACCGCTCGCGCGAGGTGGGCGCGTCCGGCTACATCACCAAGGATCGCATCGCCTCCGAGCTCGTCGGCGCGATCGTCGACGTCACGCGTCGGCGGCTACCCTGAGCGCGTGCTCGCGGTCCTCGCCGTCATACAGGTGCTCGTCGTCGTCGGCCTCGTGTCGCTCATCCTCATGCACTCCGGCCGCGACGCGGGCATGGGAGGGATGGGCTTCACCCCTGCATCGCAGGGCGGGACGCACATCGTGGAGCGCAACCTTACGCGGGTCACCGTCGTGGTCGCGACCCTCTTCTTCGCGAACAGCATCGCCCTCTTCCACTATCTCGGCTAGCTGCCCTCGCCTCTCGGCGCCGCTACACTGCGCGGGCTCTCGCGCTGGTGGCGGAATTGGTAGACGCGCTAGGTTGAGGGCCTAGTGGCCGCATAGGCCGTGGAGGTTCAAGTCCTCTCCAGCGCACTATCGAGAAGGCCCTGTACTGGGCCTTTTTGTTTCCGATGTGGGCGGAACGAAGAACAGAGCGGCCGCCTTGTGGGCGGCCGCTCTCGCGACGGTCGATGGCGCCGCAGCCCTCGCCGCCGCGGTCTTGTTGCTGGAGCGGGCTAGCTCGTGGGCGGCCCCCAGTCGGTGACCATGTGGGCCGCATGATTCTGCAGGGCGGCCTCCACGTCGGACAGGATGGCGCTCTTAAAGGCCAGCCGAGGGGCGCGAACCTTGACCGTGCCGAGGTCGCCCGGCTGACCCAAGGCGATCGTGGCGAGGGTGACGCCGTTCCTCAGCTCGATCTTCGTGTTCAGGCCGACGGTGATGATGACTGCGTTCTGACCGTTCAGCAGCTTGCCGTGGCGGTTCGAGCTCTTTACGTCGATCGTAATCGAGCCAGGCGTGCTCGTCGTCGCGGGAACGTAGGCGTAGACCATGCCCTTCAGCACGTACATGACCTTCGCCTTGCCCTGGTTCGTGTGCGTACCGGCGGTCGGGGGCTTGCCCTTGGCGAGCGCGACGCCTGGGATCATCAGGGCGGCGATCGCGAACGGAAGTATCTTCTTCAGCACCAGGTTTCTCCTTCGCTCGTTGTTGCCTCCCCGACTCCTATTGTCCTCTGCCCTGCCGGCCAGTCAACAGCCCGCTGTAAGCCGTTCGTAAAACGAAGCACCGCGTATCCCGCGAGCGAAGCCGGAAGCGGATCGCCTCTGCCGAGCGCGGGTTCGGGAATAACCCACAGGACGAACCGACGTTTTCCACGATGCGACCGGGCGAGTCCGACCGTAGCCTCCTAGTGAAAGGAGGCGATCGTCTCGTGAGACGACCACATGCTTTTGCCGGCGCAGGAGGGGGCCTGACGCCTTCTGCCGACGTTGCTCTTCGGAGCTTGGCGGTCGCACTGATGCTCGGGGGCGCCGCGATGCTTCTTCTGACGGAGGTGAGTTCGGGAATCGCGATTCCGTTCATCACAGTCGGGATCGCGCTCGTTGTGCTCGCTGAAGTGGCGCGACGTCGGCGGGCTCCGTAGGGCACACCACCTGTCCGCCGCCGGGCGGCCTCTTTCTTTGCCCAGATCCCTCAGCGCAGTTTGACGCCGTCCGGAGGAGTCCGTACCCTGCTGTCGAACACACGTTCGACACCGTCCCCAACCCCGGAGCGTGAGATGCAGACGACAGCCGAGCTGACCGGCCGGCAGCGCGAGATCTGGAGCTTCCTCGTCGACTACGTCGACCGGCACGGCTACCCGCCGACCGTGCGGGAGATCGGCGCCGCCGTCGGCCTCGCGTCGCCCTCCACCGTGCACGCGCACCTGGCCAACCTCGAGCGCGCCGGCCTGCTGCGCCGCGACCCGACGAAGCCGAGGGCGCTCGAGCTCGTCGGCAGGGAGAAGGGCGCGGCGAAGGGCACCGAGACCGTTGCCGAGCTGCCGAAGCTGCCGCTTCTCGGGCAGATCGCCGCGGGCGGTCCGTTGCTCGCCGCCGAGAACGTCGAGGACGAGATCGCGGTGCCCGAGAGCTTGCGCGGCGACTTCCTGCTGCGCGTCAAGGGCGACTCGATGGTCGAGGCCGGCATTCTCGACGGGGACGTCGTCGTCGTGCGGCGGGCCCAGGACGCGCAGAACGGCGAGATCGTCGTCGCCCTCGCCGGCGACGACGAGACGGCCGACGAGGCGACGGTGAAACGGTTCTTCCGCGAGAGCGGCCGCATCCGGCTGCAGCCCGAGAACGCCGCGCTGGAGCCGATCTACGCTCGCCACGTTCAGATCCTCGGCAAGGTCGTGGGGGTGTTCCGCGAGTTGTGAACGGCGTCACGCCCCTCCACCGGACGCTCGAGCAGGAGCTCATCGCCGTGCTGCGCGGCGCGTCGCTCGAGTGCCCGGTCTGCGGCGAGTTCGTCCTCCACGAGGGCGCGCTCGTGCGCTGTCCCGAATGCTCGATGCGCCTGCATGGGCGGGTCGACGGGGCCAGGAGCGGGGTACAATCCGGCTTGCAGGCCGGGTGACCGCGGCGGCCTTCAGGCCGTCGAGGAAAGTCCGGACACCGCAGGGCAGGACGCTCCCAAGAGGGAGGCGGCGAAAGCCGACGGAAAGTGGCACAGAAAACAGACCGCCGGTCGCGGATCTCCGGAGTCGCGGCCGGTAAGGGTGAAACGGTGGGGTAAGAGCCCACCAGCGGCCCTGGCGACAGGGCCGGCTCGCCAAACCCCGTCCGGTGCAAGGCGAACAGGCTCCGCCGACGCGGCCCGCCGAGGAGCCGGGTAGCCGCACAGATGGATGGCCACCCTCGACAGAATCCGGCTTACAGGCCTGCTACGGGAAAAGCCCTGGAAACGGGGCTTTTTCTATTGCATCGTTGCTCGGAAGTCGTCGTGGTTTCGGTCAGGCAGCCCTTCGGCGGTCTCTCCGGACCGTCCGGGCGCCAACGTTCCTTCTTCAGGGCGTCGGCAGCGGCAGTGGGCCGGACAGGCCCATCCATCTCAGCCAGCGGTGGATGTAGGTCGCGAGCTGGACGCCTCCTGCGGCACTCAGGTGGACGCGGTCCGAGGCGAACCACGACGGATGGTTGCGCGAGTAGCCGTTCCAGTCGGCGACGGTCATCCAGCGGTAGCGCGCGGACGCTCCGTGGATCACCTCATTGGTCAGGAGGTACTGCTTGTCGACGGCGCGCAGCGTCAACCAGAGGACGTGCTTCACGCCCCGGCGCTTCATCGCCGTCAGAACCCGTCCGATCCCTGCGGCGTACACGTGCGGATCGTCGTTGTAGCCCACGAGCACGACGGCGGTGGGACCGATCCTCCGTCCGAGCAGCTCCACCTTCTTGAGCACGCTCGGCGGGGGGTGCTGCTGCAAGACGCAGCCCGGCTGCGTCAGGCGGCCGCACGGTGAGAGCTCGAGCTTGATTCGGTCGCCCCGTGCCAACACCTGTAGTGCCGTCGGGTCCCAGGTGAACGCCGCCGCGACCGAGTCGCCGAAGATCGTCACGTGCTGGAGCGGCCTCTTCTCCGCCGCGGACGCTGCAGAAGCCGCCGCGCAACAAAGCGCAAGGGCGAGCGACGAGGCGAGCAGCCGGCCCACGGCGCTTGGACTTTAGGCCGAGCGGGCGACGATGGGAAGTCCGCTTACGTTCGCAGGACGACCTCGAGCGCGGTGCCGAAGCCGGGCGTGCTGCGGACGCTGAAGCCGCCTTCGATGGAGGAGGCCCGGTCGCGCATGTTCCGCAGCCCCTGCCCGGAGGCCAACTCGGGCGGCAAGCCTTCGCCGTCGTCCTCGATCGCGACGAAGCGTTCGCCGGACGGGCGCTGGCCGATCACGACCTCGGCACGGGTTGCGTTCGCGTGGCGGCGGACGTTGCCGAGCCCCTCCTGGACGATGCGGAAGATCTCGATCTGCTCGTCGGGCGCAAGGCGAATCGCGGGGTCGATCTCGAGGTCGACGTCGAGCCCGCCGTCCGCCGTCAGAAACTCGACGTAGCGACGGAGCGCGGAGTCGAACGGGGCGGTGCCGCTCGCCGACGACAGCGCAAGAATGGCGAAGCGCGCCTCCTGCTGCGCGAGCGCGGCCGCCTCCTTGAGTTGCGGCCCGACCTCATCGACCGGCGTGCCGGCTTCGAGCATCTGGGCGTGGGTCGAGACCGCGAAGAGGTACTGCGCGAGCCCGTCGTGGATCTCGCGCGCGACGCGCGCCCGCTCCTCTCCGACAGCCCGGCCGAGCTCGGCCGAGCGGATCGCCCGCCAGGCGCCCACGAGCATCAGCGCGAAGGCGAGCAGGCGCAGGAAGTCTCCGGCCGCGACATACGTGGTGCCGGGCGGCGGCGTAAAGATGAGATGCAGCGATGCGAAAAGCTGAAGCGTGAAGCCGAGCGCGAGCCAGCGGGCGAGGTCGTCTCCGGTCCGCGCGAGCCGGCGGCCCCAGCCGACGACGGCGAGGAGGCAGAGGAGCGCCTGTACCGCGAGCGCGGAGGCGAGCCCCGGGGGCGCGTGAGCCACCGCCGGCAACGAGGTCAGCGCCGGTAGCGCGGCGCCGTGGGCGCGCAAGAGAATCCAGGCCGCGACGAGTGCGATCGCCGCTGCGAGGACAGCGTCGCGAATCGCGCGCTCACGGATGCGGCTGCGACCGCCGACGAACGGGGCGACCGCCACGAGACCCTGCGCGGCGATGCTGCCGAGGAGTGCCGCCCACCCGTCGGCCCGATCGAGCGAGCCGCCGCCGAGAACCGGGACGATCGCGAACGCAGCGGTGGACAGCGAGCCGATGAGGAAGCCGGCCGCCAGCAGCAGGTCGGTTCGCAGCCCGACGACGGAGAAACGGACGGCGGCGAGGATGGCGACGAGCACGCCGGCGACCGCCATCGCCGTCTCGAGCACGAGCAGGAGCTGCGGACGGTCGTATTGCGTCCGGAGCGCTGGGTACGAGACGAAGAGCACGAGGCTCGCCCCGAGCAGTCCGGAAAGGAGGACCTCGCCCCAGAGCAAGGCCTGCAGCTGCGTTCGCCGCGTTTTCACACAGCTCTTGTCGGCAGAAGCGCTGCTGCCGATAAGGGAGAGGTGCCGGCTCGCGTTCTCGTCGTCGACGACCACCCCCTCACCCGCGAGGCCCTTGCGGGGTTGCTGCGTTCGCATGGCTTCGAGCTCGCCGGGCTCGCCGCCGACGGCGAGGAGGCGATCGCGGCCGCAGCCGAGACTCAACCCGACCTCATCCTCCTCGATCTCCTGATGCCCGGCCTCGACGGCCTCTCGGCGCTGCCGCGCCTCCGCGAGGCCGCGCCCGACTGCGAGGTCGTCGTCCTCACCGCCTCGGGCACCGAAGACAACCTGCTCGCCGCGATTCGCGGCGGCGCTGCCGGCTACTTGCTCAAGACCGAGTCGCCGGAACGGATCGCGGAGTTCCTCGAAGGCGTCGTCCAGGGCGAGGCCGCCCTCTCCGGGCCCGTGGCGCGCAGGCTGCTCGACCAGGTTCGAACGGGCGGGCGCGGCTCGGGCGTGCCCGACCGCATCGCCTCCGCCCTCTCCGCGCGAGAGGTCGAGGTGCTGCTCCTCCTCGACGAGCACCACAGCACGGACGAGATCGCGGGCCGGCTGTTCATCTCCGAGCACACCGTCCGCTCCCACGTGAAGAGCCTCCTCCGCAAGCTCGGCGTCTCGTCGCGCCGGGAGGCCCTCGAGCAACTCGCGCTCGCGCGCGCTTGACGCCGGTCAAGACGTAAATCCGTCGAGCGCCGAGTCGACCAGACGCGGCAGCGTCTCGAGCTCGTAGCCGCCCTCGAGAACGGCGGCGACCCGATCGGCGAGCGCACGGCAGCGACGGGCGAGCTCGCGGAAGCCGTCCTCGCTGACGCGCATGTCCGCGAGCGGGTCCGCGGCGTGCGCGTCGAAGCCCGCCGAGACGAGCACGAGCTCCGGGTCGAACCGCGCGACCGCAGGCTCGACGACGCGCGCGAAGGCCTCGAGGTATTCATCGTCCCCGGAGCCGGCCCGCAGGGGCACGTTGACCGTCGTCTCCGCCTGGTCGTCGGGGCCGCCGCTCCCCGGGTAGAACGGCCACTGGTGCAGCGAGACGTAGAGCACGCTGTCGTCGTTGCGGAAGATCGTGTCGGTGCCGTTGCCGTGGTGGACGTCGAAATCGACGATCGCCACCCGTTCGAGGCCGAGGCGCTGCTGCGCCGCCCGCGCCGCGATCGCGACGTTGTTGAAGATGCAGAAGCCCATCGCGCGCCCGGCGAGAGCGTGGTGGCCCGGCGGGCGGACGAGAGCGAAGCCGCCGCGAAGCGCAGCCTCGATCGAGGTCCCGGCCGCGAGCGTGGCAGCTTCGAACGTCGTCGGGGTGCAGACGGTGTCGCCGTCGAGCCAGACCGCGTCCTCGACGGCGCGAACGAGCTCCACATGCTCCGCGGTGTGACAGAGCCTCAGCTCCTCGGTCGTCGCGGCCCGGCCCTCGCTCCAGACGTGCTGGTGCGCGAGGAGCACGGCGAGCCGGTCGGGCCGCTCCGGGTGGGCGCCGGTCGGGTGCAGCCGCGCGAGCGCGGGATGCGTCAGGACGTCGACAATGCTCCTACGCGTCCGGCGACGGCGCCGAGGCCGAGCCGTTCGAGGAAGGAAGACGCCTCCGCCCACACCGGGGGTGTTGCTGCGAGGGGAGGAAGGGGAGCGGAGGCGTCCATCGTCGCGATTCGCCGGAAGAGCCTCAAGTCCTCCGCTTCCGCCGCGAACCGGCCGTCGGCGAGCGCCGCCTCCAGTGAGCCGTACTGCGCGAGCAACTCGGCAGCCTTCTTCGGCCCGATCCCGCGCGCTCCCGGCAGCTTGTCGGACGGATCGCCGCGCAGCGCGATCAGGTCCGGCACCTGTTCCGGCCCGACGCCGTAGCGCTCGCGCACCTCGGCCGGCCCGATCCGCGCGAGCTCGCTCACTCCGCGAGTCGGTTGCAGGATCCTCACGCGCGGACTCGCGAGCTGGAACGCGTCGCGGTCGGAGGTCGCCACGAGCACCTCCCGGGGCCACTCGCGCGCCGCGGCTGCGAGGAAGTCGTCCGCCTCGTATCCCGGGGCCTTCGCGACGAGGAAGCCGAAAGCGGCGACGACCTCTGGGAGGATCTCGAGCTGCTCGAGCAGCGGGTCGTCGAAGACGCGCCCCGACTGGTACGCGGCGAACGCCTCGTGCCGGTAGGTCGGTACCGAGAGCGTGTCCCAGGCGACGAGCACGGCATCCGGGCGCTCCGCCTGCCATAGCCGGACGAGCATGTTCGTGAAGCCCACGACTGCGTTGAGCCGGATCGACTTCGGCAGGGCGTGGTAGGCGCGGTGGGCGAAGGAGTCGCCGTCGACCGCCAGCAGCACGCTCACAGCGACGCCTCGAGCTCCGCGAGCCGCGCGGTCAGCCGCTCGGTCGCCTCCTGCGACGAGCGCCGCAGCTCGCCGCTCGCGCGCAGGTCATCCATCTCGATCGGCGCCCCGTACGCGACGCGCAGCGGCCCGAGCGTGAGCAGCCGGTCCGTGCCCGCGAGGGCCGCCGGTACGAGCGGCACCCCGGCCTCGAGCGCGATCCGCGCCGCGCCCGAGCGCGGCCGCGCCTGGTGCCTCTTGACGAGCCCCTTCCTTCGCCGCGTTCCCTCCGGGAACATCACGACCACGTACCCCTCCCGGGCGAGCTGCACGGCCGTCTCGACCGCGTCCAGGTCGCCGATGCCGCGCCGGACCTTGAAGGCGCCCGCCACGTCGAGGAGGATGGCCAGCGGCCACCAGTAGAGCTCCGATTTCGCCATGAAGCGCAGCCAGCGGCGCGGCCAGAGGGGCATTGCGAGCGGCCACGGATCGAAGTTCGAGAGGTGGTTGCAGGCAAGGACGTAGCCGCCGGTCGCGGGAAGGTTCTCCCGCCCCCGGAAGCGCAGGCGGTAGGGCCCGTAGAGGACCGGCCAGCTCAGCACCGCGGCGACGTTGTAGAAGAGCGGCGGGCGCACGGGAGGAGTATCGCGGGCCGAAGCCGTGGCTATCGTGACCCGCCGATGCCGAAGCGTCTGGTCATCGTGGAGTCTCCCGCCAAGGCGCGGACGATCGCCGGCTACCTCGGGCCCGAGTTCGTCGTCGAATCGTCCGTCGGCCACATTCGCGATCTCCCCGACAGCGCCGCGGAGGTTCCGGAGAAGTACAAGGGCGAGCCGTGGGCTCGCCTCGGGGTGGACGTCGAGCACGGGTTCGAGCCTCTCTATGTCGTCGACCCGGACAAGAAGAAGACGGTCGCGCAGCTTCGCAAGGAGCTCGCCGACGCCGACGAGCTCCTGCTCGCGACGGACGAGGATCGCGAGGGAGAAGCGATCGCGTGGCACCTGCTCGAGGTGCTGAAGCCGAAGGTGCCGGTCCGCCGGATGGTCTTCCACGAGATCACGCGGGATGCGATCGAGCGGGCGCTCGGCGAGACCCGCGACGTCGACGAGCGGCTGGTCGACGCCCAGGAGTCACGGCGCATCCTCGACCGGCTCTACGGCTACGAGGTCTCGCCGGTCCTCTGGAAGAAGATCATGCGCGGGCTCTCGGCCGGCCGCGTCCAGTCCGTCGCGACGCGCCTCGTCGTCGAGCGCGAGCGGGAGCGGATGGCCTTCCGCGCCGCCGCGTGGTGGGACCTGCTCGCGACCTTCGACCCGGAGAGCTTCGAGGCGCGGCTCGTGTCTCTTGACGGCCAGCGGGTCGCGACCGGCCGCGACTTTGGCCCCGATGGGAAGCTGCGTGGCGAGGCAAGCCAGCTCGACGAGGCGGCGGCGCGCGGCCTCGCCGAGCGCCTCGAGGGCGCCTCCTTCCACGTCGCGCGCCTCGAGCGGAAGCCATACGTCCGCCGCCCGAGCCCGCCGTTCATGACGTCGACGCTGCAGCAGGAAGCGAGCCGCAAGCTCCGCTACTCGGCGCAGACGACGATGCGGCTCGCCCAGCGCCTGTACGAGAACGGCTACATCACGTACATGCGCACCGACTCCACGACCCTGTCGGAGTCGGCGCTCACCGCCGCGCGCGAGCAAGCGTCGTCCCTCTTCGGTGCCGATTTCGTCCCGCCGCAGCCGCGCCGCTACGAGCGAAAGGTGAAGAACGCGCAGGAGGCGCACGAGGCGATCCGCCCCTCGGGCGACCGCTTCCGCACGCCGCAGGACGTGCGCTCGGAGCTCTCCCCCGACGAGCATGCGCTCTACGAGCTGATCTGGATGCGGACGATCGCCTCGCAGATGAAGGACGCGCAGGGGCAGACCGTCTCGCTGCGGATCGCAGGTGACTCGACCGCAGCCGAATCAGTCGAGTTTGGCGCCTCCGGCACCGTGATCACGTTCCGCGGCTTCCTCGCCGCATACGAGGAGGGACGCGACATCGACCGCCCCGCGCAGGAGGACGACGAGGAGCGGCGCCTGCCGAACCTCGCCGAGGGCGACCCGGTAGAGCTGCGCGCGCTCGAGCCGCAGGGCCACGAGACGAGCCCGCCCGCCCGCTACACCGAGGCGACCCTCGTGCGGACGCTCGAGGAGCTCGGCATCGGCCGCCCGTCCACGTACGCCTCGATCCTCGGCACGATCCTCGACCGCGGCTACGTCTTCAAGCGGGGCACGGCGCTCGTCCCGGCCTTCCTCGCCTTCTCGGTCGTCAACCTGCTCGAGCAGCACTTCGGCCGGCTCGTCGACTACGACTTCACCGCCCGGATGGAGGACGACCTCGACCGGATCGCGGCCGGGGACGAGCACCGCGTCGAGTGGCTGGGCCGCTTCTACTTCGGCGACGGCCCGGGCGCCGCCGAAGGCGGCGCGGTCTTCCAGCCGGGTGCCGGCGGCTCTGCCGACGGCGCTTCCAGCAGCCCCGGGCTGCAGGAGCTCGTCTCGGATCTGGGCGCGATCGACGCGCGCGAGATCAACTCCCTCGAAATCGGCGAGGGGATCGTCCTCCGGGTCGGCCGCTACGGGCCGTACCTCGAGCGGGACGGGCAGCGGGCGAGCGTTCCCGAGGAGCTCGCCCCCGACGAGCTGACTCTCGAGCGGGCCGAGGAGCTCCTCGCCCAACCAACCGGGGACCGCGAGCTCGGCACCGATCCCGAGACCGGCCTTCCGATCTCCGCGCGCACCGGGCGCTACGGCCCGTACGTCACCGATGTCCTGCACGACGGTTCGAAGGAGAAGCCGCGCACCGCCTCGCTCTTCAAGACGATGTCGCTCGAGACCGTCTCGCTCGACGATGCGCTCCGGCTGCTCCAGCTGCCGCGCGTCGTCGGCGTCGGCGAGGACGGGGAGGAAGTCGTCGCGCGAAACGGCCGCTATGGGCCGTTCGTCCAGAAGGGGAAAGAGTCACGCTCGCTCGAGTCGGAGGAACAGCTCTTCACCATCGAACTGCCGGGCGCCCTCGCCCTCCTCGCACAGCCGCGGCAGCGGCGAGGTCAGCGCGCCTCCGCGAAGCCGCTCCGGGAGATCGGCACCGATCCGGCCGGCGGCCGCGAGATCGTGCTCAAGGAGGGCCGCTTCGGCCCGTACGTCACCGACGGGGAGACGAACGCGAGCCTGCGCAAGGGCGACGACCCGGAGACGATCGCGCTCGACCGCGCCGTGGAGTTGCTCGCCGAACGCCGCGCGAAGGGGCCGGCCAAGCGCTCGACCCGACGACGCCGCGGGTCTTGAGGACGCCTGTCCGCCAACTTCGTCGGCCGGTCGGCGTCCTAAGCTCACGGACTCGGACGAGCACGGAATACACTTGGCGCGCGGGTCGTTCGAGCGATCGGGTGCGCGCCGGAGGGGCGGCCGGCCCGGCCGAGGGTGGTAACCGGAGGACTTCCCTCCTAAGGTACGAAGGCGTGCTGGGAAGCGATGAGGCAGGACGAAAGGACTGAGGAAGCGCTGACGCAGAACCAGATGAACGAGTTGCTCGAGTCGGAACAGATCCGCGCCATCGTCGAGAGCGCAGAGGAGCGCGGCTTCGTCGAGCCGGCCGAGCTCGAGGCCTTCGCGGCCGAGCTCGATCTCAACGACGCCGAGGTCGAGGAGCTCACGCGCGAGCTCGAGCGCACCGGGCTCGAGATCGGTCCGCCGGCAGCGCCCGCACCCGCGGCGCCGCGGGCCGAGGCGCCGAAGGCGGAGGCCGAGAAGCCGGCCGAGCCGGAGCCCGCCCCCGAGCAGCCCGCCGTCGCTATCTCCGGCTCCGCCGACAGCCTGCAGCTCTTCCTCGCCGACGTGGGCCGGCACAAGCTGCTCACCGCCGCCGAAGAGGTCATGCTCGCCAAGCGGATCGAGCGCGGCGACGTCACGGCGAAGCGCCACATGATCGAGTCGAACCTCCGGCTCGTCGTCTCGATCGCCAAGGGGTACCGCGGGCTCGGCGTCCCGTTCCTCGACCTGATCCAGGAGGGGACGCTCGGGCTGAACCGCGCGGTCGAGAAGTTCGACTGGCGCCGCGGCTACAAGTTCTCGACCTACGCGACCTGGTGGATTCGCCAGTCGGTGCAGCGCGCGGTGGCGAACCACGCGCGCACGATCCGCGTGCCCGTGCACGTCGTCGAACGCCAGCAGAAGCTGTCTCGCGCCGCGCGGCGGCTCGAGGTGGAGCTCGGGCGCGAGGCGACGAAGGAGGAGCTCGCGGAGGCGACGGGCTTGCCGATGCAGCACGTCGACGAGGCGCTCGGCGCGGCGAACGCATCCGTCTCTCTCAACCAGACGGTCGGCGCCGACGACGAGGGCGAGCTCGGCGACCTGTTCGCCGACCGGGAGGCCGTCGATCCGTTCGACGAGGCCGAGGAGTCGCTGCGCCGGCAAGGCGTGCGGCGGGCGCTCGAAGCGCTGCCGGAACGCGAGCGGCGGATCCTCGAGCTGCGCTTCGGCTTCGAGGGCGAGCCGTGGACGCTCGAGGCGATCGGCAACGAGCTCGACCTGACCCGGGAGCGGGTGCGCCAGCTCGAGGGTCAGGCGCTGTCCCGGCTCGGCGCCCTGCGCGACCTCATCTCGGTCGCGGCTGCTTAGAGCTTCTAACGGAATGACCACGCGCTGACTGGGCGCGATGGGCGAGTGCGCTACAAGGACGCAGGGAGCGTGAATAGCAGCGCTATTCGCGCGACCGAGGACGCCGCAGCGCGCCGCACAGCGCGTCCAGGCGGCCCGTGCTTCGTTGCGTTAGGAGCTCCTAGCCGATAACGCGAGCTGCCGCCCGCAGTATCTCCTCGCGGCGCAGCGGCGCGACGCGCAGCTCAGGCGGCGGCCGGCGCAGGAACGAGTCGACGAGGAGAAGCTCGTCGAGGTCGGGCTCGCCGGGACGCCGCGCCGCCGCGAGCCCGGCCTCGACCTCGAGCGCCGCGCCGCCCCCGGGCGGCAGCGTCCTCTCCGCGGCCACCCGGCCGCCGGCGACGAAGAGAGCGCGCACGTAGCCCGGATCGCCTGCCGGGAGCAGGACGCAGCACTCGAGCCGCCGCACCCGATCGAGACGCTTCAGCTCGCGGCACACCTTCTCCAGAGCGGCGACGCGGTCGCGAAGCCGGGCCGCATCCTCGAACCTCCTCGCCTCGGCCAGGTCCCGGAGGCGGCGCTGCAGGCGCGGCAGCGCCGCCTCGGGCCGGGCGAGCTCGTCGGGAGCGAGCATCCGCGCCGCGAGCTGCGCGGTCCGCTTCGACCGCAGCGGGCCTACCGGCGACGGCCGGGTCGAGGCGACGACCGACTCGCCCCGCCGGCGTAGCCACACGTACCGCTCGGGCCGCGAGACGCGCGCGTTTCCGGGCGGGCGGAGGTCTCTGATCAGGCGCAGCTCCTCGATCGCCGCTTCGAGCTCGGATCCGGTCACCCGCCATTCGATCTGTTCCGCCGCTGCGAGCGCCGCCTCGACGGCCGGCCGCTGGCGATCGCTGCGGAAGTACGACCGCAGGCGTGATCTGAGGTCGCGCGCCCGGCCGACGTAGAGGACCTGGCCGTTGCGGCCGAGGAAGAGGTAGACGCCGGGACGGCTCGGCGCTCCGAAGGCGAGGTGGCGCTTGTCGAGGAGCCGCCGCGTCCTGGTCGCCGCGAGAGCCGAGAGATCGGCGACCGTGCGCGCGCCGCGTTCCTGGGCGAGCCCGATCAACGCGAGCAGCACCTCGGCCGTCGCCTGGGCGTCCGGCAGCGCCCGGTGGCACGGCCTCTCCGTCGTGTCGAGGAACCATGCGAGCTGTGCGAGGCCGAAGCCCGAGACGCGCCCGGCGAGGAGGGTGCGCGCGAGGCGCACCGTGTCGACGACGGCCGAACCGATGCGGGAGCCG
>DASYOZ010000215.1:0-3225 GCA_036007185.1 Gaiellaceae bacterium | reverse complement strand
ACGAAGATCGCGCTCGACGACGGCCTCCCGCACCTCGCCGGCAAGCGGATCCTCATCGTCGACGACAACGCGACGAACCGCGAGATCGTCACCCGGCACGCGCGGGCATGGGGGATGGAGCCGGTAGCGGTGGAGCTGCCGGCCGCCGCACTCGAACTGATCGCGGAGGGCGAGCCGTTCGACATCGCCGTGCTCGACATGATGATGCCGGAGATGGACGGGGTCTCTCTCGCGCAGGAGATCCGGCAATACCGGAGCGAGCCCGAGCTTCCGCTGCTGCTCCTGACCTCGCTCGGGCGACTGCCGCTGGCGCAATCGTCAGGTGCGTTCTCGGCCCAGCTCTCCAAGCCGTTCAAGGCGTCCCAGCTCTACAACACGCTGGTGCAGCTGCTCACGGCCGGCGGGGCCCCGGAGGAGGCCGTCGAGCCCGCAACCGACGGGAAGCGCGCCAGGTCGGCACTGCGGATCCTGCTCGCGGAGGACAACGCGATGAACCAGAAGGTCGCGCTCCGCCTCCTCGAGCGGCTCGGCTACGGCGCCGACGTGGCGATCAACGGCCTCGAGGCGATCGAAGCGCTCGAGCGGCAGCCGTACGACGTCGTCCTGATGGACGTGCAGATGCCCGAGCTCGACGGCCTCGACGCCACGCGCCGGATCTGTGAGCGCTGGCCCGAGGAGAGCCGTCCGCACATCATCGCGATGACCGCGAACGCGCTCCCCGAGGATCGCGAAGCGTGCTTCGCGGCCGGCATGAACGACTACGTCGCAAAGCCGATTCGCGCCGAGGAGCTCGCCGCTGCGCTGAAGCGCGCGAAGCCGCGCGCGAACGGCGATGCCGGTGCGGAGGCGGTCGAGTACATCAGCCTCGATGACGGCGCGCTCAAGAATCTGCGGGACCTCGGCGGCGACAACTTCCTCGGAGAGGTGATCGAGGCGTTTCTCGCAGATGCGCCGGAGCTGATGGTGACGCTTCGCCGCTCCCTGGACGAGGGGAGCACCGAGGAGCTGCGCCGGGCGGCGCACACGTTGAAGTCGAACGGCGCGACGCTCGGGGCCGAGGAGTTCGCGGAGCTGTGCAGCACCCTCGAGCAGCGGGCCAAGGCCGGCGAGCTCGACGGCGCATCGCAGCTCGTGGACCGGATCGAGCAGGAGTACCGGCCGCTCGAGGAGGCTCTCGCCGCCCTGCGCACGGAATCGCCCGCGTGAGCGCGTCCCTTTCCGGACCCGGCACGATCCTGATCGCGGACGACAATCGCGTGAACCGGCTCCTGCTCGCCCGCGGGCTCGAGCACGAGGGACACACCGTCGCGTTCGCCGAGCACGGCGGCGAGGCGCTCGAGCTGTTGCGGGAGCAGCCGTTCGACCTGATGCTGCTCGACGTCCTCATGCCCGAGCTCGACGGCTACGAGGTCCTGGCGAAGCTGAAGGACGACCCGCATCTCCGCGACATCCCGGTGATCGTGACGTCGGCGCTCGACGAGATCGACAGCGTCGTGCGGTGCCTCGAGATGGGCGCCGAGGACTACCTGACGAAGCCGGTCAACGCGGTGCTCCTGAACGCGCGGATCGGCGCGAGCCTCGAGAAGAAGCGCCTGCGCGACCAGCAGCGGGAGCTGATCGGCAAGTTCGCCACGAGGGAGGTGGCCGAGGATCTGCTGACGTCCGGCTTCTCGCTCGGCGGCAAGCACGTCGACGCGTCGGCGATGTTCTGCGACATCCGCTCCTTCACGACGATCTCGGAGTCGCGGGAGCCCGCCGAGACGATCGAGCTGCTCAACGACTACTACCTGCTGATGATGGACGCGATCAACGGCGAAGGCGGGGTCGTCAACCAGATGGTCGGCGACGGGCTGATGGCGATCTTCGGAGCTCCGGTGCCTCGGGACGACTATCGGCAGGCCGCCGTGCTAGCAGCGCGCCAGATGGTCGACCTGATCCGGCTGTTCAACGAGGAGCAGGCGGCGCGGGACAAGGTGCAGATCCAGATCGGCGTCGGCATCGCCTCTGGTCGCGTCGTCGCCGGCTACACGGGCACGCAGAACCGGGCGACCTACACGTGCGTGGGGGACACGGTCAACGTCGCGGCACGGCTCGAGTCGCACACGAAGGAGCTGGACCGGCCGATCCTGATCGACGAGAACACGCGGCAGGGCATCGCGGAGGGGATCGCGGTCGAGGCGCAGGGCGAGCTGCTGATGAAGGGCAAGAGCCGGCCGACGAAGGTGTACGCCGTTCTCGTCGATGCGGTCGTCGCCGAGACGGCCTAGTCACGCAACCGGCGCGCGGGTAGCGCGCGTCTAACCTCACGGGATGCGGAGGGTGGTCGTGACGGGGCTGGGCGCGGTGACGCCGATCGGCGGCGACGCCCCGTCGACCTGGCGCGCGGCGGTTGCCGGCGAGAGCGGCATCGACTTCATCCGCTCGTTCGACGCGAGCGAGTTCCCGGTGCGGATCGCGGCGGAGGTGAAGGACTTCGACCCGACCCAGGTCGCCGCGCCGAAGGACGCGCGGAGGCTCGACCGGAACGTCCTGCTCTCGCTCGGTGCCGCGCGGGAGGCCGTCGCCGACGCGGGGCTCGACGGCGCCTACTCGCCGGACAGGGTAGGCATCCTGTTCGGCACCGCGATCGGCGGGTTCCTCGGAATCATGGAGCAGGCCGAGGTGCTGCGGGAGCGGGGCCCCGATCGTGTCGCGCCGACCTTCATCCCAAACGTGCTCCCGGACACCGCGAGCGGCCAGCTCGCCATCTCGCTCGGCTTCCGTGGTCTGAACTATGCACCGGTGTCGGCCTGCGCGACCGGCTCGACGGCCGTCGGCGAGGCCGCCGAGGTGATCAAGCGCGGCGACGCCGACGCCGCCCTCGCGGGAGGCGCCGAGGCGTGTCTTCACCCGCTGATCCTCGCCGGCTTCTGCGCGATGCGCGGCCTCGTGGCCGAGGACGAGCACCCGCCACGTGCGTCGCGTCCGTTCGACGCCACGCGCGCCGGCTTCGTGATGGGGGAGGGCGCGTGTGTGCTCGTGCTCGAGGAGCTGGAGGCGGCGGAGCGCCGCGGCGCGACCGTCTACGCCGAGATCCTCGGCTATGCGATGTCGAACGATGCCCACCACCTCGCGCAGCCGGATCCCATGTCGGTCGGCGTCGCGGAGATGATGCGCCACGCGCTCGAGCGGGCGGAGGTCGAGCCCGAGCGCGTCGGCTACCTCAACGCCCACGGCACCTCGACG
>DASYOZ010000214.1:0-3013 GCA_036007185.1 Gaiellaceae bacterium | reverse complement strand
CCCCCCCCCCCCCCCCCCCCCCCCCGCCGCCGTCTCAGCCTTGCGACCCCCGCCCTGCTAGGGCTGCCGGTCTCGTGGCTGGTCGTGTTCTTCCTCGCCCCGGTGGCGATCGTGGCGCTCTACAGCGTGGACGTGCTCTCGCTCTTCCCCGGGGCGCACAGCTTCGCCCTCGGCGGGTGGTACCGGCTGTTCCACCAGGGATACATCTCCCTGTTCTGGCGCTCGGTGCAGATGTCGCTGATCGTCTCGGCGCTCGTCGTCGCGACCGCCTATCCCCTCGCCTACTTCCTCGCGCTCTCCGCCACGCGTCGCAAGTACGTCCTGCTGCTGCTCCTGATCGCGCCGTTCCTGACGAGCTACCTGCTGCGCGTGCTCGCGTGGAAGGTGATCCTCGGCGGCAACGGCGTGATCAACACCTTCCTCGTCTGGATCGGTCTGCAAGCGCCCGGGCATTCGCTGTCGTTCCTCCTCTACAGCCGGTTCGCGGTGATGCTCGTGCTCGGCTATGTCTGGCTGCCCTTCGTCGCGCTGCCGATCTTCGTCACCCTCGAGAGCCTCGACCGGGGACTGCTCGAGGCGGCGAGCGACCTCTATGCGAGCCGGCTGCAGGCGTTCCTGCGCGTGACTCTCCCGCTCAGCCTGCCGGGAGTCGTGGCCGCCTTCCTGTTCGTCTTCATCCCGACCGTGGGCGAGTTCGTCACGCCGTCACTCGTCGGCGGGGAGAGCGGCTATATGTACGGGAACCAGATCGTCGACCTGTTCGAGACCGGCTTCCCGGACTGGGAGACCGGCGCGGCGCTGGCCCTCTTCCTGATCGGGGTCATCGCGGTGCTGACCCTTGTCTTCGTCCGCTTCCTCCGCGTCGGCGGGGCGCGAACCGCCTGATGGACGTCGCGCTCTCAGCCAACGGCCGGCGGATCATGCGCGTGTTCTTCGGGCTCGTGCTCGTCTTCCTCTACGCGCCGATCGCGATTCTCCTCATTTTCTCCTTCAACAAGGCGTCGGTCCCGACCTTCCCGCTCAGCGGCTTCACGCTGCACTGGTACCACCAGTTCCTCGCGAACGGGGACCTCCAGGCCGCGCTGGAGACGAGCGCGAAAATCGCCTCCATCTCGAGCGTCATCGCGGTCGCGCTCGGGATCCTCGCGTCGATCGGGATCAGCCGCAGCCGCTTCCGCGGCAGGGGCCTCGTCACCGCGATCCTGCTCGTCCCGCTCGTGATCCCGCTCGTCGTGTTGGGGATCTCGCTCCTCCTGCTCTTCCACGTGCTCGGGATCCCGTCGTCGATCTGGACGATCGCGATCGGGCACGTCGTGATCAGCGTCCCGTACACGATCCTCGTGCTGCTGCCGCGGCTCGAGCAGATCGACACCTCGCTCGCCGAGGCGGCGTACGACCTCGGTGCCGGACCGCTGACGACGTTCCGCCGGGTGACGCTCCCACTCATCCTGCCCGCCGTCGTCTCGGCGTTCCTGATCGCGTTCACGACCTCGTTCGACGAGTACGCCGTGGCGTCGTTCCTCGCCGGGCAGCAGCAGACGTTTCCGATCTTCCTCTACTCGGCGCTCCGCTTCCCGACCCAGCTGCCGCAGGTGATCGCGGTTGCGGTCGTCGTGCTCACGCTGTCGATCGTCGTGATCGTCGCTGCCGAGCTGTGGCGGCGGCGGGCCGAGGCTCGGCTCGAAGCCGCCTGACGAACGCGGGGCCGACTACGCTCGACGTCGTGATCCTCCGGAACGGGACGATCCGTACGCTCGACCCGTCCCTGCCGACCGTGTCGTCGCTCTGGATCACGGGCGACCGGATCGCGGGCGGCGTCAGCGTCCACGAGACCTCGCTGCCCAGCCCGGAGACGGTCGACCTCGGCGGCCGCTGCGTGCTGCCCGGCTTCACCGACTCGCACGTCCACTTCCCCACGTGGGCACTCGCGCGGCACGACGTCCGCCTGCACGGCTGCGCGTCGCTCGCGGACGCCCTCGACTGCGTGCGCGCCGCGCCGCGGACCGGAACCTGGCTTCGAGGCCAGGGCTGGCGTGACGCCGACTGGCCCGACGGGCCGCCGACGCGCCAGGCGCTCGACGAGATCGAGCCGAAGCGGCCGGCGATGCTGATCTCGAAGGACTACCACGCCCTCTGGCTCAACTCGGTGGCACTCGCACTCGCGAACGGCGACCTCGAGGTCGAGGGCGGCGTCGTCGTCCGCGACGGGAGCGGCGAGCCCACCGGCGTCCTCTACGAGCGCGCGGCCTGGCAGTTCAAGGAGCGCCACGTGCACGCGCCGGACGCGGAGTACGTCGAGGCGATGCGGGAGGGCGTGCGACTCGCGTCGTCCCGCGGCGTCACGGCGGTGCACGACAAGGACGGCTGGCTGGGCGCGATCGGACTCTGGCAGCAACTCGAGCAGCAGGGCAGCCTGGCGCTCCGCGTCTGGCAGTCGACGCCGGCCGACCGGGTGGGTGACCTCCGCGAAGTCGGCCTCCGTAGCGGCGCGGGCTCCCCGCTCTTGCGGCTCGGCTACCTGAAGGCGTTCATGGACGGGACACTCGGCTCACAGACCGCCTGGCTCACGGACGGAAGCGGCGTCGTGATCACGACGAGCGAGGAGCTCGAGGCGATCGTGCGCGACGGCGCCGAGGCGGGCTGGCCGGTCGGCGTGCACGCGATCGGCGACGCGGCCAACCGCGCCGCCCTCGACGCTTTCGAGCGCGCGCGGGAGGCGTGGCAGCCGCGCGGCCTGCGCCAGCGGATCGAGCACGCACAGTGCCTCGCGCCGGAGGACGTCGGGCGCTTTGCAGAGCTCGGGATCGCGGTGTCCGTCCAGTTCTCCCACGCGCCGTCCGACGAGCAGCTCGCGAAGCGCTACTGGGCCGAGCGGCTCGACGGCGCCTACTCGTTCCGCTCACTGCTCGACTCCGGCGCCCTCCTGGCGAACGGCTCCGATGCGCCCGTGGAGGAGCTCGAGCCGTGGGCCGGCGTCGTCGCCGCAGTGCTCGACCACTGGCGCGAGGACCAG
>DASYOZ010000213.1:0-5164 GCA_036007185.1 Gaiellaceae bacterium | reverse complement strand
CCCGGCGATCGCCGCCAGGATCAGCAGACCCCGCAGGGTCGGATTGATGCGCGAGAAGAACCTGCTCATGTTGCGGTCAAGTACGCCCGCACCGCGAGCGCTCCTGCCACCAAGGTAGCGCCCGTGAACCAGGCGAGGCGTCCGCGCCGCTCGGCCGGTGCGTACATCCACGGAGCGAGCACCGCGAGCAGGGAGAGCGTCCCGTACAGGTAGTGGAGCCGGTCGGCCGCCCGGTGATGGCTCGAGAGCAGCAGGAGCCCCAGGCCGACCTGCGCGACGAGCAGCGTCTGCGCCAGCGCGATCAGGTGCGTGAGGATGCCGCGTGGCGCGGCGTGGCGGTAGTACGTCCAGGCACCGGCCGCCGCTGCCGCGAACGTCGTCGCGATGACGGCGAAGGCAACGGCATGGTGGACGCCGACCATCGCCGCCGGAGCGTAGCGGCGCCCTTCGGCGGTGCCTGCTACTCGCTCTCGGGCCGGCCCGGATCGGGGGCCGGCGTCGGCGGCGTCCCCTCGTCGGGAGGCGGGTACGGCTCGGGTACCTGCGCCGGCTGCGGCAGATCCGCCTCGCCCGGCGGCGGGTACGGAGCACTGGGCTCCTCCGGCGTCACCATCACCGTGTCCTGTACCGGCAGGCGGGCGCGTCGGATCCTCTCGTCCGCGCCGGCGAGCTGCTCGGCGAGCTCGTCCCCGATGCGTCTCTTCTCCTGTTCGAGCTCCACGAGCCGTTGCCGCGCCTCGCGCTCCGCGTCCGAGTCGGTCCGCCAGACGGCGTCACCGAGCGCCTGGAGCGCCGGGCCGCGCTCGATGGCGATCGCGTCGAGACGCGACCGCGTCCGCCAGCGGGTGACTGTCGAGTCGAGCCTCGTCCGCCAGACCTCGGCCGCGGTCGCAGCGTGAGCGCGGCCGTCGGCCGCCAGGCGGGAGGAATGCCGTGCCCAGACGTCGGCGTAGCGACGAGTGGCCTCCGCGAGCGCGGCGAGCACGATCCCCGCGAGGAGCAACGCGACGATGCCCCAGGCCCAGCTGCCTGTTGCGAAGAGCCCAATCGCGGCCCCGACGGCCGCGAAGCCGACGCAGAGGAGGACGAAGCGTGCGGGCATCCCGAGCCAGCGCCGCTCGGCGCTCCCGTGCACGACGGGGCCGGGAACGGTCTCGAGCGGCGGCAAATCGGCCGCCGGAGCGCCGCAGTTCGAGCAGAAGCGCGCGCCCTGCGCGAGCTCCTCGCCACAACTACGACACGCGCCCTCCGGGATCGGCGATGCGCTCATGCGGGGCGTGTTCCCCGTGTTCCAGTGCTCGTAACACCTCCGCAGCCCGCCTGCGGAGCGGCCCGACTTGCGCCCGGTAGTCCTCGTCCGAGACCTTGCCCGTCCGGTGGTCGAACTCGAGCTCCTTCAGCGCCGCCAGCGCGCGATCCCGCTCCTCGGCCAGCGCGAGGCGCTCCCGCGCCTCCGGCGCCAGCTCGTCGAGCCGGTCGCTCGCCGGCGACGGATCGCGCAGGAAGGGGCGTGCGACGAAGACGACGGCGGCGACCGCGAGGATCGCCGCAACGGCCAGCGCCCATCCCATCTCAGATGCCCGCTGGAGCCGCGCCTGCCGCGTACCGCGCAGCCAGGCGCCGCTGCTCGACCGCGTCCGGCCACATGGCGACGAGCGCGCCGGCGACGAAGAGGAAGCCGGCCGCCCAGATGAGGTTGATGAGCGGCTTGACGAAGACCTTCAGGTCGATCTTGTTGCCCTTCACGATCTGCGCCGTCGTGAAGACGTCGCCGAGCGAGCGCGGGTCGTGG
Source organism: Gaiellaceae bacterium (assembly GCA_036007185.1). GTDB lineage: Bacteria > Actinomycetota > Thermoleophilia > Gaiellales > Gaiellaceae > Palsa-739. The sequence continues at coordinate 3,372 of DASYOZ010000213.1, read as the reverse complement.
TAGATCGACGCCTCGTTGGCGGGCCCCTCGATCGCGTAGACGTTCTCGCCCGGGTCGAGCGACGCAACGTGAGAGCCGCCGCGCCGGACGTCGAGAAGCGCGCGGAACCCCTTGTAGTTCGGGCCGTTCGCGCCGACAAGCCCGCGATAGGTGAGCGTGTAACCGGCCGCCGCGATCGACTGACCCGGTCGTAGCGTCTGCTGGCGAACGGTCTGGTACGCGCTCGAGCCGGCGATGCCGATTGCGAGCAGGACGATCGCCGCATGGACGAGGTAGCCGCCGTAGCGGCGGCGGTTGCGCCCGATCAGCCGGAAGATCCCTCCCGCCGCGGTTCGGCCGCGCACGAACTCGAGCACGATCGAGGCGAGGACGAAGGCGGCGAACGTGTATGCGAGCAGGCCCGGCCACGAGCTCCCGAAGCCGAGCGCGAGCAACACCACGCCGGTCGCGACCGCTGCGGCGAACGGGGTGAGGAACGTCTTCCCGAGCGAGCGGAGCGACGCCCTCCTCCAGGCGACGAGCGGCCCGATCCCCATCAGGAGCAGCAGCGGCAGTCCGAACGTATGGAGGAAGAAGTCGTAGTACGGCTTCGAGACCGTGCGCGTCTGGCCCCGCACCGCCTCCGAGAGGATCGGGTAGAGGACGCCCCAGAGGATCGTCAGGCAGAGGGCGACGAGCAGCAGGTTGTTGTAGAGGAACGTCGCCTCGCGCGAGACCAGCGACTCTAGCCGCGTCTTCGTCCGCAGCAGCGGCAGCCGCCAGCGGATCAGCACGACCGAGAAGACGACCATGAAAGCTAGGAAGCCGAGGAACCAGCCGCCGATCGAGCTCTGCGAGAACGAGTGGATCGAGTCGATCACGCCCGAGCGGGTGAGGAACGTGCCGAAAAGCGAGAGGTTGAAGGCGAGCGCGACGAGGATCATGTTCCAGACCTTCAACATCCCGCGCTTCTCCTGGATCATCACCGAGTGGAGGAACGCCGTGGCCGCGAGCCACGGCATGAGCGCCGCGTTCTCGACCGGATCCCAGGCGTAGTAGCCGCCCCAGCCGATCTCGACGTACGCCCAGTGGGCGCCGATCAGCTGGCCGACGCCGAGGAACGTCCACGCCGCGAGCGTCCAGCGGCGCGTGGCGACAATCCAGCGCTCGTCCGTGCGGCCGGAGAGGAGCGCGCCCATCGCGAAGGCGAACGGGACGGTGAGCCCGACGTAGCCGAGGTAGAGCAGCGGCGGGTGGGCCAGCATGTACGGGTTCTGCAGGCTCGGCACCATCCCCTGGCCGTCGGCGGGCGCCGGCTGGACGTGGAACGGGCTCGAGACGAAGCAGAGCATGAAGGCGAAGAAGATGGCGACGAGCCCGAACACGGGCACGGTCCAGGCGACCAGCTCGCGGGAGCGGCGGTTGAGCCAGACGGCGAGCCCCGCGTAGCCCGTAAGCACGAGCAGCCAGAGGAGCAGCGACCCCTCCTGCCCGCCCCAGAAGGCGGACAGCGCGTAGCCGAGCGGCAGTTTGTGACTCGTGTGCTGCCAGACGTAGACAAAAGTCATGTCGCGGCGCCCGAGCGAGACGAGCAGGACGCCGGCCGCGACGAGCGTCGCCGGGAAGGCGGCGAGAAGCGCGTTCTGGGCCGAGAGCGCGAGCCTGCGGCGCCGCTTCCACGCCGCGTACGAGCCGGCGATCAGGGCGTACGCGACGAGGCCGAAGGCGAGAAGAAGCGCGGCGCGCCCGAGCGCGGCCATTACGTGTTGGAGCTGCTCTTCGCCGGCGCGTACTTCGAGGGGCACTTCGTCACGAGCGAGCCCGGCTTCGCGACGAAGACGCCGTTGCGGAGCGTGCCTTCGACGACGACGTGGCGTCCGACCTTGAACAGGTCGGGGACGCTGCCCCGGTAATCGACCGGGACGCGCGAGGCCGTCGCGCTGCCGATGTCCTTGAGCCGGAAGCGGAGGCCGCCGTTCGCGTACGCGTTGCCCTTGACCGGGCCGACCACTGCGCCGACGAGCGTGACGTCTCCGGCGTGGCCGACGACCGTGCTCGGCGTAAGCTGGGCGACGCCGTTCCCGGCGAGCGCCGTGTAGACCACGAAGACGGCGAGAGCGGCCGCCACCGACAGCGCGATCACAAGACGCGCAGGACTCGATCCCACCCGCGCATCGTAGCCCCGGCCGCCGGCGGCAGCGGCAGTCGAACCTGACCGGCCGCTAGCTCTTCGGCGTCTTGACCGGCGACCGCGCCGGGATGCGGTACCCGTGCTCGTGGCAGAGCGAGCCGGGCGCATCCTCAGTGAGCGCGTCGCAGTAGCCCTTGCCGTAGGCGGCCCGGAGGAAGGCCGCGACGACTTCGAGGTTCCAGTCCGCCACCTCGAGAGTCTCCCGCCAGAGATCCGCGAGACGTAGGTCGATGTCGAGCTCGAGCAGGTCGATCCGGGAGGGTCGCTTGGGCATGGCAAAAAAGTAGAAAAAGGGTCGGACGGCATAGGCTGAGCTTGTGGGAGAGATCCGCTACGGCCCCAGTGGCCTGCCGGAGGCGGCGAGCTTCGAAGAGGCCCTCGCGGCGCTCGTTGCGGAGGGATACCGGGCCTGCGAGTTCGGGTTCGCCGGCGGTTTCTGGCTCGACTACGAGGCGGCTCCACGGCTCGGCGAGGCAGCGGTCGCCTCCGACGTCGCGCTCTCAGTACACGCGCCGCTTGCCGCCTTCATGGGCCATGCCGACCGCGGCAAGAAGTTCAAGATGGCGCTGGGCATGCTCGACCACACGGCGGGGCTCGCCCAGGCGTGTGGCGCGCAGCTGATCGTCTTCCATCCCGGCTTCCTGCTCGGCCGCGAGCGGGAACGGGCCATCGCGGACGTCATCGACCAGCTCGGCGACCTGCGCGAGCGGCTGGAAGCGAAGGGCAGGCTCGTCCCTTTCGGGGTTGAGGTGATGGGCCGCGTGCGCGACCTCGGTACCGTGGAGGACGTGCTCGCGATCGCGGCGCAGGTCGACTTCGTCCGGCCGGTGCTCGACTTCGCCCACATGCACGCGACGAGCGACGGCGCCTTTCTCGAGGCGGATGCGTTTGCCGGCGCCCTCGCTGCCGCCGACGCCGTGCTCGAGCCGGGCGCGCCGTTCCATATCCACTTCAGCGACATCCAGTACGCGAACCGCAACGAGACGAAGCACCTCCCCTACGGCGAGGGGACGCTCCGCGCGGAGCCGCTCCGGGACGCGCTCGAGCGCTTCGAGCGGCCCGCGACCGTGATCAGCGAGTCGCCGGACGCCTCCTCGACTCAGGCGATCGGCGCGGTGCTCGGCGTGAGCTCGGCGAGTCGCTCCTCGTAGCGCAGCGCCGCATCCTCGCGGCCACGGGAGCGATGGAACTCGGCGGCGTGC
>DASYOZ010000212.1:0-2704 GCA_036007185.1 Gaiellaceae bacterium | reverse complement strand
GGCCTTCGGCGCGTCCGCCCGCGAAGATCCGGCGGCGACGTAACGTGCCGTTACGCCCCCGCCCTCGCCGAAGTGAAGGCTCGAATCGCTTGTCCAGAACCAGGCGAAGGGCCGGAGGCTAAGACATCCGCTTTAGCGGTGACTTAGCCGCAGGCCGCACTGCGCTCGCGCCGGCCTCCGCCACGCGCGAGCGCACCCGGAAGCCAACCCGTCCAGAGCATCGAAAAACCAGAACAGCACGGAGCCAACCGGAGACCGCGCTCTCCGGTTGGCGGAGTTCCTTCTCCCAGCGAGCGGGTGCGCAGCACCCGCGAGCTAGGCCCAGACTTTGACGGGCCGATAGAGCGTGTCCCGCTGGACGGCGGTCTTGCCGAGCGAGCGGATCAGGTGGACGAGCTCCTCGGCGCTCGTTCGGTGCGTCGTGCCCGCGGCCGAGACGACGTTCTCCTCGATCATCACCGAGCCGAGGTCGTCGGCCCCGAAGCCGAGCGCGACCTGGCCGATCTTCTTCCCTTGCGTCACCCAGGACGAGCCGATGTGCGGCACGTTGTCGAGGTAGAGGCGGGAGACCGCCTGCGTGAGGAGGTAGTCGAACGAGGTGGGCCGCGCCTCGGCGGGGACGAGTGAGACGAGCCGGTTGCCGTCGTCCTGGAACGTCCACGAGAAGAAGGCGCGGAAGCCGCCGGTCTCGTCCTGCAGCTCGCGGATCCGCCGGAAGTGCTCGACCCGCTCCTCGAGGGTCTCGACGTGCCCGTACATCATCGTCGCGGTCGTCGAGATCCCGAGCCGGTGCGCGTGGCGCATCACGCCGAGCCACTCCTTCGTCTTCACCTTCTTCGGCGCGATGATCTCCCGCACGCGGTCGACGAGGATCTCGGCCCCGCCGCCGGGACTCGAGTCGAGGCCGGCGTCACGGAGCCGCGCGAGCGTCTCGGGGACGGTCAGCTTCGAGCGGCGCGCGGCGTGCACGATCTCCGACGGCGAGAGCGCGTGCAGGTGGATCGGGTAGCGCGCCTTGATGGATGAGAAGAGATCCTCGTAGTAGTCGACGCCGAGGTCGGGGTGATGGCCGCCCTGCATGAGCAGGCCGGTGCCGCCGAGCGCGAGCGTCTCCTCGATCTTCTTGAAGATGACCGGCTTCGGCAGGAGGTAGCCCTCACGCTGGTCGCCCGGCGGCCGGTAGAAGGCGCAGAAGTCGCAGTCGGTGACGCAGACGTTCGTGTAGTTGAGGTTGCGGTCGATGATGAAGGTGACGCGTTCCGGGTCGTGGAGCCGGTTGCGGGCCTCGTTCGCGGCCCGCCCGACGGCCACGAGGTCGCGGGAGCGGAGGAGCTCGACGGCGTCCTCGTCCGAGATCCGCTCCCCTGACATCGCCTTCTCGAGGATCTCGGCGACGGGAATCCGCTCGGCCACGCTCATGCGACCGCTGCGCCTGCGGTCTGGACGAAGCGCAGCTCCGGCACCGTCTCGAGCAGGCCGGCATCGCGCGCCAGCTCGAGGAACGTGTAGAGGCCGGCGCGCTCGCGCGGGCCGAAGCGGTAGCGGAGCTTCTCGAAGTAGCGTGCCAGGAAGCCCGCGGGATAGCCGTACCGGTCGGCCGCCGCGTACGCGAGCCGTTCCGGCTCGGCGCGGGCAAGCCGGACCGACGCGACGAGCGCGTCCTCGAGCTCCGCGAGCCCTTCCGCGAGCGGCTCCGGGCATGCCCAGACCGCGAACACCATGGGCAGCCCGGTCCGCTCGAGCCAGAGCCGGCCGAGGTCGTGGTGCGGAGTCGGGTCCTCGAACGCGGAGCGGAGCGCGGCGTCGCCGATCAGGAGCTTCGCCTCGGCCTCGCCCGACTCGTACGCGTGGAGCGGCGCCTGCTCGGCCTCAGGGAGCAGCACTTTCGTCAGCGCGACGGAGGTCGCGGACTCCGGCGTCACGGCGACGGTGCGCACCTGCTCGAGCGGCTTCCTCGAGACGAGCTGGATCGAGTCGACGGCGCCCTCCGACGCGACGCAGAGCCGCGGCAGTAGACGGAGCCCGTCGGCGTTGCGCGCGTACTCGATCGAGGAGATCGGGGCCGTGTCGAGCTCGCCGGCGAGGAGCATCCGGTTCAGCTCGGTCGGAACGCCCTGCACCTCCTCCACCTCGGCGTCGACGCGGTGGAAGACCGGCGCCATGTTCACGTACGAGATGCGGCCGAGACGGATCACTGCATCGCCTCGAACGCCGCTTCCGCGACGACCCGGGTCGGATAGTCGCGGATCTCCTGAACCTGGTTATCGTGCACGATTGCGATCTGGTGCAGCTCCGGGATCTCCGCGGGCGGTTCCACGTGCGGATCGAACAGCACCACGCCGTCGCGCTCGGCCAGCACCTCCGGCGAGTACGAGCGGCCGCTGTGCTGCACCTGCTCCAGCCGCGCGTTCACCTGGTCGGCGCTGCGGCAGAGCTGGCCGGGCAGGACGCCGACCCAGACCACGTCGGGTGCGAGCGAGATCTCAGCGAGGTTTACCATCGGCGCAGCTCGTTGTAGAGGCTGTCGCGCTGGACCGGGATCCGGCCCGCCTCGCGGACGACGCGGACGAGCTCCGCGACCTTCTGCTCGGTGCCCGCGCTCGCACCCGCAGCCTGGAAGATCTTCTCCCGCACGACCGTGCCCTGGACGTCGTCCGCCCCGAAGTGGAGCGCGACCTGGGCGAGCGGGAGGCCCATCATGATC
>DASYOZ010000211.1:0-2443 GCA_036007185.1 Gaiellaceae bacterium | reverse complement strand
CCACCGACGAGAAGGTCTCGGCGAGCGCGTCCCGCAGAGCCGACTCAACGGTCGGCAGCCCGGGCTGCGCCGCCCATCCGTGGAACGGTGCGCCGTCGTACTCGAGCGTCAGGATGAGCCGCACGTCAGGGCATCCTGACTCTGTTTGTCAGGTGTGCCTTATGCTCTACTGACTTGCACAATTTTTGTTATACTCTAACGAATGCCGGACGAGCATGCCTTCCTCCTTCAGCGCGTCCAGCCGGCGATGGTCGGCCTCATCGACGGCTCGCTCTCGACGCTCGCGCCGATCTTCGCAGTCGTCCTCGCCTCGCACGACACCCGCTACGCGTTCATCGCCGGTCTCGCAACGTCGCTCGGCGCCGCGATCAGCATGGGCTTCTCCGAAGGGCTCTCGGATACCGGCGAGCTCACCGGCCGCGGTACGCCCTTGTCACGGGGGCTGATCACCGGCGGCGGCACCTTCTTCGGTGGGATCCTCCACACCCTGCCATTCCTCATCCCCCAGTACCACGTCGCGCTCTTTTTCGCGATCGCGGTCGTCGGATTCGAGCTGCTGATGCTCGCGTACCTCCGCTGGCGGTTCTTCCAGGACACGTTCATCCGCGCTCTCGGCATCGTCACGTTCGCAGGGATCATCATCGCCGGCATCAGCGCCGGCTTGGGAAGCCTCCTGGGCTCCCCCGTTGGCAGCTAGCGGCTACGGCTCGTAGTCGACGAGCTCGAGATACACCATTTCCGCGGCGTCGCCGGAGCGGTGGCCGAGCTTGACGATCCGGGAATAACCGCCCGGCCGGTCGGCCATCCGCGGCCCGACATCGGCGAAGAGCTTGTGCACGATCTCCTGCGAGCGGAGCACGGACAGCGCCTGCCGCCGCGCATGGAGGTCGCCGCGCCGCCCGAGCGTGATCATCTGCTCGGCGAACGGCTTCACGGCCTTCGCCTTGGCCTGGGTGGTCCGGATCCGGCCGTGCTCGATGAGCGAGCACGTGAGGTTCGAGTACAGCGCCTTGCGGTGCGCCGAGTCGCGGCCGAGCTTCTTGCCTGTGCGGGCGTGGCGCATCGCTGCTCTACTCGAAGCCGCCTGAGCCGTTCTCGCCGCGAAGGTGGAGCCCGTGCTGCCCGAGCGTCTCGCGCACCTCCTCGATCGACTTCTTGCCGAAGTTCGGGATCGCAGCGAGCTCCTGCTCCGTCTTCATCACGAGGTCGCCGATCGTCTCGATCCCGACTCGCTTCAGGCAGTTGTAGGAGCGGACGCCGAGCTCGAGCTCCTCGATCGGGAAGTTCTCCATCCCGTGCGCGAGCGCGGCCTCCGGCGTGACGCCGCCGTCGACCGGAGCCGCCTCCCCGAAGCCCTCGATCCGGTCGAGGTCGGTGAAGATCGCGAGCTGCCGGATCAGGATCTCGGCCGCCTCGGCGAGCGAGTCCTTCGGCTCGACCGAGCCGTCGGTCGTGATGTCGAGGGTGAGCTTGTCGTAGTCCGTCCGCTGCCCGACGCGGGCTGCCTCGACCTGGTACGCGACGCGCCGCACCGGCGAGAAGATCGAGTCCATCGGGATGACGCCAATGGTGTGCTGGGGCCCACGGTTGAGCTCCGCCGGCGAGTAGCCGCGGCCGCGGCCGATCGTCAGCGTGATCCGAGGCGGCCCTTGTCGGACAGGTTCGCGATCTCGAGCTCCGGGTTGAGGATCTCGAGGTCGGCGGGCGCCTCGATGTCGGCGGCCGTGACCGAGCCCGGGCCCTTTTTCGCGATGTGCACCTCGATCTCGGGCGACTCGCCGTGCAGCCGCGCAACGAGGTTCTTGAGGTTGAGGATGATGTCGGTCACGTCCTCGCGGACGCCCGGCAGGGTCGTGAACTCGTGCGCCGTTCCCTCCACCTTCACGGAGGTAACAGCGGCGCCCTCCAGCGACGAGAGCAGCACGCGCCGCAGCGAGTTGCCGAAGGTGTGGCCGAAGCCGCGGTCGAGCGGCTCGATTACGAAGACCCCGCGATGGTCGTCCGCGTCCTCGTGGACGATCTTCGGGATCTGGAAGTCCATTTCACGTGTCGCCAAAGAAATTCCCTCTTTCCGTTACTTCGAGTAGAGCTCGACGATCAGCTGCTCCTGTACGGGCGTGTCGATCTCGTCGCGCTCGGGCTGCTTGAGCACCTTGCCCGTGAGCCCGTCGTGGTCGGCCTGGAGCCATGGGGCGACCGTGGAGACGAGATCGGTGGCGTCGCGGATCACCTGCTGCGCCGAGGAGCTCGGCGCGACGGTGACGATGTCGTTCGGACGCACCTGGTAGCTCGGGATGTTGACGCGCCGCCCGTTGACCTGGAAATGGCCGTGGCGCACGAGCTGGCGCGCCTGGGCCCGCGAGACGGCGAAGCCGAGCCGGTAGACGACGTTGTCGAGGCGGATCTCGAGCATCCGCAGCAGCTCCTCGCCGGTCACGCCGGA
>DASYOZ010000210.1:0-23150 GCA_036007185.1 Gaiellaceae bacterium | reverse complement strand
CCTCCGCGGGTGGGCGCAGAACCGCGGCGGGCGCTGCGCTAGCGGAGAAGGAGGGATTCGAACCCTCGATGGAGCCATTCAGCCCCATAACGCCTTAGCAGGGCGCCGCCTTCAGCCACTCGGCCACTTCTCCGAAGTCCGCACAGGGTACCGAAGTGCCTGTCGCGCCTCAGCCGAAGAAATTGATCGCCAAGACCATCAGGAGGAACATGACGATCGAGGCGATGGCGAACACTCCGATGCCATTCGGGCCCGGGAAGTCCGGCTTGTAGCGCGGGACGAGGAACGACGACGCGAGCGCGAACGCGATGAACATGGCGGCCACGACGATCAGGCCGATCTCGTGGCCGGTCGAGAGCTCTGCGCCGAGCAGCACGAAGCGTATTCCAGCAGATCAGGCGGAGGCGAGCAGCCGTTCCTCGCGGCGGCGCCGCTCGCGCAGGAGCCACCAAGCGAGTCCGCCGAGCAGGACGAGCGGGCTGAGCACGATGAGCGCGTAGAGGACGATGATCCCCTCGAGCGCGAGGAAGCCTGCGGCCGAGCCGAGCAGCCGGCCGAAGCGGCCGCGCGGATGATGGGTGACCACGACCGCATGCTGGCGTGTCGTGAGCTCGAGCGAGATGTCGGCGGTCGCCGCAGACGCCAGCGTGCCGGTGCGTGCGCGCCGCAGTTGCGTGAGCGCGTGCCGGGCGTTGGCGAGCTTGATCTGGATCTCCACCCGCTGCGGCGCGGACAGCGACCCGCTCTGGAGGGCTTGCTCGTAGACGGCGATCGAGCGCCGCAGCGCGCCGATCCCGTTCGTCTGTTGCGTGAGCTGCTGCTGCAGGTCCTTGGTCGAGACCTGTTGCGAGAGGAGCGTCCCGAGGCCGCCGAGCTTCGCGATCGCGACCTGCGCCTTCTGGACGGGCACCCGCAGCGCGAGCAGCGCGCTGCCGTAGCCCTGGTGGGAGCTCTGGTAGCTGACGGACTGGGCGTAGCCGCCCAGCGAGCCGACGATCTGCGACGCCTTGTTCGTCGCCTGCGAGAGCGCCGAGCGGTTCGGAACCTGAACCTGGAGCGAGGCGTCCGCGTGGACGAGCCGGTTCTTCGGGATGAGGACAGCTTCGTTCGAGTTGGTCGACAGCTTGCCGACTACGCGGGCGCCTGCCGTCGCGGTCGTAGTCACCGGCACGGCCGCCTTCTCTCCGTGCTGGGTGGCACCGCGGAGGATCGTGAGCCGGTGCGCGACTGCCGGGGACGCTGCATCTTGCTGTGAACCCGAGCTGACGAAGCCGTGCACCAGCGCGGCTCCGACGGCGAGTGCCACGGCGACCGGCACGACTACGAGCACCAGCTTCCGCCCTCGCGACATCCGGCCGCGAGCGCCGGGCGCGAGCGCGAGCACGCGCTCCCGCAGCTGCTCGGGCGCGACAGGCGCCGTCGTCCGCAGCTCGGAGACGAGCGCCTCGTAGCCGTTCAGTTCGGTCCGGTCACTCGCGGACATCGGCGATCTCCTCCTCCAGTCGTTTCAGCGCCCGGCTGAGCCGGGTCGAGCAAGCCGTGGCACTGATCCCGAGCACGCGCGCCGCGCTCGGGCCGTCGAGCTCGAGCAGCACGCGCAGCGCCACCACCTCGCGCTCCGCCGGTGTCAGCCGCCGCAGAGCTCGCTCGAGCTCCGGTGAGAGCCCTTCGGCGAAGACGGACTCCCCGAGGAGCGCGTCATCACGGCTGTACGTCTCCTCGCGACGCTGCCGCCGGGCCTCGGCGCGGAACCAGTCGACGGCGGCGGAGTGCGCGATGCGGCAGAGCCACGTGCGGGGCGCGCCGCGGCGCGGGTCGAAGCGGCGCCAGCTCCGGAACGCCCGCTCGAACGTCTCCGCCGCGAGATCCTCGGCCGCCGCACGGTCGCCGGTGAGGTAGACGAGGTAGCGATAGACGGCGTCGAGGTGCTCCGCCACGACGTCCGCGAACGGCGGAGCAGCGACGCGGCCCGGCGGTCGGACGGCTGCCGGCAGGGCATTCACGCCCCTCATACGGCGCCGACACCCTGGATCGTCACACCCGAACGGTAAGCGCAAATACGCTGACGGCCAATGCGCCGCCTGCTCCTCCTGGTCTGCGCGCTCGTCGCAGTGGACACGATGCTCTTCGCGGCGCTCACGCCGCTCCTCCCCCACTTCGCGCACACGCTCCACCTGTCGAAGGCGGGCGCAGGCGTGCTCGTCGGCGCCTACGCAGCCGGAGCGCTCGTGGGCGGGCTGCCCGGTGGGGCTGCCGCCGCGCGGATCGGTGCGCAGCGCGCCGTCCTCATCGGCCTGACGCTGATGGGGCTCTCGAGCCTCGGCTTCGCGTTCGCCCAGGGCTTCTCGGCTCTCGCCGCGGCTCGCTTCCTGCAGGGCGCAGGCAGCGCTTTCACGTGGGCCGGCGCGTTCGCCTGGCTGCTGGCCGCCGCCCCGCGCGAGCGCCGCGGCGAGCTGATCGGGACCGCGATGGGCGCTGCCGTGTTCGGAGCGCTCTTCGGACCGGTCGTCGGCGCGGCGGCCGCGGTCGTGGGCCGCGACGTCGTCTTCACCGCGCTCGCGGGCCTTGCGGTGGTCCTCGCCATGTGGACGCTGCGCCTGGAGTCTGTACCGCCGGAGGCTCCTTCATTGGCTGCGATGAGACGCGCGCTCCGCAACTCGCGCTTCGTCGGCGGGCTGGCGCTCATGGCCCTGCCCTCGCTCCTCTTCGGCGTCCTCTCGACGCTCGCGCCGCTCCACCTTGCGGCAGCCGGCTGGGGAGCGGCCGCGATCGGCGCCGTCTGGCTCGTCGGCGCCGCCTTCGAGACCGCCCTCTCCCCGCTCACCGGCCGCTGGCTCGACCGGCGCGGCGTGCTGCTCCCCATCCAGGTGGCGCTCGCCGCCGGCGCCGTGGTCTCGGTGGGTCTCGCACTCGGCCCTCGTCCGCTCGGTTACGTGCCGCTCGTGATCGTCGCCGCCGGCTCGTACGGCGTGGTCTTCACGCCCGCCTTCGTACTGATCGCGGAGGGCGCCGAGCGGAGCGGTCTTCCGCAGGGAATGGCCTTCGGGCTGATGAACGCCGCCTGGGCGCTCGGAGCCCTGATCGGCCCGGCGGCCGGAGGCGCAGTCGCCGCGGCGTCCGGCGACATCGTCCCGTACCTCGTGTCGGCCCTCCTCTGCGCGACGGCGCTGGCGGCGGTGCGGCGCGCTCGGCAGCGCACCGCCGTCGCAGTCCTGGACTAGAAAAGTGGCAGGCTAGAATCGGTCAGCCCGGGCGCGTAGCTCAGCGGGAGAGCACTCGCTTCACACGCGAGGGGTCGCTGGTTCGATCCCAGCCGCGCCCACTCCGAAGCCCCTGGAAACAGGGCCTTGCCGCGAAAGTCACGCGCTGTCAAGTGCCGCTCGAAAGGCTAGGTGCAGGTCGCGGGCTACGTTATGAAGCAAGAACGTCCGCTGTCGCGCGGTAAGGCCTGCTTTCATCGCCTCGCCTAGCTCCCGGTCCGTACAGCCGTCGGCTTGGAAGTGCGCGTAGGAGAAGCGCATGTCGTAGTAGTAGAGATCGGCCGGGCCTGGTAACCCGGTGCTGTGCGCGTAGTAGAGACGTGCGCTGTGGACGAGCGTGCGAGCATCGTCGCTGCAGCCGACCACGCTGTAGCGGCCAACAATGGTCGTCGGCGGGAAGTTGCCGCTGCTGACGAAGGTGACTGTGCGGCCTGTGGGTGATTGTCCATCTGGCGGCGGTACAGCCTTGGAGCCAGATCCGCACCCAGCGAGGAAAGCAGCCGCCGCCAGTACCACCACTACCCCAGTCGCGTTCATCACTCGCCGCGTTATACGTCGTGCTACCGCGTTTGTCAGGCGGACATGGCTCATCGCGGCGGCCCCGTCGAGACACCCCGGTATGGGTCGTTACCTCGTTGATCTGTAGAGGTGGCAGGCGACATCGACCTCACCCACTTGTTCGAGCCGGGGCTCCTCCGGTGGGTGAAAGTCGACCTCCAGGTGCGTGTCTGACCCCTCGAGACGTTCGACGCCCTGCCAAAACGGTTCCCCCGGCTCCTCGGAGCGAATGCGTTCGAGAGCCGCGACGATCTTCTCGGGTCGCCCGCCGCGAGGCGGTGGAAACCTGACTTCCGACGAGGGAACCTCGAGCACGCCGAGGTCGCCGAAGAGCGCTTGCTCCTCCTCGACTCCCTGCCGGCCCGCCACATGGGCCCAGCGCACCTCGAGGAGTTCGCGCAGGTCACGCGACTCCCAGCCGCACGGCTCGAAGGCCAATGGGCAGCGCGGGTGGAAATGGCAGCCGAGCGGCGGCCGCGCCGCGTCGGGCACCTCGCCGCGCGGCAGGTCTCGGGGCACCGCGCGCTCCGGATCCGGCTCGGGGATCGCACGCAGCAGCGCGCGCGTGTACGGGTGCTTCGGGTCGGCGTAGATCGCCTTCGCCGGGCCGATCTCGACGATTCGGCCGAGGTACATGATCGCGATCCGGTCGCAGAAGAAGCGCGCGGTCGCGAGGTCGTGAGTGATGTAGAGGTAGGTCAGGTCGAAGTCGTGCTTGAGTGCGAGCAGCAGCTCGAGGATCTTCGCCCGCACACTCATGTCGAGCATCGAGACCGGCTCGTCGGCGACGAGCATCACCGGGTTGAGGATCAGTGCGCGCGCGATCACCGCCCGCTGCTTCTGGCCGCCCGAAAGGTCGGACGGGTACTTGTCGAGGTACGCGTCGGCCGGCGCGAGCCCGACGTGCTCGAGCACCTCCGACACCCTGAGCCGCAGCTGTTCGCGGTTTCGCTCGAGACCGTGGATCTGGAGCGGATGACCGACGGACTGACCGATCGTCATTGCGGGGTTGAGCGAGGCGTGGGGATCTTGAAACACGACCTGCATCCGCCGCCGCACAGCCCGGAACTCGCGCTCGGCCAACCGCGTGATCTCCTCTCCCTCGAACTCCACGCTCCCGCCGGTGGCTCGGACGAGCCCCAGCAGGGTTCGTCCCAGCGTCGTCTTGCCGCTGCCCGACTCGCCGACGAGGCCTAGCACCTCGCCGCGGCGGATGTCGAGCGAGACGCCATCCACCGCCCGAACGACGCCTGCCTCGCGGCCGACGAGCCGATCGGCGAAGCTGCCTCGAATCGAGTAGTACGTCTGCAGGTCGCGGATCGAGACGAGCGGACCCTCGACGGGCTCCGGCTCGGGCGAGATCTCGACGGTCTCAGGCCTCATCCGCGACCCCGATCGCCTCGCGCTCGAGCGGCAGCTCGCCACCTGCGGGGATCCGCGACTCAGGCCCGCGCAGCCAGCACTGCACACGCCGCGCACCGTCGAACCGCTTCTCCACCGGCTCGATCAGTGCGCACACGCGCATGGCGTCCGGGCAGCGCGGGTGAAAGCGGCACCCCGACGGCGGATCGATCAGGTTCGGCGGCGCCCCCGCAATCGAGTGGAGCTCGGTCGTCTCGAGCGAGATCGTCGAACGGAGGAGCTCGCGCGTGTACGGGTGCGCGGGGTCGGCGAAGACGTCGCGCACCGGTCCCTCTTCAACGATCCTGCCCGCGTACATGACCGCCATCCGGTCGCACGCCTCGGCGACGATCCCGAGGTTGTGCGTGATCAGCAGGAGTGCCGTTCCGAAGTCGCGCTTCAGGTCGCCGAGGAGCGCGAGGATCTGCCCCTCGACGATCACGTCGAGCGACGTCGTGGGCTCGTCGGCGACGAGCAGCTTCGGGCGCAGGACGAGCGCGAGGGCGATCATGATCCTCTGCCGCATCCCGCCCGAGAACTCGTGCGGGTACTGGTCGAACCGCGTGGGCGGAATGCCCATCCGTCCGAGAGTCTCGAGCGAGCGCCGCCGGATGTCGGCGTCGGAGAGGCTTGGCTCGTGCTGCTTCACTGTCTCCCGAAAGTGCTCGGAGATCCGCGAGAGCGGGTTCAGCCGGGTCATCGGCTCCTGGAAGACGAGCCCGAGGTCAGGCCCGCGCAGCCGACGCAACTCCTTCGGCGACAGCCCGATGAGGTTTCGGCCGCCGTAGAGCACCTCGCCGTCGGCGCGCGCGCCCTCCGGCAGCAGGCCGAGGATGCCGCGGCCCAGCGTCGATTTCCCGCAACCCGACTCGCCGACGAGGCCGACCACCTCGCCTTCGCCGATCTCGAGCGAGACGTCCTCTACAGCCCGGACCGGCCGCCCCGGCGTCCCGTAGTAGACGCGGAGGCGGCGCACCTGGAGGACGCTCACGGCGTCTCCTCCGGCAGCCTTTCCTCCGGAAGTGGCTCGAAGTCGATGCGGCCGAAGTGGCGGCGCCGCAGCACCGGATTGAGCGTTTCGTTGAGCCCCTCGCCGAGCAGCGTCAGACCCGTCACGAGGAGGACAATTGCGAGGCCCGGGAAGAGTCCTGTCCACCAGATCCCAGACGAAGCGTCGGAGACGGCCCGGTTGACGTCGTATCCCCACTCGGCGCCCTGCGTGGGCTGGATCCCGTACCCGAGAAAGCCGAGCGCGGCCAGCAGCAGGATCGCGTCCGCGGCATTGAGCGTCGCGATCGGCGGCACGTTCTGGACGACGTTGAAGAAGACGTACTTGCGAATGATGGTCCGTGGTCGCGCGCCGAGCGCGCGCGCCGCGTCGACGTACGACTCCTCACGCAGGCTGATCACGTGGTTGCGGACGACCCGGAAGTAGAGCGGCACGTACGCGGCGGTGATCGCGATCGCGGCCGTGAGTATGCCCCCTCCGATGCTCGAGTTCGAGAGCAGGAACGCGATCACGATCGCGATCAGCAGGTACGGGAAGGCGAAGAGCGCGTCCATCACGAGCACGAGCCCGCGATCGAGGGGCCCGCCGAAGTAGCCCGAGAGGAGGCCGAGCGGCACGCCGATGGTGAGTGCCATGACGAGCGCGATCCCGACGACCTCGAGTTCCGTCTGTGCTCCGTAGACGACGCGCGCCATCACGTCGCTCGACTGGACCGTCGTCCCAAACCAGTGCGCCCCCGAGGGATGCGCAAGCTGCGGGAAGCGGACGCCGTTCGCCTTGTACTGGTCGAACCCGTAGGGCGAGATGAGCGGCGCGAAGACGGCCAGGACGATGAAGAAGAGCGTGATGGCCGCCCCGGCCCAGAGCATGATCCGGGCGGTGCCGCTCGCCTCGCGAATCGGCCTCGTCGCACGGCCGAGCGCGATGAGCCGGGCGCGGCCGTGCGGGGTGCGTGGGGCCGGACGAGCGGCGACGTCCATCAGTACCGGATCCTCGGGTCGACGTACGCGTTGAGGAAGTCGACGAGCAGGCTCACGGCGACGACGACGAGCGCGAAGACCACGATGATCCCCTGTACCCCCGTGTAGTCGCGGTTCCCGAGGTAGAGGACGAGCTCGTGCCCGATCCCCGGCCAGTTGAACGTCGTCTCGGTCAGTACCGCGCCGCCGAGGAGCAACGCGACGTTGAGGCCCACGACGGTGATCACCGGCACGAGCGCGTTCTTGAACGCGTGGTTGTAGACGACTCGCCGCTCGACGATCCCGCGCGCACGGGCAGCCTCGATGTAGTCGTCGCGCAGCGTCCGGATCACGTTGATGCGAACCAGGCGGATGAAGACGCCGGCCGTCACGAGGCCGAGGGTCAGTGCCGGCAGGATCAGATGCTTCGTGATGTCCCACAGCGCAGCCCAGTTGCGGTCGATGATCGCGTCGACGAAGTAGATGTTCGTATGCGTCTTGAGCAGCGCCTGGGTGAGCGGGCTTGCCTGGTCGGAGATCGGCAGCCAGCCGAGCCAGACGCCGAAGACGAGCTGCGCCATGAGTCCGAGGAAGAACACGGGCGTCGCGTAGATGATGATCCCGAAGAAGCGGCCTCCGACGTCGAGCCACGTATCGCGGAACCGGCCGGCGACGAGACCGACGAGTACGCCGACGACGATCGCGACGATCATCGCGAAGAAGGTCAGCTCGAGGGTGGCGGCGCCGTTCTGCTTGATGATCTGCGAAAGCGGGCGGTTGTCGGTGATCGTCGTGCCGAGGTTGCCCCGCATGGTGTTCCAGAGGTAGTCGCCGTATTGGGTGTACAGCGGCTTGTCGAAGCCAAGCCGGTGCTCGATCTGCTTGATCGCCGACTGCGGCACGTGGCCGCCGAGCGATGCCTCGATCGGGTTCCCCGGCGCGACGCGCATCAGGAGGAAGACGAGCGTCAGGAGGATGAACACCATCGGCACGGCCAGCGCGACGCGCGTGATGAGGTACGTCCTGAGCGAGGTGCCGGTCACTCGATGATCAGGGTTGATAGTAGAGGGGCGCCCCAGCCGGGGCGCCCCTCCCGTCGTTCGCTCTTACGACTTCGAGATCAACCAGAAGCGCATGTAGTACGCCGCGTCCAGCGTCGAGGTGATGCCGTGGACGTTTGTCCGGCCGACGGCGATCATGTTGCCCTGCCAGTACGGGATCGTCGGCAGCGTCTTCGCCGCGAGCGTCTGCATGTCGCCGAGGTACTTCAGCCGCAACGAGGTCGTAGGCGCCCCACGCTCCTTCGTGATCAGCTTGTTCATCTGCTTGTTGTTGTAGCCGTTGTTGTAGAACGACTTGGGCTGGTAGAACGAGACGGTGTAGTCGTCGGCGTCCGGATAGTCCGGGAACCAGCCAAGCTGGAAGGCGCCGTACGTCTTGCCGAGCGCGCCGCTGTACTGCGCCCACTCGGCTGACTTCAGCGTCACCTTGAACAGGTGCGACGCGTTGAGCGCCCGCTGGATCTCGACGTACTCGTCGGCGGACGCGTCACCGTAGTGCGTCGGCGTCCACCACAGCGTGACCGGCAGCGGCGTCTTGACTCCCGCCGCCTTCATCGCGGCCTTCGCCTTGGCGACGTTCGGCTTCGCGCCGTAGAGCGACTTGTACGCCTGGTTCGCTCCCGGCAGTCCCTGCGGCACCATCGAGTAGAGGGGGCTCACGGTGCCGTGGTAGACGCGACTCGCGATCGTCTGCCGCGGCATGAGATAGGCGATCGCCCTCCGGACGTTGAGGTTGTTGAACGGCGGCCGCTTCACGTTGAAGACGAGGTAGCGGATGACCACGCCGTGACCGGAGTGGACGACGAGCGAGTTCTGCTTGTGCATCGCGGTGAGCTCGGTCGGCGTGAACGTCTGGAACGCCATGTCGATCGTGCCCTTCTGTAGATCGAGCTTCATCGTCGACGACTTCGAGTAGTAGTCGATGATGACGCCGCTGTTCTTGGGTTTCGGGCCCCAGTAGTGCTTGTTCGGGATGAAGACCGCCTGCTGGCCCGGCGTGAACTTCGTCAGCTGGTACGGCCCGGTGCCGACCAGGTTGCTGACATCCGTGTTCGCCAGGATCTTGTCCGCCGGGTACTTCCCCTTCTCGACGACGTAGCCGGCGTTCGTGGAGAGGATGTACGGCCAGACGGAATCGGCCGCCGTCAGGTGGAAGATGACGTTGTACGGGCCTTTGGTGGTCGTGCTCTTCAGGTAGGTGAGCAGCGTCCAGATGCCCTGGTCGCCCTTGATCTTCTGTACCCGGTCGAACGAGTACTTCACGTCGGCCGAGGTCATCGGGGTGCCGTCGGCGAACTTCACGTTGTGCCGGAGCTCGCAGGTCCACGTCTTGAGATCCCTTGAATGGCTGCACCCGGTCGCGAGCACCGGCTGGAGCTTCGCGCCGCTCGGGAAGCCGTAGAGCCCCTGGTACATCAGGAGATCGACCGTGAACGAGTCGTAGTCGTACTGGTTTGCCGGGTCGATGTTCACGACGGTGCCCGTCGTCCCGTCGATGATGATCCCATTGCCGGCCTTGCTTCCGCCGTAGGCGCCTGCGACGAGCACGGCTGCCGCGGCCATCGCGGCCACTGCCGAACCGGCCAGCAGCCATCTGAATCTTCTCTTATTGGTCATGTCGTCCCCTTCCGAGCCGCTGAGGGTGGCATCGGGAAACGATGTCGTCTCCGCCGCGAAGCCAATCGCATCCACGGGTCGGGGTCAAGGGAGAGGCGCTGGGCGCGCCGCTGAAGGGAACCGGGCTAACGCACCGCGAGAAGGGAAGGCGGCCGGCAGCCGTCAGCAACCGGCCGTCTCCCCAGTGCTCGCCCTCCCGCGGAGGTGTAGGGAGCGGGAAAGCGCGAACATCCTCCCACTGGCAACCACCGATAACAAGATCCGGCCTGCACTTCGCTGCCGTCGCCGCGCTCGGCGCTCCGTGGGTGACTACCGGGCGCGTCAGGCTACGGGTGCGAGTTCGGCGCCTAGGCCGAGCAGCAGCCCGTCGTCCGAGACCGCCGCGCTGGTTGTGAGAAACAGGACGACGCCGTCGCGCGGAGCGCGGATCTCCTCTTGCGCGTCGCCGAGGAGCGTCATCACCCGACCCAGGAGCTGCCCCTGGCTCACTCCCTCGCCGGCGTCGACCGCGGCCTCCCAGAAACCGGCGCTACGGCAGCGCAGCCAGTCGAACGCCCCGACGAGCTGCATGTCCGCGCGCGGCGCGCGCACCGCACCGGGCAGCATCTCGAGCGAGCGGAGCACGTTCGTGACCCCTGCGACGAGTAACTCGACGGCGACCGGATCGAGTCGGCCGCATCCTCCGGCCTCGGCGATGATCGCCGGAATCCCCGCCCCGGCTGCCGCGCTGCAGGTCATGCCGAGGAGCCCCGCGTAAGGTTCCTCGCGCACGACGTACGGCAGCCCGAACGCGACGGCCAGCGCGCGCGCGCGCTCCTCGACCGGCGAGGCGTCGTAGATCGTGAAGGGCTCGAGCGCCTCGACGAGGTCGCCACCGTGGAGGTCGATCAGTACGTCGGCCGGAGCGATCAGCTCGTCGAAGATCGAGCGGGCCAGCGCGTCCGTGTATGTCCCCTCGTCCGTCCCGGGGAAGCAGCGGTTGAGGTTCTTCCCGTCCTCCGGAACGACGAACGGCGAGCGCCGCTGGAACGACTGCATGCTCACTACGGGAACCGCCGTGATGGAGCCGCCGAGCTCGTCGACTACGAGCTCGTTCATAAACCTGATTACCGCTGCGATGGACGAGTACTCGCACCCGTGGACACCGCCGATCAGCGCAACGTGCGGGCCGTCGCGGTCGCCCCGGGCCTCAAAAGCGGGATGCTCGAGGTGATTGAGCCGCGGGTCGGAGAATACGATCGCCCGGCGCTCGACCATGAGGGAGACACTAGGCAATCGTCCCAGCGCTCGCAGAGCGGGCGCAGACTCGTGCGAGACTCGTGCGAGAGTGCCGAGCTTCGCCGCCTGTCGCCAGCTCTGGACGACGACTCCCCAATCGCACAACCAAGCGATTTTCGCCCTTAGGCGGCTACAGGCGGCGAACGCCGCGCCGGTTTCACACGCGAGGGGTCGCTGGTTCGATCCCAGCCGCGCCCATTCACCACTGAGGTGATGCGCCTCCTAGGTGACGCGCTTTTCGACGATGAGATAGTCGTCTCGTCGCTCGACGACGTACTCGACGTCGGTCTGTTCGTGGCCCGGTGCGACAAGGAACCGCAGCGGATTCTCGCGCACCGATTCGAACGTCGTGGGATCAACCTCGATCGGGACGGCGCAGCCGGTGCGCGCGCACTCGCAAATGAGCGACAGCGGCTCACCCTCCTGCTGAATGCGTTCCTCGAGATCCGCGATGTGGACATTGACCTCGCGGAAGAGCGCCTCGTTGCGGATCGCCCGCTCTTCCTTGGGTGGCATGTGGGAGGGATGCTATCCCCACTCGACAGCGTCTACTAGGGGTTGCCAAGCCCCGAAGAATGTTGGCCCGCGACGGACTGAACTTTCCCGGCTTGGGTATGTCCGACCCGTGGACGACGAGCATCCGAATCGTGGTGAGCTGATCCGCCTCGCGGCAGCCACCGAAGTCCTGTTGACGATCGCCGAACGCGTCGACGGCGAGATCGCCGACGAGGCCATCCTCGCCGAGCTCCACGAACTATGCGACCGCGCCTACTCGGCGCTCAGGCGCCTCAGCGAAACACCAGGGAGCTAATCGACCCCTCAGGGCACGGGCCGGCTCGCGAGCTCGTGAACCTTGTCCTGCGCGCCCTCGGTGATCGGGTCGCCGTGGCCGACGCCCACGATGGTGGCGTCGAGCGCGGCGAGGCGCTGCAGCGTCGTGTGGTGCTGCGGCCGGTTCAGGTTGAACGAGTGCCAGCCGGGGCAGAGCTCCGGCCACGTCGCCACGCCGTCGCCGGCGATGAGGAACCGCTGCTCCGGCCACCAGAACGCGAGATGACCGGGCGAGTGGCCGGGCGCGTACAGCACCTGCAGCGGCCCGAACGTGTCGCCGTCGGCGAGCAGCTCGTCCACCGGGCACGGAACGTGCTTCGGGCGGTCGAGCCACAGCCCGAGCTGGAACGGAATGAGCCGCAGCGATTGCCGCGGCCAGATGCTCACGGCCTGCGCGCGGCGGTCTCCGCAGACGATGTCGGCCTCCCACTCGTGCGCGTACAGCCGCGCGCCGCTCGCGTGCACGAGCGCCGCCATGCCGCCGAGATGCGAGCGGTGTCCGTGCGTGATCGCGATCCGCTTCAGGTCCTTCGGGCTCTTCCCGAGCTTGCGGATCGCGTCCAGCACCAGCCGGCCGTCGTTCTCGAACAGCGTGTCGACGAGCGAGAGCTCGCCGCCGTGGTCGATGAGAAACGCGTGGACGTGGCCGCCCTTCCCGTGACCGAGGCTGTGGACGCCTGGCGCGATCTCGGTCATGACTTCGCGCCGGCCGTGCGCCTCCACGGCGCGAACGGGTTCGCGACGCCCTCGAGGGCCGGCTCGAGCTCGGGGAAGTGCCGCAGCAGCAGCGACCGCATCGAGTTGTTCTCGACCCAGTCGAGCCCCTCCTGCGTATAGACCTCGGGCCGGAAGTCGATGGTGAAGAATCGGTCCGCCTCGAGCCGCCGCGACGCCATGAGGATGAAGATCCGGAACGCGGTGTCGCTGAACCCGAACCCCTTCGGCTTCGGCTCGGCGTACATCCCGATCATCGCGTCGACCTGCTCCGGATCGGAGTAGACGCGGCGCAGGTCGTCGGCGTGCTCCGGCGTGTCGGTCATCTCCTCGAACGTGTCGTACGCCTCGAGGTGGAGCAGCCGCCGGAACTCGTTGTAGCGCGGCACGCCGCGCTCACGCACGCGCAGGACATCGATCGACGCGAGGTCGATGTGCTCCCCGTCCGCGCGATGGAAGTCCTGGAGGTAGCGCGGGAAATTGTGGAGCGTGAGCGCGCCCGGATGCATCGTCCCGAACGAATAGAAGGCGTCGCTCATGGACATCTCCGTCAACCGCTGCCGCACCTGGAGCACCGCGAGCTCGGGCAGCGTGAACTGCTGAAGCGGCGCGTCGTCGGCGACCGCGCGGAAGTCGAAGTCGTCGGGGATCAGCGGGTGCATCCGGTAGACCGCGACGAACTCCTCGGTGAGCTGGTAGGCGACGCCGTGCAGGTCGGTCTTCGTCCCGGGAATGCCGCGGATCACCTCGTTGCCGGTGATGCGGCCGAGCCGCTTGTCGAGCGACTCGCCCTCGATTCCCCACCAGTTCGCGTTGAGCGCTTTCACCGTGGTCGGGTGCGCGATGATCGCCGGCGTCCAGTCGACGGTGTGGATCTTGGCCATCAGCGCGGCGACGACGAGGCGCGCGTTGTCGTAGAGCTCGTCGTCCGACTTCTCCGGATGCGTCGCGTGCAGGTGGTCGCAGACCACGTTGTGCTCGCGCATGAAGAGCGAGTGCAGGAGCGCCAGCCCGACCCAGAAGTTGCCCGCGACGCCGGTGAGGTCCGCGTGTGCCTCGACCTCCTGCGGGATCAGGCCGCGATCATCGAGCTTCAGCTTGCCGTTCTCCCCCGTGCGCAGCGCCTGCGCGAACGCCGGGTCGCTGCCGTAGACCTGCGAGCCATCCCACCAGTGCGTGTCGGCGGTGACGAAGGTCGGCGGGCCGTCGGGATCCGCGCTCGGGTCGCGGCGCGTGCGCTGGATCTCCATGGGGTGCTGCGGCCACGGATCGTTGGCGGCTAGCTCGACCGTCCACGGGTTCGTCCCCTCGTTCTGGCCGTGGCTGAACCAGTCGTGCACCTCGAACTGGATCCAGGCGCCCGCGAGGAGGTTCAGCGTCGTCGCCGGGATGAACTCCTTGCGCGTCAGCAGCTCGCGGCTGACAGTGCGCGGATTCGGCTCGAGCGGATCCTTCTCCTTGACCGTGTACTCGAGCGGCACGTTGCGACCGAAGCGGCTCCCGAGGCTCCCCATCAGCGGGTCCTCGAGGTTGTTGAAGGTGCCGTCGAGCGTGCGCGACGTCAGGTAGCGCGGGTGGTCGTCGATCGTCGGCCTGTCGAGCGGCCCGCGACCGGTGTCGTAGAGATTCTTCTCCCGCAGGATGTTGCGCAGCCCGATAAGCACGAGCATCGCGATCGGCAGCGGCAGCTTGTCCCAGCCGTACTTCCGGTCGAGCTTCTCCGCGAAGCCGTCGTACCAGGTGATGGGCCAGCGAGACACACGTCCTCCCAGGCTTCGTGACTCCTGGCACGTCGTCGCGACCTGCCGCGACGGCGGACGGCGCACCCCAGCAGCGCAGACTCAAGCACGCGCTGCCCCGCGAGTCAAAGCGCCGGTGGCTAGTGCAGCAGGCGGCCGAGCTTCTGCGCGAACGAATCGGCCGGCACGAGCAGCCCGCGGCTCGCAAACCCCACCATCCGATCGAGCGTCAGAAGAAACTCCGAAGCCAGAGTCGGCTCATCCCGGAGAGCCCAGAGCGCCAGTCCGTTCGTCCACGCGGCATCACGGGCTCGGCTGACATCCCACATCGCGACCACGTCGTCGATCCGGCGAAGGCGATGAACGAACCGGTCGGCCCACTTGAGCCATCCCGTGAGATACGCGCGCTTGATGTGCGTTTCCACCTGGCCGAGCAACGCGTTGACGCGCTCGAAGTCGCCGTGCTCAGGTGACCTCTCACTCAGTTCGATCCGCAGGGCATGCGACGTCGAGACGAGGGCGACCGGCAGATCACGGTTGATGTGGGCGTTCATCCCCGCGAGCGCGAACTGAAGCGGAGCGATCCCGCGACGCGACCGCTGCACGAACAACGGCGTCCACGCCGAGGGTGCGCTCGCCGGATCCCGCTCGTACGATTCCAGCGCCGAGAAGAACAGGCCCGCGAAGGAGACGTCCAGCCGCTCCATGAAAGGAGCGTCCGAAAAGCCTTGCCCTTTCAGCTCGGCATCGACACCCTGGGTCACCTGCCGGTACAGGCGGGCGAAACAGACAACGCCGTCCGCGTGTTCCGCTGACGCTTCGATCGCTTCGAGCCGCTGGATCACCTCCGGCACGGAGGACGCCACCGAGCTCATCGCTCTAGGACGACGAGCTCGCCAGCACCGTTCGCTCCCGGCTCTTCGGGCCGCCGCCCTGGTAATACGGAGCGGCCCAGTTCGCGCTGCGACCGGCGAGCTGGAGCGGCTTGGCGTCGGTGGCTTTCTCCATCACCGCGCGGAATCGGTAGTGATCGACGAGCTTGATCGCCTCGATCGCATACTTGACGGCGATGTCGCGGTCAGTGAAGCAGACGAGGTTGTCGCCGTTCTCCTTCTCGCCGCCGCCGGCCAGGTTCGAGGAGCCGCCGAAGGCGAGCGGCGCCTCGCCGTTGAAGTCCGTGACGACGAACTTGTGATGGATGACCTGTCCCGCGCCGCCGCTCCACTCCTGCTTGAAGGGCGCCGGGACGTGCTTGGAGAGGTAGGAGAAGGGGATGAACGTGCCGCCTTCGGGGTCGCCCGACTTCTCCACATGCAGTGAGCCGTCGAGCCGCTGCGTCATGCCGAAGGCGTAGAGCTCGGGTCGTGTCGGCAGCGCCTTGATCGTGTCGAGCAGCGAGCCGCTGCCGCTGCCGATCTCCATGATCGCGAACAGCACCGAGCTCTTCGCGCTCGTGACCGCCTCTGCCACGCGCTTCAGCGACACGTCGGGGTCGTGGTGCGGGCTGAGACAGACCGAGTAGGCGGGGAGGCCGTCATGGCCTCCCGCATCGTGCCAGGCGGCGGCCAGCGGACTGGAGGCGAAGCCGTGCGGGTCGTCCCAGGACTGCTGAAACGCCTGCTCGTAGAGTGCGGCGGTCGCAGGGTCGTCGAAGACGAAGATGTTGTTCGACTGGACGTAGAGCCCTCGCACGCTGAAGTTCGCGGAACCGCTCAGCACTTTCAGCGCCGTGTCGTCACGCTTCTGGATCAGCACCTTGTCGTGAGAGAACCGTTGGAAGTGGCCGACCTTGACCTGCGCGCCCTGGGCGGCGAGCCAGGCGTGGGCCTTCGGCTCGCGTGCCGTGCCCGTCACGTGGCCGGCCGAGTCGTCGAGGTACAGGCGCAGCCGTGAGCCGAGCTGCCCGAGCTGCTTGATCACATCGGGCTCGTCGAGGTCGTAGGCGAAGACGTCGAGTGAGAGTGTCTTGTCGGCGAGCGCCTCGGCGAGGAAGTCGAAGACGAGCCCGCGGGCGTGGAAGCCGAGCCAGTGGTACTGCGGCTGGTAGGTCGTCGTGTCGAAGTCGAAGGTGGCGGGGGCCGGTTCGACCGGTGCGTTGTGGAACTCCTCCGCGTACGCCTGCGAGGAGACGTAGCCGCGAGTGAAACCGAGCAGGAACGGTGTCGGCCCGGCCGGCATCAGTGCGACCTCGACCTCCGCGGACGGGCCCGCTGTGAGCGCGGTCTCGCTGCCCGGCTGGAACAGCATCGCGGTCGCCTTGTAGATGAAGGCGCCCGGTTTCACGTCGGGCGGGAAGTGCACCCAGTGGAACTTCTGCAGGGGCGCCTCGATCGTGGGTACGAACTGGCGCTGCTCGGGAGTCGTGACGCTGGTGATCGCCTGGGCAAAGTTGAGCCGGTTCAGCACCGGGAAGGTCTTGCCGTCCGGGCCGGTGTACTCGACCGCGAAGCCGGCAAGATCCGCCTGCCGCGACTCGTCGAGGTCGAACGCGAGCAGGACGGCGCCGTCGCCGGCGTAGGCGCAGAAGGTGAACCCGTCCGAGTGTGCGGATGCCGGCATCTAGGGCTGCGCCGGAGGCAGTCCCTTGGCTCGGAGCTCGCGGGCCGCGAGCGCCATGCCCAGTTGCAGATCGGTCAGCGGCGAGGCTCCGGCCGTGGGCGTGCTCGTGAGTGCCGCCTTCACCTGCTCGGCCTTGCGCGTCGCGGCGTCGGCGACGAGCGCGTCGCGGCCGGGGGCGGGCCGCGGCGTCGCCTCGGTCAGCAGCTCTCCGAGATCGTTGGCCAATGCCGTGCGCTTGCCCATGTAATGGGGATGTCCGGCGTCGAGCCAGGCGAGCAGGCGCGGAAGGTGCGAGCCGCCGTGGTCTTCGAGGTCGGCCTCGCCGCAGAAGCGAAGCAGGATCGTCTTGATGATGGAGGTGTGGTCGAAGACGGTGTGCGAGACGGACCCGCGGGGCACCCATGGCGAGACGACGATCGCGGGCACACGGAGGCCGTAGAGGCCGAACTGGGCGGGGTCGTCGTCCTCGGCCGCCGGCGGCGGCACGTGGTCGTGGAAACCGCCGTGCTCGTCGTACGTGATGACGAGCAGAGTCTTCTCCCAGAGCGGGCTCGACGCGATCGCGTGGTAGACGGAGAGCACGAGCAGCTGGCCGTCGCGCACGTCGGAGGGCGGGTGGTCGTCGTTCGAGTCGCCTCCGTAGAGGGTCGAGTCCTTGAAGTTCGGGTCGATCCAGGAAACCGCCGGCAGCTTGCCCCTCGCCGCGTCCTCGAGGAAGCTCGAGCTCGCCTCGTCGATCAGCGGCAGCTCTTCCAGCTCGGTCTTCCACGACAGCTTCGTCTTGTCGACGTAGGCGAAGCGGTCCCAATGTGTGAGCCAGTAGTGCTTGTCGATGCAGCGAAGCGTGCCGGGGTCGTACGAGTACCAGCGCCAGGACACGTCGTGCGCGTCGAGGTGGCGGATGAACGAGGGAAGGTCGTAGAACGGCGACTGGCCGGAGGGCTTGTCGTCGCGGGTGCCGTCGGCGCGGCCGGCGATCGCGTAGAGCCGGTTCGGCCAGGTGGCGCCGGGAACGGAGCAGAACCACCGGTCGCAGACGCAGAACTCGGCGGCGAGGTGGTCGTAGACGGAGAGGTCGCCGGCGTTGTAGTAACCCATCACCAGGCCCGGGTCGTGGTCGGACGCGCCGCGCTGCGCGAGCTTCGCCGCGAAGCTGTCGACGAAGCCGCTCATTGCCCCGCCGGCGATCTGCACGCTCGTCGCCTCGCCCGAGTGGTCGGGGTCCTCGACCGCGACGAAGGCGGTGCGGTCGAGGTGGTGGATCGGGAAGGAGCGGCCGCCGTACTCGTTCGCCATCCCGGCCTTCAACCCGTCGATGTCGTCGCGGCCCCCTTCCAGGCTCAGGTAGCCGAGCATGTGGTCGAAAGAGCGGTTCTCGAGCATCAGGACCACGATGTGCTCGACCTTCGCGAGCGCTGCTGCGGTGTCCGGCGTGCTCAAGGCTTTACGCCCTTCGGCAGCACGGTTGCCTGCGCCGCCACGACGTCGCGGTAGAAGGCCTCGCGCAGGTGGCCGGACAGAACGGCGGCCTGGGCTTTCGCCTTTGCGAGCAGCCCGGCGCCGGTCACGCCGAAGAATCCGAGCACGGAGGCGAAAACCGCCACACCCTTGTTCGAGGTGTCCGCGCCGAGGAAGTACCCGGCGACGGCAATGAGGGCAATCCCGGACCCTGCGAGAGCGGTCTCGAGCGGCAGCGTCTGCATGACGCGAACCGCCTGGCGCAACGCCAGCCGCAATCCGAAGTGCTTGGCGAACGAGGTGGGATCTCGGGAGCCGAGCAGCACGTCGCGCCAGTTCTGCAGCTGACCGCGAAGGGCCACCAGGGCCTCCTCGGAGCGGCTGCGTACCTGGTTGTCGGCGACGAGCTGGCACCAGTGGCTGAGTGGTCCCTGAACGGCCGGGACACTCAGGGGTGTCAGCGCGCCCTCCAGCAACTTCACGTACGCGCCGAGCATCAGCTGCCGGCGCGGCCCGAGGAGGAACTCCCAGCTTCCCGGATCGGGTGGCGACGCCGTCGATGTCAACGTCGGCTTCGTCGCGGGTTCGGGAGCGTCCGGATTCAATGCCCAAAAGGACTCCGAGAGACCGCGCCCGAGCTGGTAGGCGGCGAGCAGCTCCGCCGAAACGCCTAGACCGTCCTTGATCTGCTCGTCCCAGTAGTAGATCGCGTCGGCGATCTCCTCCCACGCCTTCGCGACCTCGCTGTCCGCTGGATAGGTGTCCGGCCGAGCGACGCCGTGACCGCTCCTTTCCGCGGCGGTGAGCTTGCTCTCGAGGTCCATCGCAAGCGCCTTGATCGTCTCGGATGCCGCGGGCTCCTTCCGTTTCGGCAGTGGCTGGTCCAGGCCGAAGGGTTGGACCAGCAGGCCGACTGCGACCCGCGTTGCGATCTGCTGCTCAACGAGCGAGTGCTCGCCGCCGATCGGCAGCGCGTGGAACTCCTCTCGCGGGAACTGGTAGTCGACCGTGCCCGACGGCTCGACATGGCCATAGCGGAGCCTGCCGCGGAGCTCGGCGACGGACCAGCCGAGGTTCAGCGCCTGTCTGACACGCTCGAGGTCGTCCGGCGTCGCCGCGTACGAGGCTGCGATGGCGGCCATCAGTCCGTCACCGCGTCGGAGTGACGGCCGGCTCGGCCGCCGGTTTGTCGTCCGTCGCGCTCGTCTGCGCCGGCTTCTGGCCGAACGAGTTCAAGTACGCCTCCTGGTCGGGCGCGGTGAAGAAGTCGTGCGCCGCGTTCAGGCCCCACCCGTACAGCGAGTCCGCTTCGGCCTTGGTGAGGCCGAAGTCGGTGGTGCTGATCTCGTGGGTGGGGATCGAGACGGTACGCGCAGAGACAACCTGCTCCATCTGCTCGCGATCCCAGGCCTCGGTGGCCGCGGAGAACATCGCCTTCACGAGCGGCACCTGCCAGAGCGGGCGCGGGATCTTCCGGTACGGCAACCCCTCGTGGACGCTCTCGCCCCCATGCAGCCGGAACCCCCACGTCGGACGCTTCGGGTTCGGGCTGTCGAACAACCAGATGGGGAAGTTGGACAGCAGCCCCCCGTCGACGATGTACACGGATCTGCCTCGCCGGTGGAGGATCACCGGGGTGAAGAGGAAGGGGTAGCTCATGCTCATCCGGACGGCCTCGACGAGCGGGAAGCTGTCCTTGTCGAGTGGCCGGCCATCCACCTCCGTGTAGTCCGGCAGGTCGTCCGGGAGGATGATCATCCGCCCGGTGGTGACGTCGGAGCCGATCACGTGCAGCCGGTATGTGGCTCGCTCGTACTTCTCGTCGCTGATGTCGGGTAGCTCCTCCTTGGGCGGCAGGTCGCGCCGTTTCACGTCGGCGAAGGTGAGCTCGGTCTTGCCCAGCTCTCGCGCCAGGGGCGAGGCCGCGAGCTGCTCGCGCATCCAGTCGAGGAAATAGTGCCCCGGCGCCATCCCGCGCAGCCGCGCAGCCGCGTTCCACAGCCCGCCGAGCCACTTGCCTCCCGCACCACAGTCGGCGAAGCGCGCGTATTCCGCGTCCGCGAGGAGCTTCTGCAGCCCGCCGGCGTCATAACCCGCCACCAGGAGCGCAGCGACGATCGAGCCAGCCGAGGTGCCGGCGACGTTCACCCATTCCTTCACCCCGGCATCGCGTTCGGCGGCGGCGATCGCTCCCGCGAAGGCGATCCCCTTCACGCCCCCGCCCTCGAACACGCCGTCGGCCCGGTGCATCTCGTCTGCTGGCACTACTCCCACCCCCTGCTCGTCGTCGTGGTGCCGCAGACCGAACACGCATTCTTCATCCGTCCGCCCCTCGCCGCAAGAGGCGCCGGGTCTATTCGACCTGCTCGATCACCCAGAAGTCCTGCGCGAGGTTGGCGCTCGTGAGGTAGCTCGACGGCATCCAGAAGTAGCCGTGATCGGCCCAGTCGAGCCCCCAGGAGTTGCGGCACTCGAAGTACAGCTGCCGCTCGATCGGCTTGTAGCCGACGGCGACGACGGCGTGGCCGCCGATCGTCTTCTCGCTCGGCTGCGGCATCGGGACGATTCCGTCCGCGCCGACGTCGCTCTCGAAGGATTCGTACACGGTGAACCCGAACGAGATCGGGTACCCGGAGGCGAGCACGTTCTGCATCCCCATCTCCGTCTGCGTCACCCTCGCGTACCGGATCGCCTGGTGCTTGAGCGCGTCCTCGTACGCCTTCGCCGGCGGTTTCTTCGCGAACTCGTTGATCACGTACGGCCATTCGGTCTCGGGCGGCGCGCCCAGCTGCGCGACCGACTTGATCCCGTCCCGGATCTCAGCCCCGGAGTCCTGGTCGGCGGTGCCCTCCATCGCCCGCTCGTTGTAGTAGATGAACAGCCGTGAGGGGGTCGCGGCATCCTTCTCCGCTTGCTTGAGCTCGTTGAACTCGAGAATCGCGCCGACGCTGTTGGCGGTGCACGAGCCCAGCTGCCCCTGGTCGTACACAGGCGGCATCTGCTCGCGCAGGCTCACCGACTCCGGCAGAGCCTTGACCGGCTCGACCGCCAGGAGGAAGTCGCGCATGTCGGGATGGTCCGGCCTCCAGCCGTAGCGCTTCTGCGTCCGTACGGCGAGACCCGCTGGTGCCTCACTCACGACCCGCTCCTTTCTGAAGATGCTCCTGAGGAAGTGGGGAACCTGCCCCGCTCGACGGTGAACCGGGAGGCGCCTGCGCCCGCTGGACGGCCGGCAGGACGGAGGTGAGCGTGTCCTGTGCCCAGCGCTCGCTGAACCCGGCGAGGAAGGCAAGGACGAGCAGGGCCAACCGCCGGTGATCCGTGGTTTCGCCGGCGGAGACGGGTAGATGGAGCAGCCCGCCGCTGAAGGCGAACGTGATCACCATCGCGAAGGCCCCCCCGATCAGCGGCCGCAGGCCGCCGAGGAAGAATGCATAGGGTCCGCCGACGTCGTATTCGAGCTCGAACTTGCCGCTGTTGATCCGCTGGATCACGCTCACGAAGGCGCCGACGGCGCCCGCGGCGAGGGCGGCGACCGGAGCAGCCCAGCTGATCGACAGCCACGCGGCGGCGATCCCGCCGAGGGCCAGGGTGACCGTCGCAATGCCTCCGAAGTAGACGAGCTGCGCCTGTCCGTTCGCGGCCTCGCGGTAGTAGGACTCGGCCTTGGTGATCGCGGCATGCTCGCGCTCGATTCCCGCGGCGGTTCGCGCCTTGTCGCCGGCGCCGGCGCGCTCGTCGACCAGGCTGAGCAGGTGGCCGGCGCTGGAGGCGGCGAGCTCGAGGCAGATCCGCTGCCGCACTCCCGTCAGCACGGCCTTCGCCCGCACTGCCAGCGTGTCGCAGCGGTGCAGCTCCGATGCGACGTCGGGAGCGTCCTTCGTCGCCCATTCACTCTCTCGATGGAAGCCGTAGGCGGGGCAGAGCAGGCCTCGGAACCGCTTCTTCTCGGTCAGCGCGACCGCGCTCTCGACGTGCGTGCACCAGAAGGCGTGAACGATCTGGCCGTGGCGGGCTTCGAAGGCGGCGAGGACGGAGTCGTAGGCGGCCGCGACCGAAGAGTCGGGCGGTCCCGCTTGGCGCGCTCGCCACCAATCGTGATGGGCATAGACGAGCTCGGTGAACGACGGCCGATGCCTCTCGTTCCCCCTCGGTTGCGCCTGCACCTGCCGCACGGGTGAGACGTCGCTCATGGGCTGGATCAGCTCGGTCACCCCGGCCTCCGCTCCGTGACGGCGTTCTCTCCATCCCTGACCATAGGCGCTCGACGCGACGCGCACAAGAGGTCGGGCTCAGCCGTGCAGGCCCCGCGCGCCATGTTCCGCCACTCTGGCCGTGCCGTTGACAAGGTCAACGAGCCACCGAGGAGAGACGCCGAGCGGCCGCCGGGCGTATTTGGGTCAAGACGGCGTCGACCCGTCGCGCCGACCATCCCATCGGGATGAGGCGCGTCTGCAAGCCCGGCCGCAGTCTGGCCCACGATGGCTGTAAAGCTTTCGGCGCTCGCCGTCCTGTTCGCTTCCGGCGCGCTGCTTGCCGGCACTATCGCCTCGGGGGTGGGGTCAGCGCAGACGGTCACGACCACGACCGTGCCGGTCACGACGATCGAGACGACGACGGCGCCGGGAACGACCGAGATCACGACGGCGACCATCGAGCAGACAACGACCGTGCCGGCCGAGACGACCACCCCGACGACGACCTCG
>DASYOZ010000209.1:0-13743 GCA_036007185.1 Gaiellaceae bacterium | reverse complement strand
TTCGCTCGAGCGGACGGCGGAGTATCGCGGCCTCTACCACGTGCTCGGCGGCGCGCTGTCGCCGCTCGACGGCGTCGAGCCCGAGCATCTGCGGATCGACGAGCTCATGCACCGCGTCCAGAGCGACGGGGTCGTGGAGGTTGTCCTCGCCACGAACCCGAACGCGACGGGCGAGGCCACGGCGTCCTACCTCGCCGGCCGGCTGCCCGACCGCGTCCGGGTGACGCGACTCGCCAGCGGGCTCCCGGTGGGCGGCGACCTCGAGTATGCAGACGAGGTCACGCTCGGCCGCGCGCTCGTCGGTCGCAGGGAGATGTAGCGATGGCGACGACGCACTACGAATCGGTGCCGGAGGTCGCGGCGGACACCGAGTCCTCGGGCCGCAACCTCGTCGTGAAGAAGTTCGGCGGCTCGTCGGTGGCCGATCCGGACAAGATCAAGGAGGTCGCGCGCCGGCTCGTTCGCGCGCGTGAGGAGGGCCAGCGCGTCGTGGGCGTCCTGTCGGCGATGGGCGACACGACGGACGAGTTGATCCGGCTCGCCCACGAGATCTCGCCGAGCCCGCACCCGCGCGAGTACGACATGCTGATCTCGGTCGGTGAGCGGATCTCGAACGCGCTGTGCGCGATGGCCGTCCAGGACCTCGGCCACGAGGCGATCTCGCTCACGGGCTCGCAAGCGGGAATCGTCACCGACACCGTCCATGGCAAGGCCAAGATCGCGGAGGTGCGCGCGACGCGAATCAACGACGCGCTCGATGCCGGGAGGATCGTCCTCGTCGCCGGCTTCCAGGGCGTCTCGGCCGATTCCCACGACGTGACGACGCTCGGCCGCGGCGGCTCCGACACGACCGCCGTCGCACTGGCCGCGGCACTCGGGGCCGGCGTCTGCGAGATCTATACCGACGTCGAGGGCGTCTTCACGGCCGACCCGCGCCTCGTCCCCCACGCCCGCCGCCTGGCGGCGGTCACCTACGAGGAGATGCTCGAGCTCGCCGCGAGCGGCGCCAGGGTGCTCCAGCTACGCTCGGTCGAGTTCGCGCGCAACCACGATGTGCGCCTGCAGGTGCGGTCGACGTTCTCCGACACCGAGGGGACGTGGATCGTCGACGAGGAGGATCCCGTGCTCGAGAAGGCGATCATCAGCGGCGTCGCCCACACCGACTGCGAGCCCCTCTACCGCGTCCACCGCATCGGCGCAGCGCGCCTGTTCGAGCGGCTGGCGGCGGCGAACGTCAACGTCGACACGATCCTCCAGGTGGCCGGCGACGAGATCGTCTTCAGCGCCCCTCTCGAGGATCGCGGCGCATGCGAGGAGCTGCTCGCGGCGCTCGACGTCGAGTGGTCGATGCGCGACGACCTCGGCAAGGTGAGCCTCGTCGGCGCAGGAATGAAGAGCCACCCGGGGATCGCCGCGCAGGCGTTCGCAACGCTCGGCGGAATCGGCGTCGAGCCGGAGGTCATCTCCACCTCGCCGATCAAGATCGCCTGCCACGTCCGCACCGAGGACGTTCCGAAGGCGGTCGCCGCGCTCCACGACGCTTTCGACCTCGGAGCAGCGTGAACCCCGGCGACGCGCGCATCGGCGTCGTCGGCGCGACCGGCGCCGTCGGCACCGTGACCCTGCGTCTCCTGCGCGAGCGCAGCTACGGGAACGTGCGCGCCTTCGCCTCCGCGCGTTCGGCCGGCAGGCAGCTCGACGGCGGGTTGCGCGTCGAGGAAGCAACGCGGGAAGCGCTCGCCGCGGGCGGCCTCGACCTCGTCCTCTTCTCATGCGGCACGAATGCCTCGCGCGAGCTCGTCCCGCACGCGGTCGAGGGCGGTGCGCTCGTCGTCGACAAGTCGAGCGCGTACCGGCTGGAGGACGGTTATCCGCTCGTCGTCCCCGAGGTGAACGGCGACCGCGCCGTCGAGGCGCTCGAGACGACGCGCGTCGTCGCCAATCCGAACTGCTCGACCATCCCGCTCGCGTGCGTCCTCAAGCCGCTGCACGACGCGGCCGGGCTGCGGCGGGTGCGGCTCTCGACCTACCAGGCCGTCTCGGGCGCGGGCGCGCAGCGGATGGAGCGGCTGCGGGCGGAGCCGTCCGAGGAGCACGACCTCGAGTTCGACTGGACATGGGAGGGCGACGAGACCGACGAGGAGGCCAAGATCCGCGCCGAGGCGCGCAAGATCCTCGAGCTGCCTAACCTGCCGCTGAGCGCGACGACCGTGCGCGTTCCCGTCCTCGTCGGGCACGCACAGTCCGTGTGGGTCGAGACCGAGGAGGCGCTCTCGCCCGAGCGCGCCGAATCGCTGCTGGCGGCCGCGCCGTCCGTGCAAATCGTCGAGACGCCTACCCCACGCGCGGCGGTGGCGACGGAGGACGTGCTCGTCGGCCGGATCCGCCCGGACCGCGCTGCGGAGGGCAACGGCTTGGTTCTCTTCCTCGCCTGCGACAACCTCGGCAAAGGCGCCGCGCTGAACGCCATCCAGATCGCCGAACTCCTGCTCGAGCCGGCCCGGGCCGCCGCTTAGCTCAGCCGCAGGTTGAGGATCAGGCCCCGCGTCCTGCCCGAACGGTCCTGATAGTCGCCGACGATCGTGCAGGTCCTCGCCGACGCGCAGGAGACCGAGTTGAGGAACGTGTGCGACGCCTTGGACGCGTTCGCCGGCGGCGCCGCCTTGATCCCGCGTCCCCACGTGCCCGCGCGCTCGACGACGATCAGCCCGTACGTCCTGCCGCCGCTGCCGACACCGCTCGCGTAGTCGCCGATCGCGACGCAGTTGCCGCGCGAGGCGCACGTGACCGGGCCAAGGATCGGGATTGCATCCCGGGCGGCGCCGACCGGCAGGACGAGCTCGGTCGCCTTCCACTTCCCATGCGCCTCGGACAGGAGCAGCCCGCGCCGCTGCTCCGACCTGTCCACGTACCAACCGGTCGCAGCGCAGTTGGCGGTCGCGGCGCACGACAGCGAGGCGAGCGGGTTCTCGAATTCGTTCGGCGAGGCGGGGTTTCGTCCGGCATTGGTGGGCAGCGGAGGCGTGATCCCACGCGCCCAGCCCGAAGGGGTCTCGGTGAAGATCACGCCACGCTCGTCGTCATGGGTGTCCACGTAGCCGCCGGCGGCCGTGCAGTATCCGCCGAGGGGACACGACATGCCCGCGAAGCCGAAGAATGGAGAACTCCCAGCCCTTTCGGGATCTCCAACAGTGGCGGCGTCTGCCGGCAGCTGCGCCATGACCGCATCCTGCGTTTCTCCGACAGGCGGCGGGTTCGCGGCGTCGCGCAGGAACCAGCCGTAGTGCCCGTACTGCGCGTCCTTGTTCGTGTAGCCGCCGGCCGCAGTGCAGTCAACGCCCGAGGAACAGGAGACGAGCGCCAAGAAGCCTCCCGCATTCGGGTGGTCGGGGTCGGGGCTCGTTGCCGCGTTCGCCGGCAACGGGGCTTCGGCGCCGTCGCCCCACGTGCCGTTCCGCTCCTTCACGAGCACCGGCGTTTGGACCGCAAACTCGTAGTACCCGACTGCCACACAGTTCCCCCTCGACGTGCACGTGACCGAACGGAGAGCAGGGAACGACGGATCGGCCGGGTTGCCCGGAAGCGCGGGCACAGTCAGTCCCCACTTCCGGCCGATCTGGGTCAGGACGAAGACCCGCCGCTCGCCTTCGCGGCCAGAGGCGACGCATTTGCCGGCTGACGGACAGGCGAGCGAGAGGATGTTGAGCGACTTCGACAAGGCGACCACTCTCCACTTTCCCCCGCGCTCGACGAGCACCGCGGAGCCGCCGACCGAGACGCAGCTCGTCGCAGTCGGACACGCCACCTGCACCGTCGCGGGCCGTGGCGCCTCGACCGCCTTCTGCACGACGCGAACCGCGTGAGTCTGTGCGTGCGAGTCGGAGGCGGTCGCGACGGCGACGAGGCAGATTGCAGCGACTGTTGCCATCACACGCACGAGACGAGCGTACGGCCCACTTGTTAACCGTCGGCAAGCACCATGCGACGCTAGGGGCGCTGCGGCACCGGCGCGGGCGTGAACGCCTCGCGCACGACGGCGAGGACCTTCTCGCGCGCCCCCTCCTCCACCGGCTGGAGGCCGCCAAGCTCGAGCCGCGCGAGCTCGACCCGCCCTTGGGTGCGTACCGGCACGAAGCCGAAGTCCGCCAGGAAGTCGGACGGGAAGATCGTGCGGTGGACGTGGAACCGCTCGAAGTTCGTCTCCCCCTCCGGATAGCGGTATGCGAACGCCTCGAGCGCGCGCGCCCCACGCTCCCTCACGTCTCCGATCGCCGTGAGGAAGAGGGACTGCATCACCCACGGCCGGGACGGGTCCATGAGGTACGCGCACGTGACGAGGACGGCGTCCCCGCTCGCAGGCCCCGCAGGCAGCTCGCGGGTGCGCGGGAAGAGCTCCGCCGGGCCGTACTGCATCGAGCCGAGCAGTCGTCCGTCGTCGTCGTGGTAGACCGTCCCCCAGGCGCCCCATGCCTCCTCGGTCTCGCGGATCCACTTGCGCTTGTCGGCGCTGCGCCCGCCCCGCGTCTGCCACCAGATGCACTCGTGGCAGACGGTCGGCGCCGTCTGGAGCGTCGCGCCCGTCAGCCCGGAGATGCGGGTGCTCACGGCTCCTCCACCACGGTGTCGACGACGACGTCCACGGCCGCCGGATCGACGTCCGCCATGCTGCGGAGGTACTCGCGCACGCGCTCCTGCACGAGCCTGCCGACGGTCGGGATCGACGCGCCCCACTCCGTCACGAGGTGCAACTCGATCCGCACCGCGCCGTTCGCGCCCGACACGCGGACCGCGTGCCGCCGGGGGAGCTGGCTCTCCACGAGCCCCCGCACCCCGTCCACCTCGCGCGCCGCGTCGGCGGCGTAGCGGGCGAGGATCTCGGTCGAGATCGACGCTTGACCAGCCATGGAGCAAGGTTAGCCCTGTCTGAGCGTGAGCTCCGTCGCCTCAGGCCGCGCAGCGAAGCGGAAGGGGACGAAGGTCGTGCCGAGGCCGGCGGAGACGTGCATCGTCGCCGACGGGCTTCGGTAGACGCCCTGGGTGTACGGCGCACTCGGATGCGCGAGGGTCACCTTGCCGCCGGGATAGGGCAGGCAGATCTGGCCGTCGTGCATGTGGCCCGCGAGAACGAGGTCGAAGCGGCCC
Organism: Gaiellaceae bacterium; assembly: GCA_036007185.1. Classification (GTDB taxonomy): domain Bacteria; phylum Actinomycetota; class Thermoleophilia; order Gaiellales; family Gaiellaceae; genus Palsa-739. The sequence continues at coordinate 8,601 of DASYOZ010000209.1, read as the reverse complement.
GGCTCGAGCCGTTCGAGGACGCGCGGGTAGTGGCAGAGGAGGATCGAGAGGTCGGCGTCGCGGGCAAGGCGGTTCGGGTCGAGCCGCAGCCGGCCGCGGACGATGAGCCGGGGATCGGCGCCGGCGATCCAGACGCTCCGGCCGCGGAGCTCGAGCAGACGGCCCTCGTCACTCAGCAGCGTCGCCGGCTCGAGCTCGCGCAGGTTGGAAGCGCGCGCCTGTGGGTCGCGGCTGATGGCGAGGTCGTGATTGCCGAGCACGGCCACCGTCGGCTGCGGCAGGATCCGCACGAGCTGCCGGAGCATCGGCTCGCCCCGCGGATGCGTCAGCAGATCGCCGGTGATGACGACGAGGTCCGGACGCCGTTCGCGCGCCCAGGCGGCGGCCTGCCAGGCAGCGCCGACTCCGGGCGACGGGACGCCGAAGTGGAAGTCGGAGAGGTGGACGATCCGTAGCCCGTCGAGCTCGACCGGCAACCCGGGCAGCTCGAGCTCGAGCGAGCGCAGCCGCACCCAGCCGGCCTCGAGCAGGCCCCAGCCGACCGCGGCACCGGCGAGCGCGCCGAGCCGCCTGTTCAGACTTCCAGCCGCTCGAGCGCCGGCCGCGGGTCGACGATGTGGCGCTTGAACTTCAGCTCCGACTCCTCGATCCCGGCGGCCACTCCGACGAGCTGCGCGAGGTGGAGGATCGGCAGCCTGAACTCCCGCCCCGTCGCCGCTTCGAGCTTCTGCTGCCAGGCGTCGAGCGAGAGGTGGCAGAGCGGGCACGGCGTGACCATCACGTCAGCGCCGGCCTCGAGCGCCTGCTCGATGGGCTGGATGAGCTCGCCCAGCGCCGTCTCCTCGCGCGCCTGGATGATCGGGAAGCCGCAGCACTTGATCTTCGCCGGGTAGTCGATCGCCTCGCCGCCGCACGCCTCGATGATCCGCTCGAGCGACCACGGACGGTCCGGATCCTCGAAGCCGAGGATCTTCGACGGGCGCAGGATCTGGCAGCCGTAGAAGGGCGCCACCTTGAGCCCCTTGAGGCCGCGGTGGGCGACCTCCTTCAGCTTTTCATAGCCGTCGCCCTCCGCGATCTCCCAGAGCAGATGCCGCACCTCGACCCCGCCGGAGTACGGTGGCACGCCGACGGTCTCGAGGTTCTCGTTGACGCGGGCGAGGAGGTCGGAATCGCCCTGCAGCATGTAGTTCGCCTGACGCAGGTTGAGCGTACACACGTTGCAGACCGTCAGCAGCATGTCGCAGCCGGTCGCCTCCGCGTAGGCAAGGATCCGCGCGTTGAGGTGGAGGTAGTAGTCCGGCTCCGCCTCGTGGATGTCGCCGGCGCCGCAGCACGTCACCGACTCGAGCTCGACGAGCTCGAGCCCCACCTGCGGCGCGAGCGCCTGCGTCGACGTGTCGAGCTCCTTTGCCGAAAGCGAGGCGAGGCAGCCCTTGTAGTAGGCGACCCTCTTCAGCGGCGTCTCGCCTGTTCCCGCTCCGGCCCCGGCCAAGCCGGGGCCTCCGCTCCTGGTGGGCTCCGTCGAGCCTACGCCCATGCTCAAGCCTTCTCCTCCTCTACGTCGGGTAGCCACGGCCTGGGCGCGGCGCCCGGCCGCTCGTAGATCTCCTCGAGCGACTCGCCGGCGTGCCCGTGGTCGAGCTTCGCAAGCGCGTGCTCGCCCTGCACATGGCCGAGCGCGCCCTGCCGGTCCTGCTCGCGGACGAGCTTGTGCAGGTTCCGCGCCTCGCCGACGTTGGCCGCCACGTGCGGCGGGACCGGCGGCGGCACCTTGCCGTGGCGGGCGAGGCCCATCGCGAACTTCATCTCCTTGATCGAGGAGACGATGCCCTGCGTCTTGGGCACGAGCTCGGTCTCGCGCAGCCAGCCCGTCGTCTCGGTCGACTTGACGAACCACTTCGCGTGTTTCGCGCCCATGTCGCGGTCGATCCCCTGCGCAACCGACTCGGCGCCCAGCTTGGCGATTGCGTCGCGGGGATCGACGCCCTTCGGACAGCGCTCGTTGCAGAAGTAGCAGCGCGTGCAGTCCCAGATCCCATGCTCGGAGTTGTATTGCTCGAGCCGCTCGACGGTCGCAGCGTCGCGCGGGTCGCCGACGAAGCGCATGCCCTTCGCGAGCGCCTGCGGCCCGAGGAACTCCGGGTCCGACTCCATCGCGTTGCACTCCGAGACACAGCAGCCGCAGTTGATGCAGAGCGATTCCTTGTGGACGACGTTCATCCGCTCCTGCGAGATCCGGTACTCGCGCCCGTCCTCGGGCCGTTCATAGCCGGGCTGGAGCCACGGCTTCATCGCCTTGAACTTGGCCCAGAATGGATCCATGTCGACGACGAGGTCCTTTCGGATCGGGAGGTTCCCCATGGCCGAGACGACGGGGACATGGCCCGACTGCGCGATGTCGTACATCCGCGTCTTGCAAGCGAGCACCGCCGCGCCGTCCATCCGCATGCCGCACGAGCCGCAGATCATCATCCGGCAGCTCTTGCGGTACGCAAGCGAGCCGTCGTGCTGGTCCTTGACGATGTCGAGGCAGTCGAGGAGCGTCACCCACTCGGGGGCCTCGATCTCGTACTCCTTCAGCGCCCGCTCCCCCGTCGCGGCGTCGTAGCGCCAGATCTTGAGTGCGACCTGCATCAGTATTTGCGCTCCTGCGGTTGCCATTTCGTCATCCGGACCGGCTCCCACGAGAGCTCTGGGGCGCCGTCCACCCAGTGGATGATCGTGTGCTTGAGGAAGTTCTCGTCGTCGCGCACCGGATAGTCGTCGGGGCGCGCGTGCGCGCCGCGGCTCTCCTTTCGCTCGATGCCTGCGACCACCATGCACTCGGCGAGGTCGAGGAGGAAGCCGAGCTCGATCGCCTGTGTCAGGTCGCTGTTGAAGACCTCGCCCTTGTCCTCGACGAGCACGTGTTCGTAGCGCTGGCGGAGGCCGGACACGATCTGGCCCTGCTCCTCCATCTGGCGCTCGCGCCGGAAGACGCCGAAGTTCTCGTGCATCGTGGTGGCGAGCTCGTCGCGGATGCTCCAGGGGCGCTCGCCGTCGCTGCGGTCGAGCAGGGCGCCCAGCTCCCGTTCGGCGTCGCGCTCGACGGAATCGGGCACCTGCACGGTCGTGTGCGACATCGCCCATTCCGCTGCGTGCAGGCCCGAGCGCTTCCCGTAGGTGATCGTTTCCATGAGCGCGTTCCCGCCGAGCCGGTTGGCGCCGTGCACGGACACGCACGCGCACTCGCCGGCGGCGTACAGACCCGTGAGCTCGGTCTGGCCCCAGACGTCGGTGGCGACGCCGCCCATGTGGTAGTGAGCGCCCGGTCGCACCGGGATCGGGTCGTAGATCGGGTCGACCCCGAGGAATGTCATCGCGAGCTCGCGCGACCCCGGCAGCCGCTCGATGATCCGCTCGGCGCCGAGATGGCGGAGGTCGAGGAGGACGTTGCCGTCGACGTCGCGTCCCGCGTCGATCTCCATCTGCTCGGCGCGTGAGATCACGTCGCGCGAGGCGAGCTCCATCGTGTTCGGCGCGTACCGCTTGAGGAAGCGCTCGCCGTCCTTGTTGAGCAGGTAGGCGCCCTCGCCGCGGCAGCCCTCAGTGATCAGGACGCCGGTCGGCGCCAGCGTCGTCGGGTGGAACTGCATCATCTCCATGTCTTTCAGCGGCAGGCCGGCGCGCAGTGCCATCGCCATCCCGTCGCCCGTGCACGAGTAGGCGTTCGTCGTCCCGACGTAGAGCCGCCCGGCCCCGCCAGTGGCGAGGATCACCGTCTTCGCCCCGATCGTCTTCAGGCCGCCGTCGAGGAGGTTCCAGCAGACGACGCCCTGACAGCGACCGTCGTTCTCGACGAGCTGCCAGGCGAAGTACTCCTCGTAGGTGAGGATGTCGCGCTTGCAGACCTGCTCCCAGAGGACCTGGACGAGGACGTGGCCCGTGATGTCGGCGGCGTACGCCGTGCGCGGCGCGCCGGCCGCCCCGAACGGGCGCTGCGCGATGCGGCCGTCCTCCGTCCGCGAGAACACCGCGCCCCAGCCCTCGAGCTGGTAGACGTCGTCGGGCGCCTCGTCGCAGAGGATCTCGATCGCGTCCTGGTCGCCGAGGTAGTCGGAGCCCTTGACGGTGTCGTAGGCGTGGATCTCGGGGTTGTCCTCCGACGCATTCCCGAGCGCCGCGTTGATGCCCCCCTCGGCGGCGCCGGAGTGCGAGCGGGTCGGGTGGATCTTCGAGATCATCGCCACGTCCGCGCCTGCGTCGAAAGCCTCGATCGCGGCCCGCATGCCTGCGCAGCCCGCCCCGACGACGAGCACGTCGTGCTTCGCGATCACGGGCAATGACGCTAGCGCACCGGCCGACGCCCCCGGCGGCGGAACCGTCGGCCGCAGGCGGCCGGCGACGCATGTCGAAATCGCCTGCATGGACGCTCGCGCCGCGGCCGATCGCTTCCTCGAGTCGCCGGTGCTGAGCGAGGCCACCCGGCGTGCGTACGGCGGCGACGTCGAGGAGTTCTGCGCCTGGCTCGAGGATCGCGGCACGAGCCTCGACGCGGTGGACGTCCGTGTGCTCGCCGAGTACGTCGCGTGGCTCGGCGGCCCGCGGCACGGCCGGCGCCCGAGGAAGCTCGCGCCGGCGACGATCGGCAGGAAGCTCGCGTCCGTCCGCGCCTTTCTCCGGCACGCGCTCGGGCCGGAGCGTGTCCCCGACGCGCGTCTCGCGCCGCGTCGGGCCCGTCGCCTGCCCGACGCCCCGGCGGCCGCCGAGGTCGAGCGCACGCTCGAGGCGCTCGAGGGCGACGGCCCGATCGCGCTGCGGAACCGCGCCCTCGTCGAGCTCGTCTACTCCGCCGGCCTCCGCAGCGCCGAGGCCGTGGGCCTCGAACTCGGGGATGTCGACTTCGAGCAGGAACTCGTGCACGTCCGCCGCGGCAAGGGCGGCAAGGAGCGCGTTGTGCCGCTCGGCGAGGAGGCGGCGCTCTGGCTCGGCCGCTACCTGCGCGAGGCCCGTCCGGCGCTGGCGAAGGGCGCGAACGACGCTGTGTTCCTCTCGGTGCGCGGGCGGCGCCTGGACACGAGCACACTGCGCCGGATCGTCCCCCACCCGCACCGGCTGCGGCACGCCTTCGCAACCCACCTCCTCGACGGTGGCGCCGACTTGCGCACGATCCAGGAGCTGCTCGGCCACAGCTCGCTCTCGACGACGCAGGTCTACAGCCATGTCGACGCGCGCCACCTGCGCCGCGCCTATGACCGAGCGCATCCCCGCTCGTAGCTCCCGCGGAAGAATGTAGGGATGCGGGTCTCGGCGAAGGTCGACTATGCGCTCCGGGCGATGGCGGAGCTCGCCGCGGCGCCGCCTGGCTTGACGACGGCTGAACAGCTCGCGACGGCCCAGCAAATCCCGCCGAAGTTCCTCGAGAGCATCCTGGCCCAGCTCCGCAGCGGCGGCCTCGTCGCCAGCCAGCGCGGCGCCGAGGGCGGCTACCAGCTCGCGCGGCCGGCGGAAGAGATCTCGGTCGCCGAGGTGATCCGCGAGCTCGAGGGGCCGATCGCCACCGTGCGCGGAGTGCGGCCGGACGAGCTCGAGTACGACGGCGCGGCAGCGGGCCTGCGCGGGGTCTGGCTCGAGCTGCGCACGCAGATCCGCGGTGTCCTCGAGCAGACCACGCTCGCGGACATCGCCGCGGCGCAGCGCAAAGCCTGATCTGTTCGGAGTCTGTTCGGGTTTGCGCCTTGGTCAACACTTATGGTAAGTATCAGCATCGCCAATACCTAGTACGCCGGTAGGTAATCCCCGAAAGGACTGCCCCGCGATGCGGAAACTTCTCTTCTTTGCCCTAGCCCTGACCGTTCTCTTCGGCTGTGCGAGCAGTGCTGCACAGGCGCGTCAGGCGGGCACGACTCTCAATCTCGTGGCCTACTCGACGCCCAAGGCGGTCATGGAAAAGCTCATTTCGCGCTTCCAGCACCAGCCCGCCGGTCAGGGCGTCTCGTTCTCACCGTCGTACGGGCCTTCGGGAACGCAGGCAAAGAACATCGTCGCCGGCCAGCCGGCCGATGTCGCGTTTCTCTCGACCGGGCTCGACATCGACACGATCGTCGACGCGGGTCTCGTCTCCAAGAGTTGGACGAAGACGCCACAGGCCGGGATAGCAGCCGACTCGGTCGTGGCCTTCGTCGTGCGGCCGGGCAACCCGAGGCACATCCACACCTGGAACGACCTGACCAAGCCGGGCGTGCAGGTCGTGACCCCGGATCCGTTCCCCTCGGGATCGGCGAAGTGGAACGTGCTGGCAGCCTACGGTCAGGCCCGGAAGGCGGGCCTGAGCAGCAAGAAGGCGATTCAGTTCGTGACGAAGCTGTTCAAGAACGTCGTCTCGCAGCCCTCGTCCGGCTCGAACGCGGCCAGCGCGTTCTTCGCCGACCAGGGTGACGTCCTGATCACCTACGAGAGCGAGGCGTACGCAGCCTTCGCCGCCGGCCAGAAGGGCACGCTCGTCGTCCCCAAGTCGACGATGCTGATCCAACTGCCGATGGTGGCAACGAAGACGGCACCCACGGCAGCCAAGGCGTTCATCAAGTACGTCCACGCGCCGAAGCAGCAGAAGATCTTCGCCGCCAACGGCTACCGGCCCGTCATCCGGTCGGTCCTGAAGAGCCCTGCCCTCGCCGATTGGCGCAAGAAATACAACACCGGCCCAACCTTCAACATCAACGACAAACTCTTCGGCGGCTGGCGCAAGGCCAACAAGGTCTGGTTCGACCTGGACAACGGCCGGATGGTCGCCATCGAGCGCGCCGTCGGAGGCCCCACGCATTAGCAGTCTCGCGGCATCTGCACAGCGGATTTCGCGCAGCGCCGGCGCCGACGGACGGGCCAGCACGGCCCTGTCCGTCAGCGTGATTTCGACGTACCTGACGGTGATCGTGGTCCTGCCGATCGCGGCTCTCGTCTGGGAGTCGAAGCGGGACGGCCTGCACGCGTTCTGGCAGACGATCTCCAGTCCCGAGGCGGTGGGGGCGCTCAAGCTCACGTTCGGGGCGGCCTTCGTCGTCGTCCTGATCAACGGGGTCCTGGGCACGATCACGGCCTGGGTGCTCGTCCGCGACGACTTCCGCGGTAAGTCGCTCGTCAACTCCGTCATCGACCTGCCCTTCGCGCTCCCGACGATCGTCGCGGGTTTGACGCTGCTCGCGCTTTACGGCCCGGGCTCGCCGGTCGGGATCGATGTCGCCTTCACACGAACGGCGATCGTGCTCGCCCTCTGCTTCGTCACGCTCCCGTTTGTCATCCGGACGGTGCAACCGGTGCTGATCGAGCTCGACGTGGAGATGGAGGAGGCTGCTCGCTCGCTCGGCGCGAGACAGCTCACCGTCTTCCGGCGGATCGTTCTGCCGAACATCCTCCCGGGGATCCTCTCCGGCTCCGTTCTCGCATTCGCGCGGGCCCTCGGCGAGATCGGCTCGATCGTCCTCGTCGCGGGGTCAACACTGCACACGGAGGTCGCCTCGGTCTTCATCTTCAACGTGATCCAGGACGGCCAGCCCGCCGAAGCCTCGGCCGTCGCGATCGTGCTTCTAGGCGCAGCCTTCGTGGTGCTCCTGGCCATCGGCGCCCTGCGCTTCTACGTCACCAGGTACGAACGTGCCTAGGCGGCTCGCCCTGCGCGTGGTGGCGCTCGGCTACCTAGTGGTCATCCTGCTCGCGCCACTCGTGATGGTCTTCTACCGCACGTTTCAGAGCGGGCTCGAACCGGTCTGGCAGGCGCTGTCCGAGCCCAACACGATCCACGCCTTCAAGGTGACGCTGATCGCGGCGGCAATCGCCGTGCCGCTCAACACGGTCTTCGGCATCCTCTGCGCGCTCGCGATCGTGCGCCGCCGCTTTCGCGGGAAGGGGCTGCTGAACGCGTTCATCGACCTTCCGCTCGCAGTCTCGCCCGTCGTCATCGGCCTTTGTCTCTATCTCCTCTACGCCCCGCGCGGCGGCTGGTTCGGCAGCTGGCTGTTCGCGCACGGGTTCCAGGTCCTCTTCGCCCTGCCGGCGATCGTGCTCGCGACGATCTTCGTCTCGGTGCCCTTCGTTGCCCGCGAAGTCATCCCGACCCTGCGCGAACTGGGGAACGAGCAGGAGCAGGCGGCCGCGACCCTCGGCGCGACCCGCTGGCAGCGGTTCTGGCGCATCACGCTGCCCTCGATCCGCTGGGCCGTGATCTACGGCGTCATCCTCACGACGGCGCGCTGCCTCGGCGAGTACGGAGCCGTGGCCGTTGTGTCGGGACGGATCGAAGGGAAGACCGAGACGGCCACGACGCGCATCGACGACCTGATCCAGAACTTCCAGACAGGCGGTGCCTACGCCATCGCCGTCGTGCTCGCCGTCATCGCCGTGCTCGTGCTCATCCTGATGATGCTCACCAAGCCGAAAGAGGCCGTCTAGATGTCGATCGAGATCCGCAACGTCACGAAGCGCTTCGGCTCGTTCACCGCCCTCGACGACGTATCGCTCGAGATCCCCGACGGCTCGCTGACGGCCGTGCTCGGGCCCAGCGGCTCCGGGAAATCGACCCTGCTGCGCATCGTCGCCGGCCTCGAGCGCCCCGACTCCGGTGAG
>DASYOZ010000208.1:0-5228 GCA_036007185.1 Gaiellaceae bacterium | reverse complement strand
CGAGCGGCGCAGAGGGGCATGGTACGTGCCGTCGTGGGGCTTCGGGCGCTCGGAAGGCGGCTACACTTGCGCTCCGCGCGGATGTGGCGGAATTGGTAGACGCGCACGGTTCAGGTCCGTGTGGGCTTCGGCTCGTGGAGGTTCAAGTCCTCTCATCCGCATAAGGGTTTCCGGCAGTTGCTCGTCCGTGCGCTGCAGCCAGCGGAAGTAGTTGTCTTCGATCTCGCGGATGGAAGTGCCCATCATCTGCGCGAGGTACGAGAGTTTCACGTCGGACTCAGGAGTCGCCGTTCGTGGCGCTGCTTAAAGGTCGAGGTTTAGGGCGTTCGGCTACCCCGGTTTTAGAGACTTACGCGCATACCAATCTTCGTTCCGCGAGGAAGTCGGGCGCCGGGCTTGCGACTCTGCCAATAGACGATGCCGCGCGGGAGGCGTGACTGTCCGTGTCGCACGGCGCCGGTTCGACAATGTGCAGCGCTGAGTCTTCTCTTCGCCTTTGCAAGTGACTTGCCCACGACCTTCGGAACGACGCACTTTGCCGGTGGAGGCGGCGGAGGCGGCGGCGAGTTATCGACGGTGAACGAGCCGTACATCAGCTCGGGCATGGCATCGCAATGGTAGAGATAGATGCCGTTGGTGAACGTCACTGTCCAAGTCGTTTGCCCGACAAAGTCAACCCCTGTCTTAATGTCGACGCCTGGCCCTGTGAGATGGAAGCTGCTGTTAGGTGACAGGTCGTTGACCTCGATCTCGTACGTGCCGGGAGCGAGATGGGTCACCAACACCCCGTTGGCGTCTTTGAGCCAGATCCCGTGGTACGCCTCGTTGGGTTCGTTGTCATACGCAAACAGCTTCGTATTCACGGCCGGCGACGCCGCGGCGCCGTTGGCGATCACCGCTGTCGCGCCCAGCACGGCAAGACCGACGGCCGCGCACACGAGCAGAAAACGCGCATCGCGCATCGTGTGAAGGGGAAGCTTCATTCAAACCCTCTCTACGCGTCCTGCACGTGGCCCGGGCGAAGCAGCTTCTCCCACACCCGACTCGGCCGTCGTGGAAAGTGGGAGCGTCGCCGCGCAAGGCCTTAAGCACTCCATCTAACGCCTCCGCCCGCCACAAGTCAAACAGCTACTTCGCTTGCGCTCGAGGTGTGTCGTAAACGGCCACTCGGCAGCCGCGCCGCACGCTTCGACGCTGAGGCCGGGATGACACTTCGGCCCTGAGCCGACCTCGGAGCCATGCGGCCCGATTCGCTGCGTCGGCTTCGTTATGCGGGATCGGCCACGACCCGCCATCGCCCGCCAGCCGCCTACGAACCTTGTGGAGGTTCAAGTCCTCTCATCCGCATAGCGAGATCAATCCTTTTCGGGGACCACGCGCGTGGCATCCTGGGCCATAATCCGAGCCTCGGACATGAAGTGGAGACGGGCATCAGAGGGCGGAATCCAGCAACTTCCGGAGGAGCGGAAGACGCTCGCCGAGCGCTACACGATCGATGCGGAGGAGGCGCAGAGGCGCGAGGAGCTCGCCGCGGAGGCGGCCACGAAGCAGGCTGCCGAGGAGGAAGCCGCCAGGCGGACTGCCGCTGAGGAGGAGGCTGCGAGGCGGACTGCCGCTGAGGAGAAGGCTGCGAGGCGGGCTGCTGAGGAGAAGGCTGCGCGGCGGGCTGCCGAGGAGGAGCTTGCCAGGCGGGCTGCGGCTGAGGAGGAGGCTGCGGTGCGCGCTGCTGAGGAGGAGGCTGCGCGGCGGGCGGCTGCAGAGGCCGCTGCGAGGCGGGCTGCTGAGGAGGAGGCTGCGCGGCGGGCTGCTGAAAAGCAGGCTGCGACGCGGGCCGCTGCCGAGGAGGAGGGCGCGAGGCGAGCCGCTGCTGAGGAGGAGGCTGCGAGGCGGGCCGCCGAGGAGGAAGCAGCGAAGCGGGCAGCCGCGGCGGCAGCGGCAAGGGAGGCGGAGGAGCAGGCGCGGCGCGCGGCCCTTGCCGAGCTCGAGCGACAGGCCGCCGAGGAGCAGGCAAACCGTGCCGCTTTGGCCGAGCTCGAACGCGAGGCTGCCAGGCAAGCAGAGCCGGTGGACGAACCACAACCGCAGCGAGTTCTCGCTTCTCGGTCTGATCCACCGGAGACCAACGGGACCCGAGCAGCGGGAAACCACGAATCCGAGAACGGCTCCGGAGCTACCGAGAAGCCTCTCGAAGAAGAAGCGTCTAAGGCGAACCTGGAGCTACCGATATATCGCTGGTTCGGCCAGACGTAGGCGACCAGGCGTTCAAGTAATGGCCTTGCCGCGCCCGTCGAGCTTCGTCTCGAAGTCGCGGCGCAGCAGCTCGCCGGTCATGTCGCCCGTTCGGCGCGGGATCGGCTTCGGCTCCACGCGGACGACGCTGACGATCTCGCCGCTCCGCTCGCCGTAGCTGCGCGCGTATGCGTCCTCCTCGCGGATCGGGGACGCCTCGTCCCGCCGCCCGCGGCGGAAGAGCGAGAGGAACCACCCGAGCACGCGACAAGCGTCGCAGAAACCCGCCGCGGCGCCTAGCCCACGGCGAGCTCGACGTCGGCGTCGGGATGGAGGACGCGCCAGACGCGGAGGTACATCTCCAGCTCGAGATGGTGCGTCGCGTCGGAGCTCTCGTCGAGCTCGACGCGATCGGGCGCTGCGACGACGGCACGCCGGCCGACGCTCGTCAGGAAGGCTGCGAGCCGGTCGGTGTAGGTGGGATCGCGCAGGAAGAGGTGCATGACGCCGCACCTCCGATCCTCGCTCCTGCGGCGGCCTCGTGGAATCCCCCGGCCGGGGGGATCGTCGCGTCAGTCGGACGCGAGCGCCGCGAGCACGTCGTCGGCATGCGTGTCCGGCTTGACGTCGCGCATGACCTTCGCGACCGTCCCGTCGGCCGCGACGAGGAAAGTCGTCCGGTTGATGCCCAGGTACGTCCGGCCGTCGTGCTGCTTCTCGCCCCAGACGCCGTAGCGCTCCGCGACCTCGTGCTCCGCGTCGGCGAGGAGCGTGAACGGCAGGCCGTACTTCTCCTTGAACTTCACGTGGTCGGCGGCGTCGTCGGGCGAGACGCCGAGCACGACGGCGCCGGCGCGCTCGAACTCGCCGTACGCGTCGCGGATCCCGCACGCCTGGGCGGTACAGCCCGGCGTGTCGTCCTTCGGATAGAAATAGAGGACGACCGGCTTGCCGCGGAAGTCCGAGAGACTGACGCGTTCGCCCGTGTCGCTCGTCAAGGTGAAGTCGGGTGCCGGCTCGCCGTCGGTGATCACTACCGCAGCGTAGTCGCAGAAAGCAACCGGCCGCCCCCGGAGAGGCGGCCGGTGTCGTCGGGAGACGACCTCTTGCAGGACCCCAGGCTGGGCGTCCCCCGAGCCCAGAAATCCTTGCCACTTTGAATCGATAAACGCCGCAGCCCGCTCGGCGGTTACGGCTCAGCGGAGATGGAGCAGGCGCAGGTCGGGCAGCTCGCGGTACCGCTCCTCGATATCGAAGCCGTAGCCCACGTAGAGCTCGTCCGGGACGACGAAGCCGACGTAGCGGACGGGGAGGTCGTCGACGAGCCGCCGGTACGGCCGGTCGAGCAAGGTGACGGCTGCAACGGAGGCAGGTCCGCGGAGGTCGAGTGTGCGCACGAGGTAGTTGAGCGTCAGGCCCGTGTCAACGACGTCCTCGACGATGAGCACGTCGCGGCCGCGGACGTCGAGATCGAGGTCCTTGAGCACGCGGATCTGCTGGTGCCCGCCCATGCCGGCGCTCCCGTAGCCGGCGAGCTCGACGAAGTCGAGCGCGTGGAGAATCGGCAGGGCGCGGGAGAGGTCGGCGACGAACACGAGGCTCGCCTTGAGCGACCCCACCAGAACCGGCTCGCGGCCGGCGTAGTCGCCTGCGATCTCCGCCCCGAGCTCCCGGACGCGCGCGGCGATCTCGGCGGCGGAGAGATGGATCTCTCCGATCCGGTCGTCCGCCGGCCGGCGGCCGGAGTCAGCCGGCGAGGTCGAGGTGGAAATGCTGGGCGAGGCGCTCGAGGTCGCGCCGGTAGAAGAGCTTGATCCGGACGTCGGGGTACCGCTCGCGCAGCTTCCGCAGCTTTCGATTCTTGCGGGTGACGAGCGACTGCTTCATGGCGGTGATCTCGACGTACAGGTCCTGCTCTGGGAGGTAGAAGTCGGGCGTGAAGGCCTCGGTAACCCGCCCGTCCTCGGCCTGCTCGAGCACGAACGTCCGGGGCTCGTATTCCCACGCGACGTCGTAATAGTCGAGAACTTTCGCGCACTCGAGCTCCGCGGGGCTGGCGAATCGCGGCGGTTCAGCACCTCGGTACGCTCGGAAGACCGGGAGCTCAAGCTCCATCGCCAAGCCACGGTAGCGACGCCGTCGGATGCCGGAAGAGTGCGCACATCCGCCCCGTGAGAGGATGCAGCGTGCCGTACGCCGAACTCGACGGCCTCAGGCTGTACTACGAGCGAGGGGGCAGGGGCGAGCCCGAGCTGCTCTTCGTTCCCGGCTGGTGCTGCGATCATACCGCGTTCCAGCCCCAGTTCGACCACTTCGGGCGGACACATTCCGTCACGGCGCTCGACCTGCGCGGCTGCGGGCAGAGCGACGCTCCCGAGGACGGCTACGGAATTCGCGACTTCGCCGACGATCTGGCGCAGTTCTGCCGAGTCGTCGGGATCGAGAAGCCCGTCGTCGTGGGTCACAGCCTCGGGGGGATGATCGCCGTCGAGCTCGGCGCGCGGTACCCCGTGCTGCCGAGCGCGCTCGTCCTCCTCGACCCGGGGCCTATCGACCCGCTCCCGCAGACCGTCAAGCAGCTCGACGCGGCCGCGGAGCAGCTAGCGGGCCCGGGCGGCGAGGACGTCAGGCGTCTGTGGGTCGAGAACATGGGTGCTCGGGACGAGGAGCTCGCGCGCTGGATCGCCGACCTGATGTCCGCCGTCCCGCTGCCGATCGCGACGGCCGTGATCCGCAGCCTCAACGACTGGAACGGGGTCGGCGCGCTCGGGCTCTGCGTCGTCCCGGTGCTGCTCGTCCGGCGGACCATCGGCGCGAACCCCGATGTGGTGCGCCTGCGAGAAATCAAGCCGGACCTGGAGGTCGGGATCACCGTCGGCGCCGGTCATTTCCACCACCTCGAGGTGCCCGAGCAGGTGAACGCGATGATCGAGCGCTTCCTCACGGTCTCGCTTTGAAGCGCTGACCGCGTAGCCTTTCCGCGCGATGTTCCGGATCGT
>DASYOZ010000207.1:0-6693 GCA_036007185.1 Gaiellaceae bacterium | reverse complement strand
GTACCAGATCGGCCACGAGCTGACGCAGCTCGGGCTCGGCAATTCCACGATCGTCGGCATCGGCGGCGATCCGGTCGTCGGCTCGTCCTTCGTCGACGTGATCGAGCAGTTCCAGGCGGACGACCAGACGGAGCTGATCGTGCTCGTCGGCGAGATCGGCGGCGACGAGGAGGAGAAGGCCGCCGCGTTCGTCGCCGAGCACGTGACGAAGCCGGTGCTCGCCTATATCGCGGGCTTCTCGGCGCCGCCGGGCAAGACCATGGGCCACGCGGGGGCGATCATCTCCGGCTCGTCGGGGACGGCGCAGGGGAAAAAGGAGGCGCTCGAGGCCCGCGGAATCGAGGTCGGCACGACGCCGACCGAGGTCGCGCAGATGGTGGCCGAGCGGATGAAGTAGCAGTAGCCTCGCGGTCGTGAACGAGCTTTCCCCGCGCGCCTCGGACGGCGACCGCGAGCACGCGGTACACGTTCTGAGGGAGCACCTGGTGGCGGGGCGGCTCACGCTCGAGGAGTTCTCGCAGCGAGTCGAGGCCGCGCTTCGCGCGGGCACCGTCGGCGAGCTCGCCGTGAGCTCCGAGGCACTTCCGGCAGCGCGGCCTGCAAGCGGGCGCCGCCGCCCGTCCCGCATCACAGCCGCGCTGTTTGCGCATGTCGTCCGGCGCGGCCGGCTCCGACTCCCGCGCCGCGCCGTCGTTCTCTCCGGCTTCGCGGACGTGGACCTCGATCTGCGCGACGCGGAGATCACGAGCGACCGGACGTCCGTCACCGTCCTCGCCTTCTTCGGCAACGTCGACCTGTACGTCCCGGAGGGAATCGTGGTCGACGTCACCGGTCTCAGCATCGTCGGGCACAGGCGGGAATGGGGCCGCGACGCAGCGCAGCCCGACGCGCCCGTGCTGCGGGTGCGGGTGGCAGGCCTCGTCGGCACCGTCGACGTCTGGCGGGTGCCCACCGAGCTCAAGGGAACCTACGGCGAGATGATCCGCGCGCTGCGGGCGGCCCAGCGCGAGCTGCCCGGATAGCCGGAGGCGCGGTTACCCTCCGCGCGTGATCTCGTTCGCCCGCGGCGTCCCCGCCCCCGAGTGCCTCGCCGTCGAGGAGCTCGCCGACTGCGCGAGGGCAGCGGTCGAGCGTGACGGCCGCTCGATCCTGAGCTACGGCCCTGGTGGCGGCTACGGCCCGCTCCGCGAATGGCTTGCCGAGCGGCACGGCGTCGAGCCCTCGCGGATCGTGCTCACGAGCGGCTCCCTGCAGGGCTTCGTCTTCCTTGCCGAGCAGCTCGTCAGCCCCGGGATTCGCGTTCTGGTCGAGGCGCCGACGTACGATCGCCCGCTCAAGATCCTCACCCGGCTCGGCGCCGAGATCGTCCCGGTCGAGATGGACGACGAGGGACTCGTCCCGGAAGAGCTCGAGCGCGTGCTCGACCGCGGTGCGGCGCCTGCCTTCCTCTACTCGATCCCGACCTTCCAGAACCCGAGTGGGCGCACGCTCTCCGTCGAGCGGCGGCTCCGCGTCGCCGAGATCGCGCGGGAGCGGCAGCTGCTCGTGCTCGAGGACGACCCGTACGGGCTCGTCCGCTACGACGGCGAGCCGCTCCCCAGCGTCTTCGAGCTCGCGCAAGGCGAAGGGATCGCCTACTGCTCCTCCTTCTCGAAGACGGTCGCACCCGGCCTGCGCGTGGGCTGGTTCGTCCTGCCGCTACAGCTTGCGGCCGAGATCGAGGCGCTCGCCGTCTCGACGTACATCTCGCCGCCCTACCTCTCGCAGGCGACGGTGTTGGAGTTTCTGCAGCGAGACAGCTTCGAGCCGAACCTCGAGCGCGTCAACGGCCTCCTGCGGGACCGCCGCGATGCGATGCTCGAGGCTCTCGCCCGCGAGTTGCCGGAGGACGCGAGTTGGACGCGGCCCGAGGGCGGCTATTTCGTCTGGCTGGACCTTCCGTCCGGGCCGGCGAGCGACAAGCTGCTCAGCGAGGCGGAGGAGGCCGGCGTCACGTTCGTCAAGGGAAGCGACTTCTTCCCGGGCGGCCGGGGCGGCGAGCGCTCGCTGCGGCTCGCCTTCAGCTTCGTCTCGCCGGACGAGATCGCCGAGGGCGTTTCAGTGCTCGGGAGCCTTGTGCGAGCGGCGGCGCCGGCGGCGCTCTAGCTGCCCGAGCAGGATCCCGCCGAGCAGGCCGACCGCCAGCGCGAGCAGGATCAGCCAGACGAGGGACACGCTCGCGGTCCCGAGCACGAAGTGGACGTTCACCTGCCTGCGGTTCTCGAGGACGAAGGCGATCGCGTACGCGACGAGCAGCCCGAGGAGAATCAGCCGCACGTAGAGCCGCGGCTGCCAGCGATCGGCGACTTCGTCGGTATCGATCCGGGGGCGGCGCAGGAAGCGCACGCAGAAATCCTATGCCGCGGCGTGTACGGCGACCGAGCGCGCGACGAGGCGAGGCTGTGGCGGCGGTGCGAGGCGTCCTACTGACTGGACGCGGAATGTCGGGCAGATCGTCTCGCCGGGGAGGGCGCAAAGGCCAGCACGGCGGAAATAGCAATCAGCGCACGTTGGCGTGGAACGTTTGCTCATCCTCTTCTTTGCTCTAGGAAGTACGGGCCGCTCTCGAGGTGCGATGATAGGCGCAGAAACCGCGGAAGCAAGCGTTGTCGTGGACGAAAACTGACGAATTTCCGGCAGTTTCGAACGGCAGGAAAAACGATGGTTTCTAGCGCGCTTGCGGCAGCGTTGCCAGGGCGTGCAACGCCTGGCCGAAGGTGCGGACCGGAATGATGCGAAGGTGCCCGGCGTAGCGGCGGGCGATCCGCGCGTTGTCCCCGGCGGGGACGAGGAAGACGTCGGCTCCGGACGCCCGGACTCCGTACGTCTTCTGCTTGACGCCGCCGATCGGGCCAACTGCGCCGTTCAGCTCGATCTCACCCGTAGCCGCCACCCGATGTCCGCGGAGGACGTTGCGCCCGAGCTTTTGCATCACCTCGAGCGCGAAGGCGAGTCCGGCCGAAGGACCGCCGATGCCGCTCGCGTCGATCGAGACGTGGACGGGCAGCTTGATCTGCGCTGCCTGGTCCGGCGCGAAGCCGACGAACGCGTGCCCCGGTTCCTGCGGGATCGCGATCGTCCGGATGCGGAGCGTCCGGGTGCGCGCACCCCGGCGGACGCGCAGCACGACGTTGTCCCCCGGCTTGACCCGCCCGAGCGCACTGCGGAGGGCCGCGACCGTCGGGGTCGGCGTGCCGTCGACGGCGACGATCACGTCCATCGGCTGGAGGTTGCAGGGCGCATGCGTCCCGGCGATGAGCTGGGACACGACGACCCCGGTCGGCCGGACGACGACGTGGTACCCGAGATGCTTCAGGGCGACCGCGGCCGCGACACGCTGCGAGAACGCCATCTCCTGCAGTTGCGCCGCCTCCGCCTGCTGAGCCGTGGCGCACGGAGGAACGATGGCGCCGGCCGGCTCGAGCGAGCCGTGCGGATGGATCCAGGGGAAGAGGGCCTCGAGCTCGCTCGCCCGCCGCTCGATGACGTCCACGAAGTAGAGCGCCCCTGCCTTGACTGGGCGCGCGTCCTGCACCCGCACGAGCGGTGCGACCGGGTGGGCGACGTCAGGGAGCAGGATGTACTGCCCGGACGGCAGGCGGATGAGGATCAGGACCGTCAGCCCGAGGAGGACGGCGATCGCGCCTCCGACGCGCCAGGGAGTGAGGCGGCGTCTCAAAACACGAACCGCTTGAGGCCGCCGTCGACGACGAGGGTCTGGCCGGTGACGTACCGCGCGCGTTCGGACGCGAGGAAGCAGACGACGTCGCCGAACTCGCGCGGCGTCCCCAGGCGCCGTAGCGCGATTTCCTCGAGCTGCGCCTCGTTCGGGCCGTCCGGGTAGAGCTCGTCGAGCCGCGCCGTCGCGATCCGGCCGGGCGCGACGCAGTTGACTGTGATCCCCTGCGGCCCGACCTCCCGGCTCAGTGTCTTCAGCCAGCCCGTCAGCGCCGGGCGGAAGGTGTTCGAGAGGGCGAGGTGGGTCGTCGGCTCCTGTGCTGCGAGCGACGTGAGTGCGACGATCCGCCCGGCCGGGCTCCGTTCGAGGTACGGCAGGCAAAGGCGCACCAGGGTCACCGCCGGTCGCAGCAGCAGCCGGTAGCCGGACTCGAGCGACGTTTCGTCGGTCTCCCTGGCCGTTCCCGGCGGCGGGCCGCCGCCGTTCCAGACGAGGACGTCGAGGCCGCCGAACCGGTCGATGGCCGTCGACACGGCCCGCTCGAGGTCGCCGTCCTCCGTCACGTCGCCGACGACTGCCATGCCGCCGAGCCGCGCAGCGCTCTCCTCGAGCTGCTCGGCGCGGCGGGCGAACAGGACGACGCTGGCGCCCTCCTCCGCCAGCGCCTCGGCGCTCGCGAGGCCGAGGCCCGACGACGCGCCGCAGACGAGCGCCGTGCGGCCGCTCAGTCCGAGATCCACGAATCCGGCAGCTCTCCGGAGCTTGCGACCACGCGCGTCGTCATGCCGCCGCGGGCGGCAAACTCGCCCTCGACCTCCACGAAGCGCGGCGCGCCGTCTGCGACGAGCTGCTCGAGCACCTGGTTCACGACCTCCTCCTGCAGGATCTTCCGCTCGCGGAACAAGGTCAGGTAGTCGCGGAGCGACTTGAGCTCGAACAGCTTCTCGCCGGGGACGTAGCGGATCGTCAGCTCGCCGAAGTCAGGAGCGTCGGTGAGCGGGCAGATCGACGTGAACTCCGGCGCGCCGAGCTCGACGAAGTAGTCGCGCCCCTGGAACCGGTTCTCGAGCGTCTCGAGCACTCAGCTCGACAGCACGCCGACGACGTCGCGCACAGCTTCGGCGCTGTGCTCGAGCGCCGCCTGCTCGTCGTCCGAGAGGTCGAGCTCGACGATCTCCTCGATGCCTCCGGCGCCGAGCTTCACCGGCACTCCGATGTAGAGGCCGTCGATCCCGTACTCGCCGTCGAGGTACGCGGTGCAGGGGAGGACGCGCTTCTGGTCGAGGAGGATGGCGTCGACCATCTCCGCGACCGCCGCGCCGGGCGCGTACCAGGCGGAGGTGCCGAGCAGCTGCACGATCTCGCCGCCGCCCTTGGCGGTGCGCTCGACCATCTCCTGGATCCGCTCCTCGGAGACGAGCTTGCGCAGCGGGACCCCGCCGACGGTCGCCGCGGAGACGACCGGAACCATCTGGTCGCCGTGCCCGCCGAGCACGAGCGCCTGCACGTCGCGGACGGAGGCTCCGGTTTCCCAGGCGATGAAGGTGCGGAAGCGGGCGGTGTCGAGGATCCCCGCCTGGCCGAAGACGCGCTCCTTCGGGAATCTCGAGGCGCTCTTCGCGACGTGGCACATCGCGTCGAGCGGGTTCGAGAGGACGACGATCGTGCAGTCGGGGCTCTGGGCGACGATCTGCTCGGTCACCGAGCCGACGATCTTCTCGTTCGTCGTGACGAGGTCGTCACGCGACATGCCGGGCGAGCGCGGCAGGCCGGCGGTGATCACCACGACGTCCGAGCCGGCCGTCTCCTCGTAGTCGTTCGTTCCGGTGATCTGCGGCTCGAAGCCGAGCACCGGGCCCATCTGGTTCAGGTCGAGTGCCTTGCCCTGCGGCAGGCCCTCCTTGATGTCGGTGAGGACGACGTCGGCGTAGTCGCGCGCCGCGAGGATGTGCGCGGCGGTCGTGCCGGTGGCTCCGGCCCCGACGATCGTGATCTTCCGTCTCATCATGCGGGTACCTCGGCCTCCAACTTCTCGATGATCGCGTCCGCGACCTCGCTCGTACCGACGGCGGTCGGGTCGTCGCGGCTCGGCTTCATGTCGTAGGTGACGCTGCTCCCCTCGGCGATGACCGTGGCGATCGCCCGCTCGAGCCGGTCGGCCGCGCTGCGTTCGTCGAGGTGGCGGAGCATGAGGACGCCCGACAGCATCTCCGCGATCGGGTTGACCTTGTTCATGCCCGCGTACTTCGGCGCCGAGCCGTGCGTCGGCTCGAAGACCGCGACGGTCTCGCCGTAGTTCCCGCCCGGAGCGACACCGAGCCCGCCGATCATCCCGGCCGCGAGGTCGGAGAGGACATCGCCGTAGAGGTTCGGCAGGACGAGCACGTCGTACTCCTCCGGCCGCTGCACGAGCTGCATGCACATGTTGTCCACGATCCGGTCGTCGAACTCGATGTCCGTGTTCTCGGCGGCCACCTCGCGGGCGACGCGCAGCCAGAGCCCGTCCGTGAACTTCATGATGTTCGCCTTGTGCACGGCCGTCACCTTGCGGCGGCCGTTGCGGCGCGCGTAGTCGAACGCGAACTCGAAGATGCGGCGCGTGCCGGTAACCGAGATCGGCTTGATCGAGATGCCCGCGTCGGCGTGGCGCAGCTTCCCGCCCTTCGATTCGATCCAGCGGATCAGCTCCTCGGCGTCGGGCGTCCCTTCCTCGTACTCGATCCCGGCGTAGAGGTCCTCGGTGTTCTCGCGGACGATGATCAGGTCGACGTCCTCGAAGCGGCTGCGCACGCCGGGATAGCTCTTGCACGGGCGCACCTGCGCGTACATGTCGAGCTCCTTGCGCAGCGCGACGTTGACCGAGCGGAAGCCGCCGCCGACGGGGGTCGTAATCGGCCCCTTCAGCGCGACGCCGGTCTCGCGGATCGTCTCCAGGACGTCGTCCGGCAGCGGATTGCCGCCGTGCTTATCCATCA
>DASYOZ010000206.1:0-5302 GCA_036007185.1 Gaiellaceae bacterium | reverse complement strand
GCCCAGCGCTCGAACAGCGGCTTCGGGACGTAGAAGGCGTCGTCGTGGACCGCGTGGCCTTCCATCCGGAGGGTGAGGCACTCGAGGAGGGTCGGGCCGCCGCCGGAGCGGGCCTTGTCGATGGCGCGCTTCGCCTCGCGGTAGACGGCGAGGACGTCGGTTCCGTCGACGACGACTCCCTCGAAGCCGTACGCCTCGGCGCGGTCGGCGACGTGCTCCGTCGCGAACTCGAGGTGGGTGGGTGTCGAGTACGCCCACTGGTTGTTGTCGCAGACGAAGACGACCGGGAGCTTGCGCGTGCCGGCGAAGGTCATCGACTCGTGCGCGTCGCCGCGCGCGGAAGCCCCCTCGCCGAACCAGCCGACGGCGACCCGCGCCTCTTCGCGAATCCGGAAGGCGAGGGCGCATCCGGTGGCGACCGGGAGCATCGCCGGCAGGTGGCTGACCATCGCGATCATTCCGAGCTGGGAGTCGGCCATGTGGACGTTGCCGTCGCGGCCGTGCGTCGGTCCGTCCTGGCGTCCCATGTACTGGGCGAAGATTCGCCAGGGCTCGACGCCGCGCACGATGTGGACACCCATGTCGCGGTGGAGCGGCGTTCCGACGTCCTCCGCGCCCATCGCCGTTGCGACGCCGACCGCGGCCGCCTCGTTGCCGCGCCCGGTATAGAAAGAGCCGGGGATCTTCCCCTGCCGGTAGAGGATGTGCCCCCGCTCTTCGATCCCCCGGGTGACGAGCATGTGGCGGTAGACGCCGAGCAGGTCCTCGCGGTCGAGGCCCGCCTCACGCACCTCGTGGAGCGACCCGACCGGTTCCGCCTCTCTTGCGATCGCCATCGGCCGGAACCCTAGCGATCGTCCCAGTCGTGGGACTCGCCGATCAGGCGCAGGCGTTCGCGCGTCTCGTCGTCGCACAGCGCTCCCGCGAGACCCGCCTCGTATGCGGCGCGGGGCGAGACGCCGAGCGACGCGGCCGCTTCGTAGTCGCGCGTCAGGTCGGTGTCGAACATCGCCGGGTCGTCGGTCGAGATCGAGCAGCGGACGCCCGCTGCGACGAGCTGCGGCAGCGGGTGCTCCTCGAGCGAGCGGACGACGCCGGTGCGGACGTTCGAGAGCGGACAGACGTCGAGGACGGTGCCGCGGCCGGCAAGCTCGGCCACCACCCCCGGATCCTCCACAGCACGGATCCCGTGCCGGATCCGGTCGGCGCGCAGCGCCTCGAGCACGCCGCGCACCGACTCTGCGCCTGCCACCTCGCCCGCGTGAGGCGCTGAGCCGACGCCGCCCTCCCGTGCGAGAGCGAACGCGCGCGCGAACGGTTCGCACGAGTAGTTGATTCCGCCGACGCCGAGGCCCACGACCCCGCGATCGCGGTAGGCCACGGCGTAGCGCGCGACCCTCTCCGCGTCCTCCGCCGAGTAGACGCCGGGAATGTCCGGCGTCAACCGCACCTCGACGCCGTGCAGCTCGCCCGCCTCCTGAGCGCCGTCGCAGTAGCCGGAGAAGACCTCGTCCGTGTCGAGCCCGCGCCAGAGCCCCGGGACGAAGATTCCCTCCATGTAGACAGCGCCGTGTGAGGCGGCCTCGGCGGCGTACTCGACGACGATCTGACGGAAGTCGTCGTACTGCTGGAGCGAGTGCGCGGCGAGCTGGAAGACCTCGATGAAGTGGGTGAAATCGCGGAACCGGTACTGCGACTCGAGATCGTCGGGCAGCGCATAGTCGTTCCGCTTCGCGATCGCGCGCAGCGTGTCCGGCCGCACCGTCCCCTCGAAATGGACATGCAGCTCGATCTTCGGCTCAGGCGCAGACACCTGCGAAGAAGCGTAGGAACTTCGGCATGTACGCGTTCCACAACGCGAGGTCGTGCCCGCCCGGCTTGATGCGGGCGCGAACGGCGGCCCGCCGCGCGTAGGCCAGGGTGGCGTCGCGGAACGGGTCGCTCGCGCCGAGGTCGATCCAGAGCGGGTGTGGCGGCCGCAGCTTGAAGACATCGTTCTGCTCGTAGTCCTGCGCGTTGTCGAAGGCACCCGGCGCCGTCTGGCCCGCGCTCGGCCACAGCGCCGGCGATTGCGCGCCGAGGGCGCAGAAACCAGGATGGTGCGAGCCGAGCAGGAGCGCGCCGTAGCCGCCCATCGAGATGCCGCCGATCGCGATCCGGTGCGGCATCGTGCGCCCGGTTCCAGCCGGAATCGCCTCGCGTAAGACCATCGATTCCCAGGCTCCCTCCGCGCGGTTTTGCCAGTAGCTGTCGTCGCCCCCGTCGAGGAGGAGGACGTCGGGTGCACGATTACGCCACGAGTGTGTCGAAGAACGGCTGGCTGAGGAACTGCGACGGTCCGGCGCCCTTTCCGTGCAGCAGGACGAGCAGCCAGGACCCGTGGCGTCGCGGCTCGACGAGGATCTTGTGCAGATCCCGGTGCGTCAGCTTGCTATGGACCGTGAAACGGACGAGCCGCGCCCCACGCGTCGAGTGAGACCTGGCACCTCGGCAGCCCGCGGCCGCGACGACGACGACGGTTATCGTCAGGACATGGCGAAGGCGGCGGACTGGCTGCGGGAGGAGCGTCGGAAGGTCCTCGGGGATTGGGTCGCATTCTGCCTCGGTTGCGGCGCGGCGCGCCGCTGGTTCGTGGAGTTCGAGGCCGATCTGCCGGACACCTGCCCGCAGTGCGGCGGCGAGCTGCTCCGGCGGTGCAAGGCGTGCGGCGCGCCGTTCTCCTCGATCGCCGTCGTCGACTGCGAGGACTGCGGCGCCCCGGTTCGTCCGGACGAGCTGTTCGGCTCGAAGATCCGCCGCGCCGGCCGCTAGCTCTTCAGAAGATCTCGTCCTCGCGGAACCCGGGCACGACCGGTCCGGTCATGATCTGCGAGAAGCGGATCACCGTGATCAGGTCGTCCGGCCCGACCTCGCGGTTGTAGAGCCGGCCGAGAAAGTTCGCCATCTCGTCGGTGCGGCGGATCTCGGGGTTGTCGTGCTCGATCTCCCGCGGCGACAGGTCGCCGAGCGTCTTCACCTCGACCTTGTCGATCACGGCGTCGAAGACGTGCTCGCGCGGGCTGAAACGGACGCCGCAGAGCACGCGGACGACCATGCCTTTCTTGTACTTGCCGGACTTGTCGCCGAGCCGGATCGTGGCCGACTTCCGCCCCGAGCGGAGCTGGTCGGCGACGAGCGGTGAGTAGAAGTTGAGCGCGTACACCGTTGGACGGGGAGTCTGCCAGCTACGCGGACGACCGTTGGACGTGCGCACCCGTCAGCTGCTCCGGCGAGCTGCACCCCAGCAGGCACAGCGTCAGGAGCAGCTCGTCCCGCAGCAGCTCGAGAACGTGCCGGGCTCCGTCCTCCCCCGCGGCGGCGAGCCCGTACATCGGCGCGCGGCCCGCGAGCACGGCCCGCGCCCCGAGCGCGAGCGCCTTGGCGACATCGGTGCCGCGGCGGATCCCGCCGTCGACGTAGACCTCGGCACGGCCCGCGACCGTCTCCGCCACCTCCGGCAGCGCGTCGAGCGTGGCGGGGCCGCCGTCGAGCTGGCGGCCGCCGTGGTTCGAGACGACGATCGCCGCCGCTCCGTGCTCGACTGCGATCACGGCGTCCTCAGCAGTCACGATCCCCTTGAGGACGAGGGGCAGCCGCCCCTCGCTCGCGATCCACTCGAGGTCGCGCCACGAGACCGAGGCGTCGAGCAACGCGAAGTGGTCGGCGGGATTCTGCGGCGCGTCCCCGATCGTCGCGCGCGCGTACGGGAGTGGCAGCTCCGCCGGGATCTCGAAGCCGCCACGGAGGTCACGCTCGCGCTGGGCGAGGCGTGGCGTGTCGACGGTGAGGACGACTGCGCTGCAGCCGGCAGCCTCGGCACCGACGAGATGCTCACGCGTGACGCCGCGGTCCCGAAAGACGTAGAGCTGGCACCACTGCGCCAACCCCGGCGCGGCGGCCGCAATCTCCTCGTGCGTCCGTGTCGAGAAGGTCGAGACGCACATTCCCGCGCCCACGGCAGCGGCGCCCCGTGCCATCGCGCACTCGCCGTCGGGGTGGAAGAGCTCCTGGTACGCGACTGGAGCGACGAGAACCGGCAGCCCGAGCCGTGTCCCAAGCACGGTCGTCGCAGCGGACACCTCCGAGACGTCGCAGAGGACACGCGGCCGGAACGTCCAGCGCTCGAACGCGGCGCGGTTCTCGCGCAGCGTCCACTCGTCGCCCGAGCCGCCGGCGAGGTACGCCCACGGGCCCGGCTCGAGCCGCTCCTCGGCGAGCCGCTCGTAGTCCGCGACGGAGAGGGGATCTCCCACCCGGCTACGGCTCCTCGGAGAAGCCCTGAAAGATCTCGGCCGCCGCTTCGTGGAACCCGGGGGGGAGACCCTGGGCAGCCATGGTGCGGGCGATCTCGTGCATCTCCCCGATCCAGCGCCAGCCTTTCGCGTCAGCCGACCGGGCCGCGCCGGCAGATCGCTCCTCGAGCTCGGGCAGGGAGAGCCGCCACTCGGCGAGCAACTTCTCCTCGACTCCTTCTGCACGAGCAAGAGCGCGAATCGCGAGCAGCAGAGCCGCGCTGCCCTTCGTCCAGCCGGCGTAGGCCGCCTTGAGCGCGGAAGCCGCGCCGGGCTCGCCGGAGATGACTCTCGCGTCGACGTTCGTGCCGGCGAACAGCCCCGCGATCCGTTCCGCCTCGCCGCCGGAGAGATAGAGGCGGGTCGTGCCGCCTTGCCGCGGCGGCGGCCCGACGATGCCTCCGTCCACGAGCCGGCTCTGCAGACTCTCGATCGTGCGGGCCGTCTCCGGCGCGATCGCGTTCGCGTCGACGTAGATCCCCGTGAAGCCGCGTGCTGCTCCCGCGACGTCCACCGCCGCGTGGGGCGGACAGACGGAAATCAGGATCTCGCAGCGGCGGCAGAGCTCGGCGACGTCGCCGGCGTCCTCGAGGCCGGCCCGCTTCGCGCGTTCCGCGGTCGCCCCGCTCCGTCCGGTGGACGCCCAGAAGACCGTCTCGGCGCGTGACCGCAGCGCGCCCGCAATCGCCGCTCCCATCTCGCCGGGATGCAGGAGGCCGACGACTGTCACGGCCCCAGTCTCGTCGATTCGTGCCCGACCCGCTCGAGAGCCTTTGCGGCCATCTCGCGCTCGCCGGCGTAGGCGAGCAGCCGCGGCGCCTCCTCGAGCAGCAGCCAGCGCGCCTCCGCCACCTCGATCCGCATCGACTCGTCGATCTCGCCGATCCGCCCGCGCCCCGCACGAAGGAGGAAGAAGCTCACGATCTTGAAGATCCGCTCGCCCCGGGCGCCCTCCCAGGACGCGGTGTAGA
>DASYOZ010000205.1:0-2417 GCA_036007185.1 Gaiellaceae bacterium | reverse complement strand
CCGCATGGAGGACGAAGGCGAGAACAAACGTCCCGAGGAAGCCGCCGACCAGCCACACGACTCCTCCCTTCTCCGCGCCGAAAAGCGTGAGCAGTACGCCGGCGTAAACCGCGGGGGCGAGCGGCCGCAGCGGTCGCGCGGTGGTCACGAACTCGTGCACGGCAACACACGACGCGACGGCGAGGAGCGTGAACAGCCACCAGCCGCCGAGCCAAAGCATGCCGAGCACGAGCGGCAGGCCGACCGCCGCGACCAGGAGTCGGGAAGTGAGGTTGGTCACGAGTCGGAAGCGGGCGACGTCATCGACCGCCGAATCTACGGCGCCGGTTTGCGTATTCCTCGATAGCAGTCCGGAGCTCGTCCGGACCGAAGTCGGGCCAGAGGGTGTCGGTGAAGACGTACTCGGCGTACGCGGACTGCCAGAGGAGGAAGTTCGAGATGCGGCGCTCGCCCGAGGTGCGGATGACGAGGTCGGGATCCGGCATCTCGGGCTCGTAGAGGCACGCGGCGAACGCGGCCTCGTCGACGTCGTCGGGCTCGCTGCCGCTCTCGAGCAGCCGGCGGGCGGCGTCGACGAGCTCGGCGCGGCCGCCGTAGTCGAAGGCGATCCAGAGCTGGAGTTTCGACTTGTCCGCGGTCACCGCTTCGAGCTCGTCCATCTTCGCGCGCAGCCAGTCTGGAGCGCGATCGCGGCGGCCCAGGAACCGGCAGCGCACCCCCTGCTCGGCGAGGTCCTCGAGCTCGCGGTCGATCGTCTCGCCGAACGTCTCCATCAGGGCCGCCACCTCGTCGCCGGAGCGGCTCCAGTTCTCTGTCGAGAACGCGTACACAGCGAGCGAGTCGATGCCGAGCTCGATCGCGGTCTCGACGACGGGCCGCAGCGCCCGCGAGCCGGCCCGATGCCCGTCGGCAACCGAGACGCCGTGCTCGACGGCCCAGCGCCCGTTCCCGTCCATGATGATCGCGACGGCGTGCGCGACCTCGGGGAGATGCTCCTCGGGGGTGACGTCGGTGCCGGTGCCCGAGATGGAGGTCACTAGACCTCCATCACTTCCGTTTCCTTGTGCTTCAGGAGCTCGTCGATCTGCTTCGTGTGCTCGTCCGTCAGCTCCTGCACGCGTCCCTCCGCGCGGTGCTCGTCGTCCGCGCCCACCTCGCCCTTGTCGACCAGCTCCTTCAGGTGCCGCATCGCGTCCCGCCGGATCTCGCGCACGGCGACTCGGTGCTCCTCGGCCATGTTGCGTACGACCTTGACGAGCTCCTTCCGCCGCTCCTCAGTCAACTGGGGGATCGGCAGCCGGATCAGCTTGCCGTCGTTCGACGGCGTCAGGCCGAGGTCGGATTCCTGGATCGCCTTCTCGATCGACTTGATCGAGCTCGGGTCGAACGGCTGCACCGTGAGCATGCGCGGCTCCGGGACGTTGATCGTCGAGAGCTGGCGCAGCGGCGTCTGCGTCCCGTAGTAGTCGACCTCGATCCGGTCGAGGAGCGACGCCGAGGCGCGCCCGGTGCGCACGGTCGCGAACTCCGCCCGCGCGTGCTCGACCGACTTCACCATGCGGTCGCCGGCGCCCTTGATCATCTCTTCCGCAGTGGCCATCACTCACCCTCCTGTCGGGTCGGAGTCTCGATGATCGTCCCCACCTCCTCGCCGGCCACGACGCGCGCGACGTTGCCCTCGGCGAGCTCGAAGACGTGGATCGTGAGGCGGTTGTCCATGCAGAGCGAGAGCGCCGTCGTGTCCATCACTTTGAGCCCGCGCTCGATCGCCTGCAGGTGCGTGAGCCGCGGCAGGAACTCGGCGTCCGAGACGTGCCGCGGATCGCCGTCGTACACGCCCTTGATGCCGTGCTTCGCCATCAGGATCGCGTCGGCGCCCATCTCGAGCGCCCGCAGCGCCGCCGCCGTGTCCGTCGTGAAGAACGGGTTCCCGGTGCCGGCCGCGAAGATCACGACGCGGCCCTTCTCGAGATGCCGGATCGCGCGGCGCCGGATGTACGGCTCGGCCACTTCGGACACCTCGAGTGCCGACATCACGCGGGTGTCGGCCCCCTCCCGCTCGAGCGCGTCCTGGAGCGCGAGCGCGTTGAGGAGCGTCGCGAGCATCCCGGCGTAGTCGGCGGTCGCCCGGTCCATGCCGCTCTCCGCCGCCGCCGCGAGCCCGCGGTAGAAGTTCCCGCCGCCGACGACGAGCCCCACGTCGACGCCCTCGCCGCGAATGCCTGCGACCTCCTTCGCGAGCGCTTGCGTCACGCTCGGCTCGATGCCGTACTCGCGCTCGCCCATGAGCGCCTCACCGGAGAGCTTGAGCAGGACCCGCCGGAAGGCCGGTGCGCGCGCGGCCGTGCCGGTCTCGGTCTCCGTCTGTGCCGTCATCCGGCGAGCGAGAAGCGCTGGAACTCGAGCATCTCGGCCCC
>DASYOZ010000204.1:0-2364 GCA_036007185.1 Gaiellaceae bacterium | reverse complement strand
CCCCCTTGATGCCGCTGCCGACGTCCGCTGCGACGCCGTTGCCGTAGCCGGGGATGCGCATCCGGCTGCCGAGTGGGATGACGGAAGGATCGACCGCGACGACACCCCGGCCCACCGGCATCCCGGTTGCCGTGCTGCCAGGCAGGTCGTAACACGTGGCGCTCACGACGAGCTGCCGCCCGCCCGCCGGAGGCGGTGTCGAGGGCTGTAGTTGCTGCGACTTCTGCTGCGCGGCCTGCGCCGTGACGACGACGGTCCGAACCTGCGTCGCCTGTAGCCGCTCTCTCGCGCGCAGGGAGGACACGTACGCGAGCCGGGACGCTGCCGCGTCGGCGAGCTTCCGCTCCGCCTGTTGCGCGGCGGCGAGCGAGCGTGCGAGCCTGCGTCCCTCCGCGGCGAGACGGACTTGCGACCGGAGCAGGCGCTGGCGGGCCGCGGTCGTCGCCGCGACGATGCTCCGACTCTGATCTGCGACGCGCGACAGGTCGTCGAGCTGCCGAAGTCCCTTGGCAAGTGAGGCCGCGCCGAGCATGACCGCGACCGGGTCGACGCTCCCCTGCTCGTACAGCGTGCGCAGGTTGACGGCGAGCTGTCGTTGACCGGTCTCGAGCGACGTCCGGGCGGTGCCGAGTTCCTGCCGGAGGGAGGCGCGGCTCCGGCGCAGGGAGGCCGCCGCCGTCTCGAGCGTCGCCAGACGTGCTCGCCACCCCTGGAGCTGAGAGTCGAGTGCGTACAGCCCGAGCAGCGCCTGATGGACGCGGGCGTCAAGCCGTTGCGCGCCGCCGTCGGGGCCGCGGCCCGCCGTCCCGGGAGCGGCGAGTGCGGCCGACGCGGCCATGAAGGTGAGCACCGCGGCGAGCCCTGCGAACCGCGTGGTGCGGGATCTCGTCCGCCCGAGCACGTCGGCGGACGGTACTGGACGCGGCGCGCTTGTGCGGCGGGTGCTGGAGCCACTTCCCGAAGGTGTGGTGCCAAATTGCAGGATTTTCGTGACGGTTCTCAGCTTGCGGGCATCCGGCAGGCTTGTTAGCGTGCCCACCTTGTGACGGGCGGGAGGACGTTTTTGCGCGCGCCGGGGCGGCAGGCAGCGATCTCGGCGCTGCTGATCGGCCTGCTCGCGGTCGGCCTATTGGGGACGACTGCGACGGGAGCACGTGCCGACCAGATCGGTGTCAAGCGCGCCCAGGCTCAATCGGTGCTCGCGCAGCTCCAGCAGCTCGACGCGGCGGCGCAGCGCGCCAACAGCCGCTACGAGGTGGCGACCCGAGGGCTACAACACGTCGAGCATGAGCTCGGCATCAACAAGCAGGCGCTCGGCGTCGCCCGGGGGAACCTCAGCCGGTCGCAGCGCACGCTCGCGAAGCGGCTCGTCGCGATCTACACGACCGAGGACCAGCAGTCGTCGCTCGCCGTCATTCTCGGGGCTCGCAGTCTCGACGACCTGATCTCCCGGATCGAGACCGTCAACTCGATCTCGAAGCAGGACACGTCGCTCATCCACCAGGTGCAGTCGTTCCAGCACCAGGTCGTGCATCGCCGGGTTCTGCTGAGCCGCGAGCGCGTCCGGCAGCATCGGCTCGTTGCGGTTCGCGCGGCGGCGCGGAACCGGATCCAAGGGAGGGTGGCCGCGGAACGGCGCCTGTACGGCTCCGTCCGCTCCGAGCTCAGCCAGCTGATATCGCAGCAGCAGGCTGCTCAGCTGGCGGCTGCGCATCGCGCGCGGCTCGCGGCGCAGGCACAGGTCGCCGCACCGGCCGGCAGCTTCGGCGTCGGCGATCCCACAGGCGGCTCGGTGCCCTCCGGGCACTACGCGGGCGTCGTAGGAATCGCGATGCAGTACCTCGGCGTCCCCTACGTGTGGGGCGGGGCGAGCCCGAGCGGCTTCGACTGCTCAGGCTTCGTCATGTACGTCTTCGCCCAGGTGGGCATCTCGCTGCCGCACTACACGGTCGCCCAGTGGAGCTACCCGAACGCCGTCTCGGTGCCGCGGAACGAGCTCGAGCCGGGCGACCTCGTCTTCTTCGCCGGCCTCGGCCACGTCGGCATCTACGTCGGCAACGGGCAGTTCATCCACGCGCCGCACACCGGCGACGTCGTCCGCATCGACAGCCTGAGTGAGGGCTGGTACTCGTCCGAGTACGACGGCGCCAAGAGAATCCTCGGCTAGCTAGCCCGCCCCGCTCGCGTAGAGCTGCTCGATCTCGTTCGCGAAGTGGTCGTGGATGACCCTGCGGCGCAGCTTCAGGGTCGGCGTCACCTCACCCTCCTCCTGGGAGAAGTCGCGCGGGAGGATCACGAAGCGCTTGATCTGCTCGACGCGCGTCCGGTCGCGGTTGACGTCGTCGACGAGCTGCTGCACGAGGC
>DASYOZ010000203.1:0-14050 GCA_036007185.1 Gaiellaceae bacterium | reverse complement strand
GTCGCCGAGCTGCGCGGACTGCGGATCGGCGTGCCGAAGGAGCTGAACGACGCGGAGGGGATCGAGCCCGGCGTCGCGGCGGCCGTGCGGGAGGCGATCGCGAAGCTCGAGGAGCTCGGCGCCGAGGTGGGGGAGTGCTCGCTGCCGCTTTCCGTCGAGTACGGGATGGCCTGCTACTACCTGATCATGCCGGCCGAGGCGTCCTCCAACCTGGCGCGATACGACGGCGTCCGTTACGGCTACCGCGCCGACGCAACCGAGCGGCTCGAGATGTACGAGCGCACGCGGAACGAGGGATTCGGCGACGAGCCGAAGCGGCGGATCATGGTCGGGACCTACGCGCTCTCGGCCGGCTACTACGACGCCTACTACGGCCAGGCCCAGAAGGTGCGGACTGTGATCAAGCGCGAGCACGACGCGCTCTTCGAGACGTTCGACGCGCTCGTCTCCCCGACCTCGCCGACCGTCGCCTTCCCGCTCGGCGCCCGCACAGCCGACCCGCTCGCGATGTACCTCAGCGACGTGCTCGCGATCCCCTCCTGCATGGCGGGTCTCCCGGGGCTCAGCATCCCGTGCGGACTCTCGGAGGGACTGCCGGTGGGCCTGCAGCTCACCGGGCCGCAGTTCGCCGAGAACGCGCTCTTCCGTATCGGCCACGCGCTCGAACAGGCGATCGGCTTCGACCCGGTGCCGGAGAGATTGCGGTGACGATGCGGTTCGAAGACCCCGCGGCGGAGTTCGTGCTCGCGGTCGAGCGCGTCTTCGGCGAGCCCCCGCGTGTGCTCGACGGTTCGCGTGCGGTGCTCGTCGGCGACATGAAGCTCCAGCTCGAGGCCGGCGAGCGCGAGCTGTGGCTGATCGAGACGCACGGCCCGCTCGAGCACCGGCTCGCGATGGTCCGGGTGCGCGACGACGTCGAGGCGGCGTTGCGCGAGGCCAAGGAGAAGCTCCATGAGCGCAGCTGAGTGGGAGGTGGTGGTCGGTCTCGAGGTGCACGCGCACCTCAAGACCCGGACGAAGATGTTCTGCCGCTGCGAGCTCGAGTACGGCGCCGCGGAGAACACGCACACCTGTCCGGTCTGCCTCGCTCATCCCGGCGCCCTGCCCGTCCCGAACGGCCGCGCGATCGAGATGACGATCCTGCTCGGCCTCGCCCTCGACTGCGAAATCGCCGACCGTGCGCTGTTCGCCCGCAAGAACTACTTCTATCCCGACCTGCCCAAGGGCTACCAGATCAGCCAGTACGAGGCTCCCCTCTGCGGCCCCGGTCGGTTCCTCCTGCCGACCGAGGACGGCGATCGCGAGATCGGGATCGTGCGTGCCCACCTCGAGGAGGACGCGGCGAAGACCGTGCACGCCGGCGGTGCGACCGGCCGCTCGGTGGGCGCCGAGTACAGCCTCGTCGACTTCAACCGCGGCGGCACGCCGCTGCTCGAGATCGTCAGCGCTCCCGATCTCCGGTCGGCGGACGAGGCGATGTGGTACCTCCGCCTGCTCCGGCAGACGATCGTCGAGCTGGGGATCTCCGACGCCGAGATGGAGAAGGGGACGCTGCGCGCCGACGTCAACGTGTCCGTCCGGCGGCGCTGCGAGGAGGGGTTCCGGGCCCGCTGGGAGATCAAGAACATGAACTCCTTCACCTTCATCGGACGCGCGATCGAGGCGGCGTTCCGGCAGCAGGTCGAGGCGCACGAGGCCGGCGAAGAGCTTGTCCAGTCGACGTACGACTACGACGCGGACACCGACCGGCTGACCGTGCACCGATCGAAGGAGGAGGCGGACGACTACCGCTACTTCCCGGAGCCCGACCTTGTGCCGGTCGAGCCTCCGGCGGAGCTCGTGGAACGGCTGCGCGGCGAGGTTCCCGAGCGGCCCGGCGACCGGATCCGCCGGCTTGCGGGCGAGCTCGGCGTCGCCCCGGCCGCCGAGCTCGTGACGACCGGCAACGAGTGGAAGGCTGAGAGGCTCGCAGCCGTGGGCCTGGGGTGGAAGGAAGCGGCGGCGATCGCGATGAACCGCGGCGACTTCTTGCCCGAGAACGCCGGAGCGCTCGCCCGGATCGCGCAGGCGAACGTGACGCGGGAGGCACTCGACGAAGCGTTCGCCGCCGCGGCCCGGGGCCCGATCGACGCGGAGGACTACCTCGCGCGTACCGCGCTCGACGACGAGGACGCGCTCGCGCCCGTGATCGACGCCGTCATCGCGGCCCACCCCGAGCAGGTGGAGACCTACCGCGGAGGCAAGGAAGGCGTGCTCGGCTTCCTCGTCGGCCAGGTGATGCTCGAGACGCAGGGCAAGGCCGACCCGAAGGTCGTCAACCAGCTGCTGCGGGAGAAGCTTCGAGGCTGAGTCAAAAGCGGTGCCGGTTACGCGGGCACCGCGTCCAGGCTGGGCAGGTCGCGGATCGAGGCGCTGAGCGTGCCGAGAATCGCGGCGACCACCACCGGCGTCGCGAGCGCTGCGATCGCAATTTGGGGCGAGGCGTGAGCGAGCAGAACCCCGGCGAGGAGTGGGCCGAGCGGCGCGGACGCGGCTCGCAGCGTGTTCGAGGCGGCCATCGCCCGTCCGAGCAGGCGGTCCGGGATGAGCGTATAGGAGTACGCGGCCATCGCCGAGTCGGTGTTCGGGAACCAGAAGGCGTGTAGCGCGACAGCGGCAGCGAGCACGTAGACGCTCGGGTATACGAGAAAGGCGAGGTAGACGAGCCCCATCCAGAACTCCGAGAGCAGGATCGCGCGCATCGGGAAGAGCCGCCGCAGCAGCGGGGACACAGTCGACCCCGCGAGCAGTGCGACACCCTGGAGTGCGACCAAGCCGCCGATCGCGGCGCTCGAGAGCCCCTGCCGGTGAGCGAGGATGATGACCGCGATCGGCGCGCCGGTGGCGACGAGATTGCTGGCCGCGATCATGCCGATGGTCGTACGCAGGAACGGAATGCTCCAGAAGTAGGCGAGGCCCTCGCGGAAGGGTGTGCGCGCCCCGGGCACGCGCTCCTCCTGGAAGGGGGTCCGCATCAGCAGGAGCGAAGCGGTCGAGAAGGCGTACGAGACGGCGTCCACGAGAAACGGCAGGCCGCGCGAAAGGTCGAAGAGCGCGCCGCCAAGCGGCGGAGCGGCCAGGCGCACAGTCGACATGCGCGCCATCGCTACGCTCGACGCGTCGGCGAGCTGTGGCTGCGGGACAACCGCTTTCATGGCCCCGCTCGAGCCCGACCGGTAGAGGACCGCCGCGGTCGTGTCGACGAATGCGACGACGACGATCATCCAGAACCTCGCGTGTCCCGTCAGCACGGCCGCGGCCAGCAGCGCCAGCGCGGTCGCCCCGACTGCGTCGGAGGCGATCATCAGGCGTCGTCGGTCGAAGCGGTCGGCCGCCACCCCGGCCGGTGCGCTCAGAAGCACGAGCGGTACGAACTCGACGGCTCCGACGTAGCCGGTCTTCGCCGCCGAGCCGGTCAGCGCGAGCGTGAGCAGCGGGTATGCGATCCCCGAGATGCCCGCCCCGAAGGTCGAGAGCAACGCGCCGCTCTGGAAGAAGAGAAAGTCGCGGTTGCGCCGGAGGGGGGTGAGCTCGGTCACGCTCCCATCGTCGCAGGGATCGTCGTCGTCTCCCGTTGCGTGAGGAGGTAGCCGGCGCTAGGTGATGCGCGAGACGCAGGACAAGTCCGACCCGAAGGTCGTCAATCGACTGCTAGTGGAGAGACTTCGGCAGGGATAAGCGGCTCACGCCGCGTCACGAGGTAAACGGCCGAGGTAGCGAGTACGGCCGCCATCGCGACGAGCAGGATGCGGTAGTCGATCAGCGTGGAGAGCGCAGCCCCGGTCGCGATCGACGTCGTCTGCGCGAGCGAGAGCGAAAGGTCGGCGGCAGCTGAGACGCGCCCCTGGATCATCAGCGGCGTGCGCGTCTGCAGCGCCGTGTTGAACGCGACGATCGCCCAGACGATCCCGACCCCGGCGGCCACGAAGCCGACGAGCACCACTGCCGTGGACGGAACGGCGAGTAGGAGCGCGCAAGCGCCGAACAGGCCGAGCCCGATCCCGACGCCCCGAACGTCGCCCGTCCGGCGCAGCACCCATGCCGCCGTGACGCCGCCCGCGATCGAGCCGACGCCCTGCAGCGTCGCGAGCACGCCGAAGAAGGACGGCTTATGGCCGAGGTGCGCCAGCACAGAGAAGATGAGCGTCTCGCTGAACCCGACGACGAGCAACGCGAGCGTCGCCCCGATGGTGATCTGGCGCAGCGGCAACGTCCGCCAGACGTGCTCGATCCCCGCCGTCACCTCGCGCAGGAAATGGTGCTCGGGGGGCTCGGGCTTCTCCTCGGGGACTCGCATCCGCGAGAGGAAGAGGGCGGACCCGGCGAACGTTGCCGCATCGAGAATCGCTACGACGCCGCCGCCGAAGGCGGCGTAGAGCCCGGCACCGGCGAGCGGCGCGACGATCCGCAGCCCCTGCTGCACGGAGGAGAGGACGCCGTTCGCCTCGGCGAGCAGCTCCTCGGGAAGCATCAGGCGCAGCAGCGCCGACCGTGCCGGGTAGAAGACGGAGCCGACTGTCCCGTATAGGAACGCGACGAGGTAGATGAGCCACGCATCGTTCGCGTTATGCAGGAGCAGGAGCACGAGGACCGAG
Organism: Gaiellaceae bacterium; assembly: GCA_036007185.1. Taxonomy (GTDB): domain Bacteria; phylum Actinomycetota; class Thermoleophilia; order Gaiellales; family Gaiellaceae; genus Palsa-739. The sequence goes on along the minus strand of DASYOZ010000203.1, from coordinate 9,416 downwards.
GCCCCCAGGACGCAGTCGCACACGATCATCAGGGGGCGCCGCTTGACGCGGTCGGCGAGAAGCCCGCCCAGGGGCCCGGCGAGGTTCCCGAGGCCGAGCACGAAGAAGACGAGCCCCGCGCGGGCGCTCGAGCCCGTCAGGGTCTTCATCCAGACCGCCAAGACGATCCACATCGCCCAGTCGCCGAACGCCGACAGCGTCTGGCCGGCGAGGAGCAGGCGCACGTCGCGGTGCGAGAGGAGGCGGCGCATCAGACGCCTTCCCGAGCCAGGTAGCGGAGCGTGACGATCGCGGCATAGCTCATCGCCGCGAGCTGGCCAGCGGCCGCAACGGCTACGACGTGCCGCGAGCCGTAGATCGGGAACGCGAGCGCGGCGACGGCGAGCGCGAGCGGCGTTCCGAGCGTCGAGGCGGTGAACGTCGCCGTCAACGCCTTCGCGCGGACGGCCGGCGGAGGCCGCAGCGTGAGAAAGGCGTGCACGGTCGGGTTGACGAGGCCGTTCGCGATTCCCGAGAGCGCGAGCGCCCCTGCCACTGCAGCCGCGGGAACCGGTGCGGCGAGCGCCCACAAGGGCGCCGCTTGCACGAGCACGAGCAGCGCGGCCTGGCGAAGCCCGCCGATTCGATCGCTGCGGTAGGCGACCACGTTCCCGGCGACTGCGCCGACTCCCCACGAGGCCAGGAACGCGCCCGCGAGCCGCGGGTCGGCGCCGTAATGGGTGAAGACGAGCACCGGGATCGCGACGAAGAGGACGGAGAACGACGCGTCGCCGACGACGATCGCCGCCGTCCAGCCGCGCAGGAGCCGGTCGTGGAGGAGGTAGCGGACGCCGGCGAGCAGGCCGCGGCCGTCTTCCTCATCGCCCGCGCGGACGGCGCGGGCGACCGGCACGAACAGCGTCACGAGCATGAAGGCCACGACATAGCTCGCGGCATCGACGACGAGCACCACCGGCGCCCCGACAGCGGCGATGAGGATGCCGCCGACTGCAGGCCCGCACAACATCGTGATCCGCGTCGCACCCTGGAGCACTGCGTTCGCGCGCTCGACCGCAGCCTCGTCCTCGTCGAGGATCTCCGCCACGACGACGCGCTGCGCGGCGCCGTACGGCGTGCCCGCTGCGCCGAGCACGAACGTGAGCCCGAGGAGGATCGGCAGCGTCAGCTCGCCGGTCCAGTGCAGCACCGGCACGAGCAGCATCAGCGGCGCCCGAACTGCGTCGCAGAGACGCATCGTCCGCTGCGGCCCGAGGCGTTCGAGCAGCGATCCGCTCGGGATCCCGAACACCGCGTACCCGCCGGCCTCGGCCGCGATCACCAACGTCATCTGCTTCGCCGAGCCGGTGGTGACGAGTACGAACCACGGCAGGGCCAGCCACGTCATCTGCGAGCCGGTGGTGGAGAGGACCTCGGCGGTGAAGAGCGCCGCGAGAGGCCGGCTGCGCAGGATCGGAGCTCGGGCCGCTGCCGCCTCGCCCGGCATCAGCTTGCCCGGAACACCCTGACGTCGCCGCTCACGGTGCGGCCCCGGAGAATGACGGTCGGTGACGCGGCCGCAGACTTGCCGGCGGGCGGCTCGCTCGCGAGCGGCACCTCGGAGGCGAGGTCGCCGGAGGTCGACCCTGCGTCGACGTCGAGCAGCGATCCCTGCGCGATCCCGATCTCGATGTCGCCGGACACGCTCGAGAAGCGGGCGTCGCCGGCCGTGAGCGCCTCGAGGCGGATGTCGCCCGAGACCGACTTCGTGTCGACGGAGCCCGCAACAACGCGGACCCGTACGTCGCCGGAGACGGTCTGGGCGGATACGTCTCCGTCCACCCGCTCGAGCTCGACGTCGCCGCTGACCGTCTTCACGGTCGCGTCCTCGGCGACCTCGCCCCGCCCGCGGACGTCGCCCGAGACGGAGTTCACCTCGAGTACGCCGAGATGCCCGGAGACGTCGGTGTCGGCCGACGCGGTCTTGACCTTCAAACCGGCGCCGTGCGGCACGCGTGCCTGCACGCGGAGCCCTTCGTTGCCGAAGACGAGCGAGCCGAGGGAGAACGAGAACCCCAGCTTGGTCTTGTCGCGCAGGCTGACGACGACCCGGCTGCCGTCATGGCGAACCTCGACGTGTTCGAGCATCCTCTCGTCGCCGTCGACGGTCAAGGCCGTCTCCTCTGTGTCGGCCGTCTCGACCTCGATCTCGCCGCTCGGGATGGAGACCTCGAGCGTGACCGGAAGGGGAGTCTGGAAGGTGTGCTCGAGCATCCTCAGACCTCCTGCCGGCTCGCGGCGCGCTTGACGCGGAGCCGGATCTCGTTGGCCAGGGGCAGCGGGCGCCGGTCGGGCCGGAGCGGGCGCTCCTGCTTGTCGTACGGGAGATGGTGGTCGGGGAACATTGCTCCTCCTCTCAGCTGCGGCCGTAACCGGTGAGCCGGTTGCGGCTGCCGGACATGGAACGGGGCGGCTCGACCGAGCGCTGGAGCGCCTGGACGAGCCAGGTGTTGACGGACGCGCCGTCGCGGGCGGCGGCGGACTCGACGCGCTGCTTGAGGCTCTCGGGTAGCCGGAGTGTGATCCGGGCCGAGAACGCCTCGTCGACCGGCTCCGGCACGCTGCCGTCCTCGCGGACGAGCACGAGCTCGGGGTCGCGGCCGGCGATGCGCACCTCGACGTGCGCGGCATCGAGCTGGGCGTTGAGCTCGAGTGCCGCCTCGGCGAGCACGTCCTGGATCTGCCGTCCGAGGGATGCCTCGATCGCGACCGAGAGGAGGTCTGCCGCACGCGTCGTCGCCTCGTCGCCGAGAGCGGCGACGCGCACGAGATCCTCCCGGAGCGCCTGGATGTGACCTTCGATCTGCATGGCGGCACTATGACATCAAGTTGATGTCATTGTCAAGTCGAAATGACACCAAGATGACGACGGCCCGTTGAAACGGGCCGCCGACGGCGCTTCGGACTGTTGGGAAAGGCCTACGCCGTGCCGCAGTAGCGCGCCGTGTTCGGCCACGGCGAGAAGCCGCGTGAGTGCGAGGCGCGGACGGCGACCCAGATCTGCTCGAGCGGGCTCCAGCGGTCGGCCGTTCCCCTGTGCCGAAGGAGCCAGCTGCCGTACGTCGCCTGGAACGAGATGTCCATCTGGAGTCCGCCCCAGTACGGGCCGCTGGAATCCGTCCAGCTCCCCTCGTAGTGGTGGATGCAGATCCAGTCCGCGAAGTGGGGCGGATGATTCGCGTGCCACCAGGCAGCGTGCTCGCGGTGCCGCCAGGCTCTCGCGATCTGTGGGAGCCGCGCGCGGCTGCGCGCGCTGAGCGAGCGCGAGATGCTGCGTGGCGGGCGTCCGTGGATCACCGTCAGCCAGCGGCGCGTCCCCGCCCTGTACCGCCGGACATGGCGGCTCCAGTAGGCGATCGAGCGCGCCCGCGCATGTGCGCGCAGGGTCACCGCGGCGGTGGTCGTGGCGGCCGGCGGGCTCGAGCCGGGGCGTCCAGCGGAGGCGATGGCTGCCGCAGCCACGATGGTCATGCCTGCGAACGCCAGCAGAAGCCCGCAGGCGAGGATGGAGCGCCGCAATTCGTACCTCCCAAGGTCGATTGCAAGTCGGAGGCCAAGCGGGCGGGAAAACGCACTGGGCGTGCACCGCTTGGCGCGGCTTATGCAGTCGTTGTGACGAGGAAAGCTACAGCCGCCACGTTAGTGGGCTGTTAAGGCAACGCTTGTGGCACAAGAGGGCTAATTCAGCGTTGCGCGGCACGCGGTCGCGGCAGGGCAGAGAGCTGCGCCGGAGCGACGAATCCGAGATAGAGGAGCGCCGCGCCGATCGCGATCCCGAGGGCGCTTCCCGCCGCTCCCAGGCCGGCGAGACCGCTGCCCAGCGCCGCCGCCGTGATGCCCGCGATGATCAGCCCGTTCCCGAGCGGGCGGCGACGGAAGGAGCGAAGCGCGACGACGACGACCGCAAGCGTCCCGACGATATTCGCGACGATCGCGAGCAGGCGGGCCGGCAGGAAGGCGAGGTGGTCCTGTGCCGCTGGGATCCCGTGCGCTGCGAAGGCGCCGTGTACCGGCACCGCGAGCGAGACCCCGACGGCGAGGCCGACGTAGACGAGCGCCACCGGCGCCGCGCGGCGCCGGCCGGCGAGGAGGAGGGAGCCGGCGCCGAGCAGCGGCGCGGTCAGCAGGGCCCCCGCTGCGTAGTAGACGCGGAAGGTGCGATCGTCCCAGCCCGCGGCCTCACCCCAGGCGATCGCGGCCGCGGCGACTGCGTAGGCAGCGAGCCCCGCCGACCAGGCGAGGAGCTCCGGTCGCCCGCTGCTCCGGTATCGCGCCGCCAGCAGGCCCGCCAGCCTGAAGGCGAGCAGTGCCGCGGCAAACGCCACGAGCGCTTCCATGTCCGGCAGGGTAGACCGCTACGCTCGGGACGTGGCGACGAAGCGGTACCTGTTCACGCCCGGACCGACCCCGGTGCCGCCGGAGGTGCTGGCAGCCGTCGGCGCGCCCGTGCTGCACCACCGCAGCCCCGACTTCCTGCCCGTCTACGACCGCGTCCTCACCGGCCTGTGCGAGGTGTGCAGGACGGAGAACGACGTGCTGCTGTTCGGCTCCTCCGGCACCGGCGCCTTCGAGTCGGCCGTCGCGAACCTCGTCTCGCCGGGCGAGCCGCATCTCGTGGTCTCGGCGGGGAGCTTCGGCGAGCGCTGGGTCGGGATGACGACGGCGTTCGGCGCGGACGTGGACGTGCTCCGGTACGCCTGGGGAGAGACGCCGGACGCGGACGACCTCCGCGCGCGCCTGGCCGAACGGGCGGCCAAGGCCGTCTGGATCGTTCACTCTGAGACGTCCACCGGAGTCGTTGCCGACGTCCGCGCCCTCGCGGCTGCGGCGAAGGAGGCAGGGGCGCTCGTCGTCGTCGATGCCGTCTCGAGCCTCGGTGCCGTCCCCTGCGATACCGACGCGTGGGGGCTCGACGTCGTCGTCTCGGGCTCGCAGAAGGCGCTCATGACTCCACCCGGGTTGGGCCTCGTCGCCGTCTCGGAAACCGCCCTGGGGGCCACCGGGTCCTCGCCGCGCTTCTACTTCGACTGGGAGAAGACGCGGAAGGCGCAGCAGACGCTCGACGCGCCCTTCACGCTTCCCGTATCGCTCGTCGCGGGGCTCGACGTCGCGATCCGGCTGCTGCTCGACGAGGGGTTGGAAGCTTCCTTCGACCGTCACGTCCGGCTCGGCCGGGCCGCGCGCGCCGGTGTGAAGGGGCTCGGGCTCGAGCTCTTCTCGCCGGACGAGGACCGGAGCGCAGTCGTGACCGCCGTTCGCGCTCCCGCGGGCATCGATTCCGGCGACGTCGTCAAGGGCGTCCGCGACCGCTTCGGGATCACGATCGCGAACGGCCAGGGCGAGCTGAAGGGGAGGATCTTCCGCCTCGGCCACATCGGCTGGTTCGACGTCTTCGATATCACGACGCAGATCGCGGCGGTCGAGCTCGTCCTCACCGATCTCGGCGCCGACTTCGAGCGCGGCGTCGCGGTCACCGCGGCGCTCGAGGCCTTCAGCGCCGACAGCGCCGAGCCGTCCCGCACGTGACGCAGCGCGTTCTGGTGCGGGAGGAGATCTCGGAGGCCGGCGTCGACCTCCTGCGCTCCCGCTTCGACGTGGACGTCGACGGGAAGAGCGACCTCGAGGAGATCATCGGCGGCTACGAGGCGATCGTCGTCCGTTCGGCGACGAAGCTGACCGCGAGCGTGATCGAGCGCGCCGAGCGGCTGAAGGTGATCGGGCGGGCCGGGGTCGGCGTCGACAACGTCGACGTCGAGGCAGCCACGCGACGCGGGATCATCGTGGCGAACGCGCCCGAGTCCACGATCGTCTCCGCCGCGGAGCACACGATCGGCCTCCTCGTGGCGCTCGCCCGCAACATTCCGCAGGCGCATGCCGCGCTGAAGCAGGGCCGTTGGGAGCGCAGCGCGTACGGCGGGATCGAGCTCGCCGGCAAGACGCTCGGCGTGCTCGGCTTCGGCCGGATCGGCCAACAGGTGGCGCGGCGCGCACTCGGGCTCGGGATGCGTGTCGTCGCCTACGACCCGTACGTGGCGGCCGAGCGCTTCCGGGAGCTGGGCGCGGAGCGCGGCGATACGCCGGAGGACGTGTACGCGGTCGCGGAGTTCGTGACGTTGCACCTGCCGCTGACCGCGGAGACGCAAGGCTCGGTCGGCGCGGCCGCATTCGACGCGATGCGCCCCGGCGTGCGCATCGTCAACGCCGCCCGCGGCCCGCTCATCGACGAAGAGGCACTGCTCGCGGCGCTCCGCTCGGGCCAGGTCGCCGGCGCGGCGCTCGACGTGTTCGCGACCGAGCCGTATTCCGGGCCGCTGCTCCAGCTCGACAACGTTGTCGTCACGCCGCATCTCGCGGCCTCCACCGGGGAGGCGCAGGACCGGGCGGGTGTCATCGTGGCGGAACAGGTCGCCGCCGCGCTCGAGGGCGGCCTCGTCACGAACGCAGTCAACATCCCCGTGATCGGCGCGGACGACCTCGAGGTGCTCGGGCCGTACGTCCCGCTCGCGGCGCGGCTGGGACGCATCGCCATGGAGCTCGCGGACGGCGCCGTCGAGGAAATCGTGATCACGGTGTACGGCGGCCTCGCGGATTACGACGCGCGCCTGCTCGCCGTCGCCGCTCTCAATGGCGCCTTCCAGGGCCGCGCCGACCGGCCGGTGAACTACGTCAACGCGCCGCTCATCGCGGCCGAGTGGGGCATCGAGGTGCGCGAAGAGCGGTCGCGATCGGCGCGCGACTACACGAACCTCGTCAGCGTCGAGCTCCGCGGCGGCGATTCGCAGGTTCGTGTCGCCGGCACGACGATCGGCAGCGACCACCGGCCGTGGCTCGTCAACATCCTCGGCTTCGAGATCGAGCTCGAGCTCGCGCCGCTCTGCGTGCTCTGCCGTTACGACGACGTGCCCGGTGTGATCGGCCGCGTGGGGACGATGTTCGGCGAATCCGGCATCAACATCGCCGGCATGACGGTCTCGCGGAGCCTGCGCGGCGGCAAGGCGCTCATGGCGCTCACCGTCGACTCGGCGCCCCCGGCCGAGCTTGTCGAGCGGCTCCGCGGTGAGGGCTTCGACGACGCGCGAGTGCTCGAGCTCGGCCCGGTCGCCGCGTAGCGGCCCGGCCGCCTACAACTCGCTCGGTGCGGGCCGGCGGCGCGGGTCGAGCCGGACCACGGTCCGCCGCACAACCGCTTGCACCTTGTCCACGATCCGGAAGCGCCCGTGATCCGAGACCACGCGCTCGATGTCGCGCTGCTCGTGTCCCGGGACGACGAGAAACGTCGTCGGCTCGTCACGCACCTCCTCGTATTCAGCGAGACTCACGGGAACGCGGTGAGTGCAGTCCGGATCGGAGCACTCGCAGACGAACTCGGTGTCGTCTGCAGCGAAGCCGTCCGCGCTCTCAGCGATTCGCTCGTTCACGTCCCGGAAAAGCGCCTCGGTGGTGGCGCGCCGCTCGTGCTCGTTCATGGTGCGTCCTCCCTTCGAGTCTGTCGTCTCCCGCAGGGACAACGCGGAGCGGCGTGCCACGGTTTCGCGCGTTACGGTTTGACGCTGTGGAGCGGTGGCCGGAGCCCGTTGCCCGCGTCGCGGAGGTCCTTCGACGCTCCGGCGTGGACGCGCGGGTCGAGGAGTTCCCGGAGGGCACGCCGACCGCCGGGGCCGCGGCGAAGGCGGTCGGCAGCTCCCGGGCGCAGATCGTCAAGTCGCTGCTTTTCATCTGCGACGGTCGCCCTACGCTTGCCCTCGTTCCCGGCGACCGGCGCGCCGATGAGACGAAGGTCGCTGCTGCGGCGGGCGCCAAGGCCGGGCGCGTCGCCCGGCCGGACGAAGTGCTCGCCGCGACCGGCTTCGAACCGGGCGGCGTGGCGCCGTTCCCCGCTCCCGGCGTCTCGCAGGTGCTGCTGGCGGGTGAGCTCCTCGCCCACGAGCGCGTCTGGATCGGAGCCGGCTCGGAGCGCCACATGGCCGGCCTTTCGCCGCTCGACCTCGTGCGGCTCACGCAGGCCCGCACGGCTGATTTGACGTAGGGACGGCCCGGCCCTCCGGGTACGATTCCCGGCGCTGGCACCGCGACCGAAGGGACGAGCCGCAGATGCTTGAGACGAAGAAGATCTGGATGAACGGCGAGCTGGTCGACTGGGGCGACGCGACGATCCACGTGGGCACGCACGGGCTCCACTACGGCTCGGGTGTCTTCGAAGGGATCCGCGCCTACGAGACCGAGCGCGGCACGTCCGTCTTCCGCCTCACCGACCACCTCGAGCGGCTGCGCCGTTCGGCGCAGCTCCTCTACATGGAGCTCCCGTACTCGGTCGAGGAGCTGCGCACGGCGGCGTGGGAGCTGATCGGCGCCAATGAGTTGCCTGCGTGCTACCTCCGGCCGATCGCCTTCTTCGGCTACGGCGAGCTCGGCGTGTCGTCGGTAGGGAACCCGGTCGAGGTCGCGATCATGTCGTGGCCGTGGGGCGCGTACCTCGGCGACGAGGGCCAGCGGAACGGGATTCGCGCGAAGGTCTCGAGCTGGCAGCGCGTGGGACCGAACGTGATCCCGCACGTCGCGAAGGCGACCGGCGTCTACGTGAACTCGATGCTCGCCGTGGGCGAGGCCAACCGTGCCGGTTACGACGAGGCGATCCTCCTGACCGCCGACGGCTACGTGGCCGACGGCTCGGGCGAGAGCATCTTCCTCGTCCGCGACGGGGTCATCTACACGCCCGACCTCTCCGCCTCGATCCTCGTCGGCATCACAAGGGACTCCGTGATTCAGATTGCGCAGGATCTCGGTCACCGCGTCGTCGAGAAGCCAATCATCCGCACCGACCTGTACCTCGCCGACGAGGTGTTCATGGTCGGGACGGCCGCCGAGGTGACGCCGATCCGCGAGATCGACGACCAGGTCGTCGGGCCGCCCGGCCCCGTGACGCAGGAGATCAAGGAGGCGTACCTCGACACCGTGCACGGGCGCAGCGACCGCTGGAGCCAGTGGCTCGAGTTCGCGCCGCCCAGCGCCGCTGCAAGCGGCGCGGTCTCCGGGCAGGGCGTCGCCGGGTCGGCCGGCGACGCTTCCAGCCAGCCCGAGCGTCCCACGGCGTGAGGCAGGAGGTGCAGTCGGTCCCGCTCTCGGGGCCGTACCTCGGCGAGCGGGAGGAGGAGCTCGTCCTCGAAGTGCTCCGGTCAGGCAGGCTCTCGCTCGGGCCGGTCGTCGACCGGTTCGAGGAGCTACTCGCGGAACGGGTCGGTGCTCCCTACGCGGCGGCAGTCTCCTCCGGCACCAGCGGGCTGCACCTGCTCTGCGTCGCGGCCGGCATCGGGCCGGGCGACGAGGTGATCACCTCGCCGTACTCGTTCGCCGCGAGCGCCAACTGCTTCGTCTACGAGGGC
>DASYOZ010000202.1:0-5698 GCA_036007185.1 Gaiellaceae bacterium | reverse complement strand
CGACGAGCTCGTCGCACGGGCCGACGAGGCGGCGCGGGCGGCGTACGCGCCGTACTCGAACTACCTTGTCGGCGCCACGTTGCTGCTGAAGGACGGCCGCGTGTTCGACGGCTGCAACGTCGAGAACGCCGCCTATCCGCTCGGCGTCTGCGCGGAGCGCACCGCGATCTCGAAGGCGGCGAGCGAGGGCGTGCGTCCGGGCGACATCGACGCGATCGGCATCAACGCGTCGCCGTGCGGCGGCTGCCGCCAATGGCTGCACGAATGGCGGATCGAGCGGGTCTACTTCCGGCGCGAGGACGGATCGATCGCGGAGTACGTGCCCGCGGCGAAGCTCTTGCCGGACGCCTGGGACCTCCCGTGAGATCGGGCTTCATCGCCCTCGCCGGCCGTCCGAACGTCGGCAAGTCGACGCTCGTGAACGCGCTCTGCGGCGGCAAGGTCGCGATTGTCTCGGACAAGCCGCAGACGACTCGCCGCCGCATCTTCGGGATCGCGAACGGCGACGATCACCAGCTCGTCCTCGCCGACCTGCCGGGCTTTCAGCGGCCGCTCGACGAGCTCACCGAACGGATGCAGCGGACCGTGGACGCGGCGTTCGCGGAGGTGGAGGCGGTGCTCTTCGTCCTCTCGGCGCGGGAGCGGATCGGTGCCGGCGACCGCTTCATCGCCTCTCGGGTCTACGGGCTCGGTGTCCCCGTCGTGATCGCGCTCAACAAGGTGGACCGGCTCAAGCCCGGACACGTGGCGCAGCAGATGGAGACCGCGGCACGGCTGGGCAACTTCCACGCGCTCCATCCCGTGAGCGCGAAGACCGGTGACGGCGTCGCGGCGCTCCGCGACGAGCTCGTCGGGCTACTGCCGGACGGGCCGCTCTACTTCCCGCAGGAGCAGCGCACCGACCTCTCGCTCGAGCTGCAGCTGGCCGAGCTCGTCCGCGAGAAGGCGCTTGGGCTGACGCGCGACGAGGTGCCGCACGCGATCTCGGTCGAGGTGGAGGAGATCGAGGAGAGGGTCGTGCGCGCCTCGATCCTCGTCGAGACCGAGTCGCAGAAGCAGATCCTCGTCGGCAAGGGCGGCGCGATGGTGAAGGAGATCGGCACGCGGGCCCGCCCCGAGATCGAGGCGCTGCTCGACCATTCCGTCTTCCTCGAGCTCAAGGTCAAGGTGCGGCCGAGGTGGCGCCGTGACGCCGCGACGCTCGAGCGGCTCGGGCTCTGACCCTCGGACCCGTGCGGGGTGGCTGCGGTGACCGCGCTACGTACCCGAGCAGCTCGCGCCGCCCTGCGCAGTGAGCCACGCCTTCAGCTCGCGGATCCGAGCCGCGGCCTGCGTGAGGCGTGCTGGGAGGCGGGGCGAACCGGCTTCATCCGCGATGAGGGTCGCGTAGCCACGCTCGCTCGCGCTCTCCGCGCCGAAGATCAGGAGATCCGAGCCGGCCAGCATTGCCCGTGTCGCAGTGTGCGGAATCCTCTCCGCCGCGGGCGCGGTGAGCGAGTCGGTGACGGTGACTCCCTTGAAGCCGAGCTGCTTGCGCAGCAGCCCGTTGACGATCGTGCTCGAGAACGCGGCGGGCTTGTCCGAGGCGTCGAGCTTCGGGTAGATCGCCGTTGAGAGCATCACGAGCTTCACGCCGGCGCTGATCGCGCTGTGGAAGGGGAGGAGACCCTGGCGGATCTTCCACGCAGCCGCGCGAATCACGATCCGGCCGTGGTCCGTGTTGCCGCTTGCGAGACCGAGGCCGGGGAAGTGCTTCGCGGTCGCGGCGATGCCGTTCGCCTGCAGCCCGCCGACGAAAGTGCGCGCCATCTGGGCGTTCCGCGAACGGGAGTGGGAGAAGGCGCGGGAGCCGAGGAAGCTGCTCGCCGAGCTCGGCGTGTCGACGACCGGCGCGAAATCGACATCGATCCCGACCGAGCGGAGAGACGCAGCCGCGCCCGCGGCCTGGTCGTACGCGACTGTCGAGCTCGCCATGTCCGCGGGCGCCTCGGTCGGGGGAGCCCAGGCGAGGCGCCGGACGATCCCGCCCTCCTGGTCGACGGCGATGAGGAGCGGCTCGCCGCGTATGCATGCAGCCTCCTGCAGCTCCGACGTGACGGTCGCCGCGGTGCCGCGGGTGAGCCAGCCGTTGCCGAGGAGGACGACGCCGCCCATCTTTCCGTTGCGAACCCGGGCGAGGAACCGCTGATTCGGGGGTGCGACGAGCGTGCCCATCACCGTTTCGGCGGTATCGGAGAAGCCGAGCGTCCGCGCGGCGCGCGTTTTTGTCGTCGCTGCCGAAGTCGTCGGGCCGGGTCTGACACCGGCCGTGACCACCGCCACCGCAGCCAGGACGGCGAGCCCCGCAAATGCCGTCTTCATCGCGAACAGCGTAGCCCTCGCTTTCGGGACCACGGCTCGGCCCGGACTAGACTCAGCGCATGGCTCAGGCGCCTGTACTGCCGGCCGGGTTCGAGCTGCCGCTCGAGGCCCGGCTGCCGCGGATCGGTGCGGTCGATGCGGTCGCACTCGAGGAGCGGGCCGCTTCGCTCGCGAAGCGCTCGATCAAGCGAGAGGCCAAGGTCTGGGCGCTTCTGCTCGCCATCCGCACGACCGACCTGACCACGCTCGAGGGCGCGGACACGCCCGGGAAGGCGGCGGCGATCGCCTCGAAGGCGCGCCGGCCTGATCCCGCCGATCCGTCGGTGCCTCCTGTCGCCGCGGTCTGTGTCTACCCGAATCTCGTGCCCGCGGTGCGGGAGCGGCTGGCGGGCAGCGAAGTGAAGATCGCGGCGGTTGCGACCGGTTTCCCGTCGGGCCAGTACCCGACGGCGGTGAAGGTCGCGGACGTCCGCGCGACCGTCGAGCTTGGCGCGGACGAGATCGACATGGTGATCGACCGGGGTGCGTTCCTCTCCGGCCGCTACGCGAAGGTCTACGACGAGATCGTCCAGGTGAAGGAAGCCTGCGGCGACGCGCACCTGAAGGTGATCCTCGAGACGGGGGAGCTCGGCACCTACGACAACGTGCGCCGCGCGACGCTGCTCGCGATCGCGGCCGGCGCGGACTTCGTCAAGACGTCGACGGGGAAGATCTCGCCGGCGGCGACGCTGCCCGTCGCGCTCTGCATGCTCGAGGCGATCCGGGACGTGTACGAGGAGACCGGCCGGCGCGTCGGCTTCAAGGCGGCGGGCGGGATCCGGCAGGCGAAGCAGGCGGTGCAGCACCTCGTCCTCGTGCACGAGACCCTCGGGCCGGAGTGGCTGACGCCGGCGCTGTACCGGCTCGGCGCGTCGTCGCTGCTGAACGACATCCTGATGCAGTTGCGCAAGGAGCGCACCGGCGCGTACCAGAGCGGCGACTACTTCACGCTGGATTGAAAAGGCACGGTTCCGTGACGCAAACGACACACCCTCGAGAGCCTCGCGGGCCTACGCTTGCCCCCTCCCACAAGGGTGGGGGGTGGGTTTGGGGAACGCGCGCCCCGCGCCTCGCACCCCTCCGCAGCGGACGTGTCCGGAGCAGGCGTGGCTGAGCTCGACAAGTCGCGCAGCGAGGTCGGCGTCCCCGGCGACTGGACGTACGCGAGCGCCCCCGAGTCGCGCGACATCGTCCACATCGACGAGCGCTACGGGTACTTCGTCGGCGGCGAATGGCTCGAGCCCGCGGAGACGTACGAGACCATCGCCCCCCGCGACGAGGAGCCGCTCGCGGCCGTGGGCCAGGGCACGGCCGCCGACGTCGGCCGCGCGGTCGCCGCCGCCCGTACCGCCTACGCCGACGGCTGGTCATCGCTCCCCGGCTCCGAACGGGCGAAGTACCTCTTCCGCATCGCGCGCCTCCTCCAGGAGCGGTCGCGCGAGTTCGCCGTCCTCGAGTCGCTCAACGGCGGCAAGCCGATCAAGGAGTCGCGCGACGTCGACCTCCCGCTCGCCGCGGCCCACTTCTTCTACTACGCCGGCTGGGCCGACAAGCTCGAGTACGCCTTCCCGAACCGGCGCCCGCGCCCGGTCGGCGTCGCGGGCCAGATCATCCCGTGGAACTTCCCGCTCCTGATGCTCGCGTGGAAGGTCGCGCCCGCGCTCGCCTGCGGCAACACCGTCGTGCTCAAGCCCGCCGAGACGACACCGCTCAGCGCCCTCCTCTTCTGCGACGTCCTCCGCCAGGCGGAGCTGCCCGCGGGCGTGGTGAACATCGTCACCGGCGACGGGCGCACGGGCGCCGCGCTCGTCGAGCACGAGGACGTCGACAAAATCGCCTTCACGGGCTCGACCGAGGTGGGGAAGGAGATCCAACGGCGGCTTGCCGGCAGCGGCAAGCGGCTCACGCTCGAGCTCGGGGGCAAGGCTGCGAACATCGTCTTCGATGACGCGGCGCTCGACCAGGCGGTCGAGGGGATCGTCAACGGCATCTACTTCAACCAGGGACACGTCTGCTGCGCCGGCTCGCGCCTCTTCGTCCAGGAGTCGATCTACGAGCCGCTCGTCGGGAAGCTCGAGCGCCGCCTCTCGACGCTCCGCGTCGGCGACCCGCTCGACAAGAACACCGACGTCGGCGCGATCAACTCCGCCGCCCAGCTCGACAAGATCCGCGAGCTCGTCGCTGCGGGCGTGGAGGAGGGCGCCGAGATCTACCAGCCGCCGTGCGTCCTGCCGGAGAAGGGCTACTGGTTCGCGCCGACCGTGTTCACGAACGTCGCGCAGAGCCACCGGATCGCTCAGGAGGAGATCTTCGGCCCCGTCCTCTCCGTCCTCACGTTCCGCACCCCGGAGGAGGCGCTCGAGAAGGCGAACAACACGCCGTACGGGCTGAGCGCCGGCGTCTGGACGGAGAAGGGCTCGCGCATCCTCTGGATGGCGCAGCGGCTCCGAGCCGGTGTCGTCTGGGCGAACACCTTCAACCGCTTCGACCCGGGCTCGCCGTTCGGCGGCTACAAGGAGTCGGGCTTCGGCCGCGAGGGCGGACGGCACGGGCTCGAGCCGTACCTGGAGTTCGAGGAATGAGCCGCCTCCCGGTCAGGAAGACGTACAAGCTCTACATCGGCGGCGCCTTCGCGCGGAGCGAGTCCGGGCGCACGTACGAGGCGGAGGGGCAGAACGTCGCCCGCGGCTCCCGCAAGGACGTCCGCGACGCAGTGCGCGCCGCCCGCGCCTCGCAGCCGGGCTGGGCGGCGGCGACCGCGTACAACCGCGGCCAGGTGCTCTACCGCATCGCCGAGATGGTCGAGGCCCGCGCCGCCGAGTTCGGCGAGCTGTGCAGCGGCCCCGACGAGGTCGAGCGCGCGATCGACCGCATCGTCTGGTACGCCGGCTGGGCCGACAAGCTGCCGCAGGTCCTCGGAGGCTCCAACCCCGTCGCCGGGCCGTACTTCAACTTCACCGTCCCGGAGCCGACCGGCGTCGTCGCCGTGCTCGCTCCCGACGAGCCGCCGCTGCTCGGCCTCGTCACGCGCCTCCTGCCGCCCCTGGTCGGCGGGAACGCGGTCGTCGCAGTGGCGTCCGAGACGCGGCCGCTCGCTGCGATCGAGCTGGCGGAAGCGCTCGCGACGAGCGACGTGCCCGGCGGCGTCGTCAACCTCCTGACGGGTCAGCACGGCGAGCTCGCGCCGGTGCTCGCCTCGCACATGGACGTGAACGCGATCGACCTCTGCGGGGCGGACGGCGACGCCCCCGAGCTCGAGCGCCTCGCCGCCGACAACGTCAAGCGCGTCGTGCGCGGC
>DASYOZ010000201.1:0-7519 GCA_036007185.1 Gaiellaceae bacterium | reverse complement strand
GCAGTACCAGACGGGGATGCGGTGCCCCCACCAGATCTGGCGCGAGATGCACCAGGGCCGGATGTTCTCCATCCAGTCGAGGTAGACGCGGGCGAAGCGCTCGGGCGTGAACCGGACGCGCCCCTCCTTGACCGCCGCGATCGCGGGCGCGGCGAGATCGTCCATCGCCACCCACCACTGCGGCATGACGAGCGGCTCGACTCGGCTGTGGCAGCGCTGGCAGAAGCCGACGGAGTGCCGGTAGTTCTCGCGCTTCTCCAGCAGCCCGCGCTCGGAGGCCCACTCGAGCACGCGCCGCCCCGCCTCCTCTTGCGTGAGCCCCGCGAGCTCGCCGGCGGCGTCGTTCATCAGGCCGTCGGGGCCGATCACGGCGAGCTCGGGGAGGCCGTGGTCGCGGCCGATCTCGAAATCCGTCGGGTCGTGACCCGGCGTGACCTTGAGCGCGCCGGTACCGAACTCGCGCTCGACCCGCTCGTCGGCGATCACGGGCACCCGCCGCTCGACGAACGGCACGATCACCTCTTTGCCGACGAGGTCGCGGTAGCGCTCGTCGTCGGGATGGACTGCGACAGCGACGTCGGCGAGGATCGTCGCCGGCCGCACGGTCGCGATCGTCACGTGGCCCGAGCCGTCGGCGAGCGGGTAGCGGATGTGCGAAAGCGTGTCGTCGGCGTCCTCGTGCTCGACCTCGAGGTCCGAGAGGGCCGTCCGGTCGCGCGGGCACCAGTTGACGATCCGGTTCGCGCGGTAGATCCAGCCGCGCTCGTAGAGGTGGACGAACCATCGCATCACGGCGCGGTAGTAGCCCTCGTCCATGGTGAAGCGCGTCCGCCGGTAGTCGAGCGAGGCGCCGAGTCGGCGGAACTGGCTCATGATGGTGCCGCCGTAGCGCTCGAGCCACTCCTGCACGTACGTGTCGAAGCCGTCGCGGCCGAGGTCGCGCTGGCTCCGCCCCTCCTGCGCGAGCGTACGGCCGATCGCCGCCCACGTCGAGATGCCGGCGTGGTCGTAGCCCGGCTGGAAGAGGGTGTTGCGGCCGCGCATCCGGTGCCAGCGGACGAGCGTGTCCTCGAGCGAGAGCTGAAGGCAGTGGCCGATCGTCAGCGAGCCGGAGATGTTCGGCGGCGGGTGCATGACGACGAACGCGTCGCCCGGCGCCTCCGGGTCGGCCCCGTACAGCCCCTCCTCTTCCCAGGTCTGCTGCCAGCGCTCCTCGACGCCCTGCGGTCTGTAGCGCGGATCCATGCGTGGAATGTCGTCAGGCAGCGACTATGAAGGCACCTTAGCTTGCGACCGCTTCGGCTGTGGCCAGGTGCCGCCCACCTGCTCGAGGATCGCTTCGAGCAGCTCGAAGGAGGAGAGGACGTGGTCGCGCGCGAGCGCCCGCGCGCCGTCGGGGCTGCCGGCCGCAAGCGCCTGCCGGATGGCGCGGTGCTGCTCGGCGTTCTTCGCGTAGAGGCCGTCGATCGAGTGGTCACCCGGTGCCCAGACGGCCGGCCCGGAGAAGGAGCGGCGCGAGCTCTTCGCGAGCTGCTCGACGAGCGGCAGGTCGGCGACGCGGTAGATGACGTCGTGGAAGGCGTGGTTCGCGCGCACCCAGTCGCCGGTGATCGAGCGCCGAGCCTCGCCGGGCTCGCGGGCGCGCAGCTCTTTGGAGATCTTGGCGAAGTGCTGCTCGGCCGCCTCGAGGTCCGCGAGATCCTCGGGCGTCATCTTCTGCGCGGCGACCTCGGTGGCGAGCGCCTCGAGCTCGGCGCGCACCATGAACGCCTCGTGGAGCTCCTCCCGCGAGATCGTGCGGACGCGGACGCCGCGGTTGGGGACGAAGGAGACGAGCCCGAGCGCCGCGAGCCGGCGGAGCGCCTCGCGGACCGGCGTGCGCGAGACGTTGAACTGCTCGGAGAGCTGCTCCTGGCGGAGGACAGTGCCCGGTTCGAGCTCGCCTGAGACGATCGCCTCCTCGATCACGAGCGCAATGTCGTCGGCCTTCGTGCTGTCGAGACTCACGCGGCGAGTGTACGCGGGCCCCGTTCAGTCGAGTCGTTCGTAGGCGGGCAGGGTCAGGAAGTCCTCGAGCTCCTCGGAGAGCGCGAGGGCGGCGAAGAGCTGCTTCGCCTCGTCCCCCGCGTCGACGAGCTCGATCTCGTCGCGGACGACGTCTTCGTCGACGCGTCCGTGCCGCACCCACTGCCAGATCTGCGAACGGGAGATCTCGGCGGTCGCCGCATCCTCCATCAGGTTGTCGATCGCGGCCGCGCCGACGCCGTGCAGCCAGGAGTCGAGGTAGCGGACGCCGACCGAGACGTTCGTGCGCACCCCTGCGTCGGTGACCTCGCCGGGCGTGTCCGGAATGGACAGGAGCGCCGCCTCGTCGGGCACGACCTCCTCGCGCAGCCGCTCGAGCTGGTTCGCCCCCTCGCCGAGCACGCTGTCGAAGACCTCGGTGCACGTCGGAACGAGATCCGGGTGCGCGACCCAGCTGCCGTCGAAGCCGTCGCCGGACTCGCGTTCCTTGTCCTCCCGCACCTTCGCGAGCGCGATCTCGTTCGCCTCGGCGTCCTTGCGTGACGGGATGAAGGCCGCCATGCCGCCGATCGCGTGCGCACCGCGGCGGTGGCAGGAGCGGACGACCAGCTCCGTGTACGCACGCATGAACGGCACCGTCATCGTCACCTGCGCCCGGTCGGGGAGCACCCAGTCGCGCGTCCGGAACTTCTTGATCGCGCTGAAGATGTAGTCCCAGCGGCCCGCGTTGAGCGCACAGCCCCAGTCGCGCAGCTCGTAGAGGATCTCCTCCATCTCGAAGGCGGCGAGGATCGTCTCGATCAGGACGGTGCAGCGGATCGTCCCGCTCGGAAGGTCGAGCTCCTCCTCGGCTAGCGCGAAGGCGTCGGCCCAGAGGCGCGCCTCGAGGTGCGACTCGAGCTTCGGGAGGTAGAAGTATGGCCCGGTGCCGCGCTCGAGCTGCTCGCGCGCGTTGCGCGCCATGTGCAGCCCGAAGTCGAAGAGCGAGGCCGAGACCGGCTCGCCGTCGACGAGGGCGTGGCGCTCGTGCAGGTGCCAGCCGCGCGGCCGGATCAGGAGCGTCGCGATCTCCTCGTTCAGCCGGTACGTCTTGTCCGGCGTCTCGAGGGAGATCTCGCGGCGCACGGCATCGGCGACGTTCCGCTGCCCCTCGACGACGTTCTGCCACGTCGGGGAGCACGCGTCCTCGTAGTCGGCCATGAAGACGCGCGCGCCCGAGTTGAGCGCGTTGATCATCATCTTCCGGTCGACCGGGCCGGTGATCTCGCACCGTCGGTCACTTAGGTCGGACGGCGCCTCGGCGACGCACCAGTCGGCGTCGCGGACGTCCTGCGTCTCGGGCAGGAAGCGTGGCAACGCGCCCGCGTCGAGCTCCACCTGTCGGTCGCGCCGCCGCTCGAGCAGCTCGCGGCGGCGAGGGTCCAGCTCGCGGTGCAGTCGCGCGACGAGGTCGAGCGCGCCGCGGGTGAGGACGTCCTCGTCGGCAGGGGCGAGGATCTCCACGTCTAGGACGCCCGGCTTTACGCGCCCGACAGGCGGTAGTACCGAAAGACGACCTCGGCGACGCAGACGGGCTTGTCGCCGTCCTCCCGCTCCACCGTGGCCGTCATGGTGACCTGGCGCCCCCAGTCCTGTTCCTCGACGGTGTCGACGTGAAACGACCCGCGGACCCGCGAGCCCGACGGCACCGGCGCGGGGAAGCGGACCCGGTTGAGCCCGTAGTTGAGCGACATACCGTCGGCCTCGTCGTGCGGAAAGATCTCGTACGACATGACCGGCAAGAGTGAGAGCGTGAGGTAGCCGTGCGCGATCGTGCCGCCGAACGGCGTCTGCGCCGCCCGCTCGGGGTCGACATGGATGAACTGATAGTCGCCGGTCGCGTCCGCGAAAGCCTGGATCTTCTCCTGCGGCACGTCGATCCAGGACGAGGGTCCGAAGCTGGCGCCGACCTCGATCGCACTCATACCCAGAACGCTACGTGACCGCGCGCCGGCTGTCGCGCTGGAGGTAGTGGGCGCCGGCGCCGAACGCCGCCGCCTCGTCGTCCGGGTTGAGCAGGCTGCAGCGGTCGATCGAGAGGCAGCCGCAGCCGATGCAGGTCGTCAGCCGGTCGCGCAGCGCCTCGAGCATCGAGATGCGGTTGTCGATGTCCGCGCGCCAGGCGCGCGACAGGCGTTCCCAGTCGCGGCGGCTCGGCGTGCGCCCCGAAGGGAGCGATTCGAGCGCTGCCCGGATCTGCTCGAGTGGGATGCCGGCGGCCGCGCCGGCCCGGACGAGGGCGACCCGGCGCAGCGTCGCCCGCGGGTAACGGCGCTGGTTGCCGCTCGTGCGGTCAGCGCGGATCAGCCCGCGCTCCTCGTAGAAGCGAAGGCCGGACGGCGCGACGCCGCTGCGCGCAGAGAGCTCGCCGATGGTCAGGTCATCGGCCATTTGACTTCAACTTTACTTGAGGTTCTACGCTCCAGGTTGTGCGCTCACGCCGCGTCCTCGTCCACGGGGAACGAGTCCTGCTCGACGATCCCGGACCGCTCGCCGAGGCCGAGCCCGCCGATCCACGCTTCTGGTGGCAAAGGAGGAAGTCATGACCGCTGTCGCATCCGATCGCAGGGTCCGCGCCGCGTCGCTCGCCGAGCTGCGAGCGGCCGGACGGCAGGTCGTCCACCTCGACGGGCATGTCGTGTGCCTGTTCGCCGATGGCGAGGACGTGTACGCAGTCGACAACCGCTGCCCGCACATGGGCTTCCCGCTCCACCGCGGCACGGTCTGCGACGGGATCCTCACGTGCCACTGGCACCACGCGCGCTTCGACCTCGCGACGGGCGGCACCTTCGACCAGTTCGCGGACGAGCTGCGCAGCTTCTCGGTCTCGCTCGACGGCGACGACGTCCTCGTCGACCTCAGTCCGCCTCAGGACCCGGCCGCGCACCAGCGCAAGCGGCTGCGCGACGGGCTCGAGCGCGACATCCCACTCGTGCTGGCCAAGGCGGCGATCGCGCTGCTCGAAACGGACCCGACCGGCGCCGAGGTGTTCCGCGCCGGTCTCGATTTCGGTGTGGCCCGCCGCGAAGAGGGCTGGGGGCGCGGCCTGACGACCCTCGCCGGCTTGATGAACCTCGCGCCACGGCTCGACCCTGCCGACCGGCCTGCCGCTCTTTTCCACGGCCTCGCAGAGGTCGCAGCCGACTCGGCCGGGGAGCCGCCGCGCTTCCCACTCGAGTCGCTGCCCGGCCGGGCTCCGGGACAAGAGCGGTTGGCCACGTGGTTCCGGAGCTTCGTCGAGGTACGAGACGCCGAGGGAGCAGAGCGCGCCCTCGTCTCGGCCGTCCGTGGGGGCGCAACACCACAACAGCTCGCCGACATGCTGTTCGCTGCCGCGACCGATCACCGCTATCTCGAGAACGGCCATGCGCTCGACTTCGCCAACAAGGCCCTCGAGGCGCTGGACGCCGCCGGGTGGGATCATGCGGAAGCTGTGCTCGGTTCGCTCTCGGCGCTGCTCGTCGCAGCCGAGCGAATGGAAGAGTCGAACGCCTGGCGCAACCCCGTCGACCTCGTGCGCCTGCTCGAGGAAGCGTTCGGAGAGCTACAGGCGGCGCTCGACAGCGGCCACAGCAGCCGTGGGCGCTGGAACGGGCGCAGCGCGCTCGTCGAGACGGTGCTCGGCGGCGAGGCGGATGCCATCGCGGACGGGCTCCTCGATGCGCTCCGTGAGGGGGCGAGCGAGGTCGAGCTCGCATCGGCCGTCTCGTACGCGGCGGTCACGCGGATCGCCCGCTTCCCCACCTCCAACGAGTTCGGCGATTGGGACACGGCACTGCATACGTTCACCTTCGCGAACGCGGTCGAGCAGGGCCTGCAGCGCTCGCCCTCGCGGGAGCTCCTCCGCGGCGTCTTCGACGCGGCGATGAGCGTCCACCTCGACCGCTTCCTCAACGTGCCGGCCCGGCGGCTGGCGGCTCCCGAGCCCGGTGCCGATCCGGAGGCGCTGCTCGCCGAGCTGCCACTCCTGCTCGACCGGCAGCAGCAGGTCGACGAGGCGAGGCAGCTGGCGGCGTCCTACCTCGGCGCCGGCGGCGAGCCACGCCGACTCGTCGCCGCGCTCGGCGCGGCGCTCGTGCGCGAGGACCGCAACTTCCACACGATCCAGTGCGTCGAGGCGGCCGCCCGACAATACGAGCTGCTCGCGGGGACGCCCGACGCCTCACTCCCGCTCGTCGCCGCCGCCGGCTACCTCGCCGCCCATGCGACGACGAACCGCTCACAGCGGCAGACCTTCGACATCGCCCGCCGACTCCACCGCGGCGAGCAGCTGTACGAGGAGGTCGACTAGCCGGTCACGCGGACCAGCGAAAGCGTCTCGTGGCCGCCGGAGAGCTGGCGCTCGGAGATGGCACCTACCCCTGGGCCGTAGACCTTCTGGTCGACGATCGCCGGCTCCAACCGCGAGAACTCGAGCGACCGGAGTACGTGGTGGAACGTCCGGTACGGAACGCGATTGGAGCCGCCGCGATCGACCACCCACGCCAGGTCTTCCGCCTCGCCCGATCGGCACTCCTGGCGGTAGGCATCGGAGACGCGCGGATCGGCCTCCATGATCAGGCCCGGCTTCGCGCCGTTCCTGCCGGTGAGCCAGGAGCCCGAGGTGTCGACCTTGCCGCCGGGCAGGAATTCCCTCGTGTCCTCCCCCAGGTACCAGACGTTCCTCCGGTCATCCTGCGCGTAGTAGTCGAAGGTCCTTTCCGCCAGCCTCCCGATCGGCTCGTAGACGTTGTCGTCGACGACAGTCGCGGAGATCCCTTCGATGCGCTTCGTCCGGCTGGTGACGTGGACGCGGTCGAGCTCCTTCCGCCCGTTCTCGACTCCCCGGTAGATGAGCGTGCGCCCGGCCGGGAGCGGGAAGTACGGGTTGTCGATCACCTTCGAGAACTGCGAGTGAGACGGGATGTGCGGGCGATAGGTCGCGCAGCGGCCTCCGCCGGAGCTCACGCCGGCCTGGGCGGCGTAGGCGGCAACCGCCGCCACGGCCAGGCCGAGGAGCGCCACGATCGCGTTTCTGGCCAAGGGGCTAGGCCGTCTGTTCGACCGGCTCGTCGGGCTCGTCGCCGGCGTTCGCCCCGGCGCTCGTGACGAGCGTCGGACGGATGCCCTGCGCGATGCACTCCTTCGTGATCACGCACTTCGTGACGTCACGCCGTGACGGCAGCTCGAACATCACGTCGAGCAGCGCGCCCTCGATGATCGAGCGGAGCCCGCGTGCGCCGGTCTCGCGCTCGAGCGCGCGGTCGGCGATCTCCCACATCGCGTCCTCGGTGAAGACGAGCTCGATCCCGTCGTAGCCGAAGAAGCGCTGGTACTGCTTGATGAGCGCGTTCTTCGGCTCCTCGAGGATCTGGACGAGGTCCTCGCGCCGGAGCTGGTGCACCGCGGACACGACCGGGAGCCGGCCGATGAACTCGGGGATCAGCCCGAAGTTGAGGAGATCCTCCGGCATCAC
>DASYOZ010000200.1:0-9992 GCA_036007185.1 Gaiellaceae bacterium | reverse complement strand
GGGGACAGTGGCCATGGCCGGGGCGGCCATCCGCGGATCGGTGAAAATGCTGGTTGCCGCTGGGTGAGGCCGTTGGGACGTGGTGCCGTTTGTTGCGCTCGAGGACAGTGTGGCCGTGGGGGCTCGTCGGGATCCCGGATTGTGCCGTGTGCACGTTGACCAGACTCGTGAATGCGAGAGCTCCTGCCAGCGGTACTGGCGTCGATCGAATGTGGAGGTCGTGATGGAGCAGTTGTACGAGCGCTGCTGCGCGCTCGATGTTCATAAGGCAACGGTGAGCGCGTGCGTGCGGGTTCCCGACCGCAGCGGAGCGCGCAGGGAGCTGAAGGCCCGCTTCTCGACGATGACGAGCGACTTGCTGGCGCTGCGCGACTGGCTGGTCGGGCTTGGCGTCACGCGGGTTGCGATGGAGGCGACGGGGGTGTACTGGAAGCCGGTCTGGTACGTGCTCGAGGATGAGTTCGAGCTGGTCTTGTGCAACGCGGCGCACGTCAAGAACGTGCCCGGCCGCAAGACCGACGCGTCCGATGCGCAGTGGTTGTGCCAGCTGCTCGAGCACGGGCTTTTGCGTGGCAGCTTCGTGCCGCCGAAGCCGATCCGGGAGCTGCGTGACCTGACCCGCTATCGCAAGACGGTGATCAAGGAGCGCCAGCGCGAAGCCAATCGGCTGCACAAGGTGCTGGAGGACGCCGGCATCAAGCTGGGCTGTGTCGCCGCCGACATCCTCGGCGTCTCGGGCCGGGCGATGATCGAGGCGCTGGTTGCCGGTCACGGTGACCCGGAGGCGTTGGCCGAGCTCGCCCGCGGGCGGCTGCGCGCGAAACTTCCGGCGCTCAGGCTGGCACTCGAGGGCCGCTTCTCGCGCCATCACGGGCGGCTGGTCTCGCACATCCTCGCCCACATCGATTACCTCGACGAGACGATCGCGAGCCTGAGCGACGAGATCGGCGAGCTGGTCGCCCCTTTCGAAGCGCAGCTTGAGCTGCTCGAGACGATCACCGGCGTCGGCCGCCGCGGCGCCGAATGCATGCTCGCCGAGCTTGGCCCGGACATGACTCGCTTCCCCACCCACCGCCACTGCGCCCGCTGGGCCCGCATCAGTCCCGGCAACAACGAATCGGGAGGTAAACGCCGCCACGGCACCACCGGCGTCGGCAACCCGTGGCTGCGCGAGATCCTGATCGAGTGCGCGCGAGCCGCCTCGCGTAGTCGCGACACCTACCTCAAGGCCCAGTACCTGCGTCTGCGTCGCCGCCGCGGCGACAGCAAGGCAATCGTCGCGGTCGCCCACTCGATCCTGGTCAGCGCCTACTACATCCTCGCCCGCAACGAGCCCTACACCGACCTCGGCTTCGACCACTACGAACGGCTCGAACACCACGACCACCAGGTCCGCCGCCTCACCCGCCAACTGGAAGCCCTCGGCCACCGAGTAACCCTCGAGCCACTCGCAGCCTGACCCAACGCGATTTTCCGACCAGTCCCCCGGACATGTCTCTTCAAGCCGCCTTGGTCGCGAGATGCCGTCGGCGACGGCGTTCGAGATCGCGGCCCGGCGGTTCGAGACGTGACCGAGGGACTGTCCCCGGGGCTTGTCCCTTCTAGCGGTGCTCGCGAAGGCGGCGCTTGCGACGCCGTTTGGAGGCCGTACCGGCTTGGCCGGTGCGGCCGTGCTGAACAACAGTGGCGGAGATTCGGGTTCGGCCCTCGCTAGCGGTGCTCGTGCTGAAAAACAGTGGCGGGTCGATTCGGGTTCGGCCCTCCTAGCGACGTTCGGTGGCGAGGCGGATGCCGAAGCCGACGAGGACCGTGCCGGTGACGAAGTCGAGCACGCGGCGCGGGCGCGGGCGGCGGAGGAAGTCGCCGATACGGGCGATCGCGAGCACGTAGATCGTCAGCCACGTCAGGCCGACGAGGCAGAAGAGCACGCCGAGCAGGACGAGCGAGCCGAAGCTCGCCGCATGCGCCGGCGTGAACTGCGGCAGGAAGCTCGTGAAGAAGACCGCGATCTTCGGGTTGCCGAGGTTCGTCAGCAGCCCCTGGCGGAAGGCGACGCGCGATTCGATCGTACGCCGGAGGACGTGGCCGCCGCCGGCGGCGCTGGGCTTCCGTAGCGCGCTGCGGATCGCCTGCAGCCCGAGCCAGCAGAGGTAGATCGCCCCGACGACCTTCAGCGCGACGAAGGCGGGCTCGGATGCACGTAGGAGCGCGGCGACGCCGATCCCGGTCGCGAGCGTCCAGATCGTGAGCCCGAGCGAGACGCCGAGGATGGTGAAGAGCCCGGCGCGGCGACCGCCGACGAGCGCGTTCCTGGTCGTGATCGCCGTGTCCGGTCCCGGTGCGACCGCGATCAGCGCCGAGATGGCGAGGAAGGCGCCGACGTTCGTGATCACGCGCTCGAGCCTTGACTAGTCAGGCGGTGAACAATAAAGTCCGCAGCGCTACGGGCAACGCCTCGGGACAGGCAGCCCGGCGGGCTCCCACGCATTCCATCCCTTCTGCGTGGGAGCCCGCTTGCACTCGCCGTCAGACGGCTGCTTCGAGCTCCGGCGCGTCGTCGAGCAGCCCTTCGACGAAGCGCAGGACGGCCCTCGTCGACTCGAACCGGAAGCGGAGCAGGATCGCCTCGGTGCCGATGCTCACGCGCATCCGCGTCTCGAGCACGGACGCGGCGGCTCGGATCATCGCGTGCTGGGCCTCGAGCATCGGCCTCGGGTCGATCCCGGTGCGCTCCGCGAAGATCAGCTTCAGGAGGAGCAGGGAGCGCACGTCGCGGACATGCTCGACAGGCTCCTCGAGCCACTGCACGAGCGCGGTCGCGCCCGCACACGTCGTCCGGTAGATCGTCCGGTTCGGCCCGCGGATCCCCGGCTCGTGCCCGGCCGGCTCGATCAGCCCGCGCTCGACGAGGATGTCGATCGAGCGGTAGACGAGCGGGCGTCCGAGCGACCACACCGATCCGAGCTCACCGGACGGCCCGAGCTGCGACGCGACCGCCCAGCCGTGCGAGGGCCGCTCCGAGATGAGCGCGAGGACGGCCCACTCGCCCGGGGCCAGGCTTCGCTCCGCCATATCCCCATTACGACGAAGATTGCGAAACGGTTTGGAGCGCTCAGCCCTCGACGGCGGCCGAGCGAGATCGCTCGGCCAGGAGCCCGTCGATGAAGTCGAGCACCGCCCGGGTCGACTCGAGGCGGAAGCGGACGAAGATCGCCTCGCTGCCCGTGCTGCCGGCGAGACGACCCTCGAACGCCTCGATCGCCGGCACGACCAGCTCTCGCTGCGCATGCAGCAACGGGTCCCGGTCGAGCCCGGCGCGATCGATCAGCACGAGCTTCAGGAGGAGGAGCGACCGCACGTCGCGGACGTGCTCGACCGGGACGGTCAGCCATTCCGCGAGCTCCTCGCGGCCGCGGTCGGTCGCCCTGAAGACCGTGCGGTTCGGCCCGCGGACGCCCCGCTCCGAGCCGACCGGCTCGATCAGGCCGCGCTCCTCGAGCAGCTCGAGCGCGCGGTAGACGAGCGGCCGCCCGAGCGCCCAGACACGGCCGATCTCGCCCTCGCGGGCCATCTGGCGGGCGAGTGCCCAGCCGTGGCCCGGCTCCTCTGCGAGCAGTGCCAGCACTGACCACTCGCCGGGCGCGAGCTCGCGCTCGAGCATCACCCACCGGAGCGTACTCGGCCCGGCGGCCTGCGGCGCGGCGGCGGCCCTGCCGGTTCCGCCTTGACCCAATAGTCAGTACGCGACTATAATGGCCGGGCCATCCTCCTCCAGGCGCGCGGGAAGCGAACCACCGCCCGCGCGCCCGCCGCCGGTGGTCGGAGAGTCGCCCTTCTCTCCGGCTGCCGGCGGCGAACGTGGCGATCACCTGGCGAGCATGACCTCCGTGGCCTTGACGAGCGCGACCACGTCGTCGCCCTCTGCGAGCGCGAGCCGCTCGACGCTGTGCCTCGTCACCGTCGCGACGAGCTCGCCGCCCGTGACCCCGATCCGCACCTCGGCCATCACCGAGCCGGTCTCGACGGCGTTCACCTTGCCCTTGATCTGATTGCGTGTCGTCAGCTCGTCGTAGCTACCCGACCCCTTGGCGAGCATCACCTCGGTGGCCTTGATCAGCACCGTCACGGCGTCGTCCTCCGCGAGGCCCAGTCGCTCGATGCTGTGGCGCGTCACCGCGGCGACGAAGTCTTGCCCGTCCACGTCGATCTCGACCTCGGCCATGATGCTGCCGAGGTTCACCGTCGTAACCGTGCCGCGAAGCTGGTTGCGGGTGGTCAGTTCCTTCGTCTCGTCGGCTCCAGGCATGCGAGATCCTCCTTCCGGCGACTATTCGCCTTTCTACAGTTGGTGTCGTGCCTGCGGACGAGCTGACGCCGAGTGAGCTCGTCGTGCTTGCGCTCACAGCCGAGACGCCGACGCATGGGTGGGCGCTGGCGGTGAAGCTCGCGAAGGGCGGTGAGATCGGCTCGATCTGGTCGGTCGGGCGACCGCTCGTCTATCACTCGCTCGAGCGGCTCGAGCACCAGAACCAGATCAAGGAAGTCGGGCTCGAGCGCGGCGACCGGGGACCGCACCGGGTCGTCTACGGCGCGACGACGAAGGGACGCGCCTCGGTGCGCCGCTGGCTGTCTGGGCCGGTCGAGCACGTGCGCGACATCCGCTCGCTCTTCCTGCTCAAGGTCGTGCTGAGCGAGCGCGCCGGCATGAACGTCGAGCCACTGCTCGTCGCGCAGCGCGCCGTGCTCGTCCCCTTCGTCGGCTGGCTCGAGGCGCAGCTCGACGACGTCGGCCCCGCGGGCCGGCCGGGCGAGGCGACGATGCTGCAGTTCCGTCTCGAGACCGCGAAGACGATCGTCCGCTTCATCGATGGCTTGCTCGACGAGACGCCGCGCCACGTCACGCGCCGGTAGCAACCGGCGACGGCAATGCGCGGCGCAACGCGGAAGACGGAGAGCGAGACGATCCCGGACACCAGTCGGCCGCCGCGGACGTCCCCGTTCTGGACGACACGTGGCCCCACGTTCGTGAGCGAGCCGCCGTTCTCGCTCGACTTGAATGCCGGCGCGACGCTGGCGAGCACGTCGGCGAGCGTCGGGCCCGACTCCGTCGCCCACCTGCGTCAGGCCTGCAGCTGCGGGAGGTCGCGGGCACTACCGGCGTCGCCTGGGACGATCAGCCTCGGCCCGACGCCGGTGAGGAATTTTCCGTCCCCCGAGATCGAGAGGATCGCCGGGCGGTTGCCGAAGCCGCTGTCGACCTCGCCGCGCCCGAGCACGGTCGCCGCTCCGTCCTTGCCCGTGACGAGGATCCACCACGTGAGGAGATCGTTCCTGCTGCAGGCGAGGAGGTTCGGCGTCGCGAGGCCGAGCACGCCGGTGAGGTACGGCCTCTGCTCGACGTGCGTCGCTCCGTCGATCGTCACCGTCAGCGTCCGCTGCGGAAGGATCGCCAGCTCCGACCACTTCAGTACGCGCGGTGTCGCGACGTCGCCGTTGATCGTGATCTCGCCGGGGGGCACGAGCGACGTCGCGGCATGCGCTTCAGGCGCGGCCAAGGAGCGCTGCCGAGACGAGGCAGAGCAGAAGCAGGGCGTTCTTCATGGTTCCCTTTCACCTAGGCAATGACTAGAGCCGAGCCTGGCCTGCGGCTGACCGGTGGGGCGCCGGCGAGCCTGCGCCTACCTTCTTGCACCTTACTAGTCTTGCAGTAGACTAGTCACGGAAGGGATGCGGCGGAGAGTGGGCAGCACCAACGGAAGAACGGCTTGTGCGAGGACGCAGCCCACACTCCGCTTTGAGCACTCTTGACGCCGAGTGCGAACGGGCGCTAGTGTTGGCGCGTCCCGAGTTACATAGGCGTTGCCATGGTAGAACGCAAGAAGGAGCAGACACATCCGTGACAGCAGCGATGACCAGGAGACAGCTCTTCTCGCGCGGAGCGCAGGGCGGTGCGGTCCTACTTGTCGCCGGCACGTCGCTCGCGCAGTTCGCGGACGACGCGGCCGCGGATCCGCTGTCGACGGCCGACCTCGCCTACGGGCGCCTGCTCGTCGGCGCCGAGCTTCTGGCCTCCGACTTCTACACCCGGGCGGTCGCCGCCTCGAACTCGAGCCCGAGCGTCATGAAGTACCTGAAGCGGGCCTACGCGAACGAGCAGGAGCACTACCGGTCGGTGGCCGGCATCCTCAGCGACGCCGGTGTGACGCCCGCGGTCTCGAGCGATATCGACTACATGTACCCGAGGGGTGCGTTCGCCTCGCAGGCGTCGATCCTCAAGCTCGCGCAGCAGCTCGAGACGATCATGCTCGGCACCTATCTGGGCGCTGTCGGCGGCATGCAGTCGGGGTCGTTCAAGCAGGGGCTGGCACAGATCGCCGCCTCGGAGGCGCAGCACCTCTCGTACATGTGGACCAAGAACGGCCTCAAGGCCTTCAACGCCGCTTTCCCGGCGGCGCTCACGATCGACCAGGCGTCCGCAGCGA
Source organism: Gaiellaceae bacterium (assembly GCA_036007185.1). Lineage (GTDB taxonomy): Bacteria > Actinomycetota > Thermoleophilia > Gaiellales > Gaiellaceae > Palsa-739. Next base: position 3,510 of record DASYOZ010000200.1, on the reverse strand, counting down.
TGGACGCGTTCACCTCGTAGAGACAGGAGCGAGCGGTGCGGTACATCCTCGGAGTCCTGGCCTTCGCGGTGCTCGGTGCCTGCTTCGGCGCCACCGGCGCAGCCGCCAAGTCGACGAGAGCGCAGGCCGGGGTCACCGTCTACGCCGCCGCGTCGCTCACCGACGTCTTCCCGGCGATCGACAAGGGCAACTCGTTCTCGTTCGCCGGCTCGAACGCGCTCGCGACGCAGATCACGAACGGCGCTCCCGCCGACGTCTTCGCGTCGGCCAACACGACGCTCCCCGCGCAGCTCTTCGCGTCGGGCGTGGTCGAGAAGCCCGTCGTCTTCACGCGCAACACCCTCGTGATCGTGGTGCCGAAGGCGAATCCCGCCGGCATCAAGAGCGTCTATGACCTCTCCAAGCCGGGCGTGAAGATCGACGTCGCGAACTCGGCCGTCCCCGTCGGGAGCTACACGCTCCAGGTCCTCGACCAGATGGGTCTGCGCAGCTCCGTCGGCGCCAACTTCGTCAGTCAGGAGACCGACGTGCGGACGGTGCTCACGAAGATCCAGCTCGGCCAGGCGGATGCCGGATTCGTCTACTCGACCGACGCACACACTCTCCTCGGCCAGGTCACGGTGATCAAGGTGCCGGCCTGGGCGCAGCCGAAGATCGCCTATGCGATGGCGATCGTCGCGCGCAGCCAGAACAAGGCGGCGGCGCAGGCGTTCATCGACAAGGTGCTGAGCAAGCAAGGCCAGGCGACGATGCTCAAGTACGGCTTCCTGCCGATCACGGCGCCGGTGCCGACGATCACCAAGCTCTCGATCGCGAAGGGGAAGCCCGGGATCTCGGTGTCCCTGAGCGGCACGAACCTCAACGGAACGACCTCCGTCACGTTCAAGGGCGTCCCCGCGAGGTTCAAGGTCGTATCGGGAACGAAGCTGACGATCATCGTCCCGGTCAAGGCGAAGACGGGGGCGATCACGGTCACGAGCCCCGCCGGCACGGCGACGAGCACGAAGAGCTTCACGATCATCAGATAGGCGCCTCCCCTCCTAGGGCTTGCGGCCTAGGACTTGCATAGGTAACTTGAGGGCGTGCCGAGGGAGTTCTACAGCGTCAGCGAGGCCGCCAAGACGCTGGGCATCAGCGTCGACACGCTCCGCCGCTGGGACCGGCAGGGCCGGATCAGGGCCGAGCGCGACAAGAACAACCGGCGCGTCGTCCCGGCGAGCGAGATCGAGCGGCTGCGCGGTGAGCCCGGCTCCGCACACCTGAGCGCCCGGAACCGCTTCAACGCAGTCGTCACCGACGTCAAGATCGAGGGGCTGATGGCGCAGGTCGAGATGGTCGTCAGCGACCCGGTCCGGCTCGTCGCGGTGGTGACTCGGGATGCCGTCGAGGAGCTCGGCCTCAAGCAGGGCATGCCCGCCACCGCGATCGTCAAGTCGACGTCGGTGATGGTCCAGCATTAGGGGCCTGTCCTAGTGGCGGCCGCCGCCCATCGCCTGGGCCCCCTCGTCCTCGGGTTCCTCTACTTCTTCGCCATCGTCGTCGCGATGACGTTCATGGTCCTGCCGATCGTTGCGATCTTCGTCCATGTGCCGCCGGCGAAGCTGCTCGCACAGCTCTCGAACCCGATCGTCACCGATGCGCTGATCGTCACCGTCAAGACGACGCTCGTCGCGCAGGTCGCCATCCTCCTCTTCGGCACTCCCACCGCGTACTTCCTCGCGACGAGAAGGTTTCCGGGCCGTGCGCTCGCGATCACCCTCGTCGAGCTGCCGATCGTGCTGCCGCCCGCGGTGGCGGGTGTCGGCCTGCTCGTCGCCTTCGGCCGCCTCGGGTTGCTCGGCTCGACGTTCGACTTCCTCGGGATCAACGTCGCCTTCAACCAGGCCGCGGTCATCCTCGCCGTTGCGCTCGTCGCCGGGCCGTTCTATGTGCGGCAGGGGATCGCGTCCTTCGAGGCCGTCGACACCAACCTCGTGTCCGCCTCACGCACGCTCGGGGCCGGCCCTACCCGCACGTTCTTCCGCGTCACGCTGCCGCTCGCGAGCGGCGGCCTCGGAGCGGGGCAGGCGATCGCTCTCGCGCGCGGGCTCGGTGAGTTCGGGGCGACGATCATGTTCGCCGGCAGCCTGCAGGGGAAGACGCAGACGCTGCCGCTCGCGGTCTACTACTCGTTCGAGCTCGTCGACGGCCTCAACATCTCGCTCGCGATCAGCGCGTTGCTCGTGCTGATCAGCATCGCGATCCTGCTGTCCGTCAAGCTCGTGACGGCGTGGCGCCCGACTCGGGGCGCCGTCGCCACCGTCGGCCGGCGCGAGCCGGACGTCGCGCTCGACTAGGCGCGGGCGATGCCCATCCTCCACGCCTCCTTCGCGGTCCCGCTGCGGACCTTCCAGCTCGAGATCGAGCTCGAGGTCGAGGGCACCGTGGCGCTCGTCGGGCCGTCGGGCGCCGGCAAGACCTCGGTGCTGCGGGGCGTCACGGGGCTCGTCAAGCCGAGTGCCGGCCGGATCGCCCTCGACGACGAGGTGTGGTTCGACTCGGCCCGGCGCGTCTTCCTACGCCCGGACGAGCGGCGCGTCGGGCTCGTGTTCCAGGAGTACGCGCTCTTCCCGCACATGACCGTGCGCGAGAACGTCGCCTACGCCGGCCGCCGCCGCGTCGACGAGTTCCTCGAGCGCTTCGGCATCTCGCACCTCGCACACGCGAAGCCGACCGAGCTCTCGGGCGGCGAGCGCCAGCGCGTCGCCCTCGCGCGCGCCCTCGCGCGCGACCCCGGCGTGCTGCTCCTCGACGAGCCGCTCTCCGCACTCGACGCGCACACGAAGGTCGCCGTTCGCGGTGAGCTGCAGGAGCTGTTGCGCGAGTTCGGCCTGCCGACGCTTCTCGTCACACACGACTACGAAGACGCGGCATCACTTGCCGACCAGGTCGGCGTGATCGTCGACGGCAAGCTGCGGCAGCTCGCTTCGCCGAGGGAGATGGTCGCCCGGCCCGCCGACGGCTTCGTCGCCTCGTTCACCGGCGCGAACCTCTTGCACGGGACCGCGCGCCCTCACGGCGGGATGACCGCGATCACGCTCGACAGCGGGAAGGTGATCTTCTCGACCGATTCGGCGGAGGGCCCCGTGCACGTCGTCGTCTATCCCTGGGAGGTGCTCGTCGGGCACGCGCACCAGCAGGACTCGGCGCTGAACGTGATCGAGGGCGAGATCCGCTCGCTCGTCCACATCGGCAACCGCGTCCGCCTACGGATCGGCGAGCTGACGGCCGAGGTCACGGAGGCGTCCGTGGAGAAGCTCGGCCTGCAGCTCGGGACGCACGCGGTCGCGTCGTTCAAAGCGACGGGCACGCGCCTGGTCAGCTCGACGCGGTCCTGACGTCACTTTTTTTTGCAGTTGCTGCTGCTGCCTGCGAGGGCGGCCAGCGCCCGCTTCGGCGTCACTGCGAACGACAGCCGCACGCGACCGGCACGCCTGGCGTGGATCAGCGTCATCCCGTCCGTGGTCTTCG
>DASYOZ010000199.1:0-3259 GCA_036007185.1 Gaiellaceae bacterium | reverse complement strand
CCAGTACCTCGGTCACGTCCGGATGATGGGCGCCGTCCAGCCGTTCATCTCCGGCGCGATCTCGAAGACGGTGAACATGCCGGAGGAGGCCACGATCGAAGACGTGATGGACCTCTACGTCGACGCGTGGAAGCTCGGCGTCAAGGCGATCGCGATCTACCGCGACAACTGCAAGGTCGCGCAGCCGCTCTCGAGCTCCGGCAAGAACGGCCAGCAGGCGGTCGCCGCGCCGCCGATCCAGGTGCACGAGCGAAAGCGGCTCCCACTCGACCGCACCGAGGTCGGCCGCAAGTTCCAGGTCGGCGACCACGAGGGCTACATCCACGTCGGTCTCTACGACGACGGCAGCCCGGGCGACATCTTCGTCGACATCGCGAAGGACGGCACGACGATGGCCGGCCTGATGAACTCGCTCTGCCTCGCCGTCTCGATGGGCCTCCAATACGGCGTGCCGCCGGAGGTCTACGTCTCGAAGCTCAGCCACATGCGCTTCGAGCCGAGCGGCCTGACGAACGACGCGGACATCCGGACGGCGAAGTCGATCGTCGACTACATCTTCCGCTGGTTCGGCAAGCGGTTCCTCACGCCCGAGCAGCAGGAGGAGGCGGGGATCCTCTCTCCCGAGGTGAAGGCGAGGATGGCGGAGCGCTACGCGAACGGCGAAGCCGCTGCGCCGACGGAGCCCGCCGAGGCACCACCGGCCGGCCAGACGGCCCTCTTCAACTCCTGGGAGGACGCCGTCGAGTGCGCCCGCTGCGGCGGCCGTATGGTGCGCACCGGCAGCTGCTACACGTGCCGCGACTGCGGCACGAACACCGGCTGCTCGTAGCAGCGGACGCCTGACCTGAAGCTCGAAGGGGGCCTGACCAACGTCGGCCCCCTTTGCCGATCACTACCACTCTCGACGCTTTCGGTGCGAGGATTCGGGCATGTCCCAGTGCCGCTCGTGCAGCCAGAATAATCCTGAGATCGCCCGCTTCTGCCTCGCATGCGGGGCCCCGCTCGGAGAGGAGGCGCCGCGGCGCGAGGAGCGCCGCTTCGTCAGCGTCGTCTTCGTCGACCTCGTGGGCTTCACCTCACGCTCGGAACAGCTCGATCCGGAGGACGTACGCGCGATCCTCACTCCCTACCACGGGACGGTTCGCGATGAGCTCGAATCCTTCGGCGGCGTGGTGGAGAAGTTCGTCGGGGACGCCGTCATGGCCGTCTTCGGCGCGCCGACCGCCCACGGCGACGATCCCGAGCGCGCCGTCCGCGCAGCCCTCGCCGTCCGCGAGGCGGTGACGGCGCTCAACTCGGCGCAACCTGAGCTCGAGCTCCGCATTCGCGGTGCCGTGAACACCGGCGAGGCGGTCGTCTCGCTCTCGGCGCGGCCAGAGCTCGGCGAGGCCATGGTCGCCGGCGACGTCGTGAACACCGCGTCGCGCCTGCAGCAGCACGCTCCGGTCGGAGAGATCGTCGTTGGCGAGGAGACGTACCGCGCCACGCGCAGCGCGATCGAATACGAGCCGCTCGAGGCGGTGACGGCGAAAGGGAAGGCGGCACCCCTCGAAGCCTGGCGCGCCGTGGCAGCGGTCTCGGCGACCGGCGAGCGGCACCTGTCGAGCACGCCGTTCGTCGGACGCAGCCGGGAGGTCGGCCTCCTCGACGCGACCTGGGAGCGCGTCAAGCTCGAACGCCACCCGCACCTGATCACCGTGCTCGGCCCGTCCGGCGTCGGCAAGTCGCGGCTGACGGCGGAGTTCACGCAGCGCGTCTCGTCGGGCGGCGGCCGGGTCGTCCGCGGCCGCTGCCTGCCCTATCGCGAGCGCAGCGCCTACGGCGCGTTCGCGATGCAGGTGAAGGAGCTCGCCGGCATCTTCGACAGCGACGACGTCGACGTGGCGACGGCAAAGCTGCGCACGCTCGTAGAGCGGCTCGTCGGCAAGGAAGAGGCCGCGGCCGTGGCCGGACATCTGGCGATCCTGCTCGGCTTCGAGACGAAGGCGACGGTGCCCGATCGCGAGAGTCTCTTCCAGTCGGTGCGTGTCTTCATCGAGGCGGGCGCGCGAGACGAGGCGACGGCGTTCGTGTTCGAGGACATCCACTGGGCGGACTCGGCGCTCCTCGACCTGATCGAGCTCCTGGCCGCGCGCCTGCACGACCTTCCAGTCCTGCTCCTGACGCTCGCACGCCCGGAGCTCCTCGACGCGCGGCCCGCGTGGGGTGGCGGACTGGGCGCCTACAACGCGCTTCCGCTCGAGCCTCTGGGCGGCGTGGATGCCGCGGAGCTCGCGCTCCATCTGCTGGGCGCCGATACGAAGGCGGCTCAGGTCGCCGAGGTCGCGGAGGGGAACCCACTCTTCATCGAGCAGCTGGCTGCGGTGATGAGCGAGCGCCGCGCCGACGGGACCGAGAGCCTGCCCACGACGATCCGCGGCCTCGTCGCGGCGCGCCTCGACGCGCTTCCCTCCGAGGAGCGTGAGGTGATCCTCGACGCCTCGATCAGCGGCCGCGTCTTCTGGCGCGGCGCGCTCGAGCGGATCGCGCGCGACCCGACCTGCCTCGCCGACGCCCTCGGAGCTCTCGAGCGGCGCGACCTGGTCCGCCGCGATACCGTCTCCCGGATCGAGGGCGACGAGCAGTGGGCGTTCAAGCACGTCCTCATCCGCGACGTGGCCTACGACCTCCAGCCTCGAGCCCGCCGCCGCGACGGGCACCGACACGTCGCCGAGTTCATCGAGCAGTCGACGCCCGAGGTCGGTGAGTCCGCGGCTGCGCTCGCGCGCCACTGGCGCGGTGCGGACGAGCTCGAGCGCGCCGTCGGCTACTTCGTCTCGGGGGCCGAGGAGGCGGAGCGCGGCTGGGCGAAGCAGCTCGCGGTGACGCTGTACAAGGAGGCCCTCGACATGATTCCCGCGGACGACCTCGAGCGCGTCCGCTTCCTCCGCAAGCGCCTCGCCGTCGCGCAGCAGACGTTCATCCACATGGACGACGCCCACCTGCTCGGGCTCGGCAGCGGGGAGAGCTAGGCCGGGACCGGCGGGAAGTCGGCAGGCGTGACGTCGCCTGCGATCTCGTGCAGCTCGTCGATCGTGTGCTTGCCGAGCTTCTTCGAGTGCTCGTGGACGATCTCCGCGCTCGGCGCCTCATAGACGCAGTACGTGTGCACGAGCCCCTCGTCGTCCACGACCACGTGGCTGTGCTCCCAGGTGATCTCGGCGAACTCGCCCTCGACGAGCTCGCGCGAGCGCCGGCCGAGCGGCGGCATCTGCTCCTC
>DASYOZ010000198.1:0-10886 GCA_036007185.1 Gaiellaceae bacterium | reverse complement strand
CGATCGGCCCGAGCGGGACGCCCGAGGTCGACGGCCCGTACATCCACCTCGGGATCCGCGTCGCAGCCGATCCGAACGGCTACGTCGACCCGCTCGACCTGCTGCCCGCTGCGCCCCCGAGCAGCCCGGCCCCGGCCGACTCGACGGCGTCGCAGCCGAGCGCGAGCGGCGGAGCCGCAGCCCCGCCTGCACCCGCGCCGACGCCTGTGGTGGCGGCGAGCGCGCCGCCCGCCATCACGCGAGGCTCGACCGTCCGGGGGAACCGGACACGTCTTTCGCGTCACCGGCGCGGCCGCGCATACGAGTCTCGCGCGGAGGTTCAGCGACCGCGGTCGTCCCAGCGGCCTATGGCGCACGGCGAGAACGCTGATGCCCGCACGCCGCATCATGTGGCGACGCCGCAGCCTCGCCTGAGCGAGCCGGCGAGCTCCTCACGGCGGCCGGTCGTCGAGACGGCGGCTCCCCGTGAGCCGACCGGTCTCGGCGCCGGCCACGAGCTGCAGCCGAGCGTGCGCGCGGCGCAAGGCCGATCGCACCGGCCTCCGGTGTTCACCGTGCTACTGCCGCTCCTCTGCAACGGTGCAGCCGCCTTGGTCGCACTCGCCGCGGCGCTCGTCGTCGGCATGCAGCGTCGGCGCCGCGCCGATACGAGACCGGCCGTGGGCGCGCAGGTTCTACATCTGCCGCGTCCGTTGCTCGAGCAGCGGCGCGAGCGACGTGCGGCCTGAGGGCCGGAGTCGCCCTCGTATCATGGCCGCGTGCGCTTCTACCTGACCACGCCGATCTACTACGTCAACTCGACGCCGAGCATCGGGAACGCGTACACGACTGCGATCGGAGACATGCTCGTCCGCCACCAGCGGCAGCGCGGCGCCGACACCTTCTATCTCACCGGCGTCGACGAGCACGCGACGAAGGTCTGGCGCGTGGCCGAGGAACAGGGGCTCGAGGCGCAGGAGTACGCGGACCGCATCGCCGTTCCGTGGCGCGAGCTGCCGGAGCGGATGAACGCCTCGATCGACTTCTTCATCCGCACGAGCGACGAGGGCCACAAGCGTTTCGTCCGCGAGTTCCTGCAGCGGATGTACGACAACGGCGACGTCTACCAGGACGTCTACGCCGGCTGGTACTGCGTCGGCTGCGAGGAGTTCAAGAGCGAGGAGGAGTTGACCGAGGACGGCCTTTGCCCGATTCACGCCACGAAGCCGGAGTGGATCGAGGAGAAGAACTACTTCTTCCGGCTCTCCGCCTACCAGGAGCGGCTGCTCGCGCTCTACGACGAGCGGCCCGACTTCGTGCTCCCGGACTTCCGCTACAACGAAGCGCGCTCGTTCATCGCAGGCGGGCTGCGCGACTTCAGCATCTCGCGCGCCGGCCAGCCGTGGGGCATACCGCTGCCGTGGGACGAGAGCCAGGTCGCGTACGTCTGGGCCGACGCGCTCGTCAACTACATGAGCGCGCTCACGTATGCGCGTCAGGGCGAGGATCTGCGCGAGCGCTACTGGCCGGCCGTCCACCACCTGCTGGCCAAGGACATCCTTCGCTTCCACTGCGTCTACTGGCCGGCAATGCTCCTCTCGGCCGGCTACGAGCCGCCGCAGCAGCTGTTCGTGCACGGCTACCTGCTGCTCGACGACCGCAAGATCTCGAAGTCGCTCGGCAACGCCGTCGACCCGCTCGAGCTGATCGACGTCTATGGCGCCGACGCCCTGCGCTACTGGATGGCCCGCGCGATCTCATTTGGGCAGGACGGCAGCGCCTCGATCGAGGGAATCCGCGAGCGGTACGAGAACGAGCTCGCCAACGACCTCGGCAACCTCCTCTCGCGCACGACGGCGATGGTCGCGCAGTACCGCGCAGGGAGCCTTCGTCGCGGCGACGCCGAGCCTCCGCTCGACCTGAAGGCGCTCGGCATCGACGTGGGGGAACGTCTCGATCGCTTCGACGTCACGGGCGCGCTCGACGCGGTCTGGGAGGGCGTGCGCGCGCACAACCAGTACGTCACCGCCGAGGCGCCGTGGCAGCTGGCGAAGGACGAGGCGAACGAAGCCCGGCTCGACGGGGTTCTCTACAACCTCGTGGACGGGCTGACCGCGCTCGCCGTCGCGCTCGCTCCGTTCCTGCCGGAGACCTCGCCCCGCATCCTCGCGGCGCTGCGGCAGCCGGAGGACCTCGCCTGGGATCGAGTCCGGAACGGAGTCGCGGAGGAGGTCGACGGCATCGTCGCCGCACAGCCGCTCTTCCCGCGGATCGAGCTTCCCGCGCCCGCTGCGTGATCGACACGCACGCGCACCTCACTTCCCTCGACGACGCAGACGAGGTGGTCGAACGCGCAGCCGAGGCGGGCGTCACGCGCATCCTCACCGTCGGCACGGACCTCGAGGACTGCCGCCGCGCGCTCTCGCTCGCCGACCAGCACGACGGTGTGTTCGCGATCCTCGGGATTCACCCGCACGCCACGGCCACCGCGACCGACGCCGATCTCGCGGAGCTGCACGGCCTGCTCGGGCACCCGCGGGCAGTCGCGGTCGGCGAGACCGGGCTCGACTGGTACCGCGACTACGCGCCGCGCGACGACCAGCGTCGCCTTTTCGCCGCACAGCTCGTGCTCGCCGCCGAGCTCGCGAAGCCTGCTGTGATCCACACGCGCGCGGCCGACGAGGACACGCTGGCAGGGCTCGGCGACTTCGTCGGCACCGTCGTCCTCCACTGCTTCTCGTCGCCGCACCTCCTGCCGACTGCGCTCGAGCGCGGCTGGTACGTCTCGTTCGCCGGCAACGCGACCTTCCCGAAGGCCGTCGATCTGCGCCTGGCGGCGACCCAGGTTCCAGCCAGGCGCATCCTCGCCGAGACCGACTCGCCCTACCTCGCGCCGCAGCCCGTCCGCGGCAGGCGGAACGAGCCTGCGAACGTCGTGCATACGCTCGCCGCGCTCGCGCAGGCCCGCGGCGAGGAGCCGGCGGCGCTCGCGGCGCAGATCGAGCGGAACGCCTCGGAATGCTTCGGGCTGTGAAGAAGGAGCTCGGCCAGCACTTCCTGCGGGACCCGAACATCCTCGGAGTGATCGGACGGCTCGCAGAGCTGGCGCCGGGCGACGTCGTGCTCGAGATCGGCCCCGGCGAAGGCGTCCTCACGCGCTACCTCGCCGAGCGCGTCCGTCGCGTCCACGCGGTCGAGATCGACCGCGCCCTCGAGCCGGCGCTCGTCGGCCTTGCCCACAACGTGGACGTCGTCTTCGGGGACGCGCTTCAGGTCGAGCTACCGCAAGACGCGACGAAGCTCGTCGCCAACCTCCCATACAACGTCGCGACGCCGCTGATCGTCGAGAGCCTCGACGGGCTGCCGGGGATCGTCCTCTGGTGCGTGATGGTGCAGCGGGAGGTCGCCGACCGGCTGTTCGCGGAGCCGCGCACGAAGGCGTACGGCGCGGTCTCGGTTCTCGTGCAGCTCGCCGCCGAGCGGACCGGCTTCCATGCGGTCTCCCGGACCGTCTTCCGCCCGCAGCCGAACGTTGACTCGGCCCTCGTCGCCTTCCGCCGGGTGGGGCTTCCGGTGGACTACCCGCGTGTGAAGGAGGTCGTGACGGCTGCGTTCGCGCACCGGCGCAAGACGCTTCCAAACTCGCTCGCGCTGACCGCGGTCGCGTCGCGCGAGCAGGCCGGGAAGGCGCTTGCGGCGATCGGCCGTCCGCAGGAGACGCGCGCCGAGGCCCTCGAGCCCGAGGAATTCGTCGAGCTGACGGAGGCGCTCGGATGAAACGCGCACCCGCGCCGGCGAAGATCAACCTCGCGCTCGTCGTCGGGCCGCCGCGCGACGACGGCAAGCACGAGGTCCTGACCGTCCTGCAGCGGATCGACCTCGTCGACCGGCTCCAGCTCGACGAGGCGCATGAGCTGCGGGTCGAGGGCTTCGCGGGCGACGCGATCGTCGGGGATGCGCTGGGCGAGCTCGCCCGGAGCGCAGACATCGAGCCGCGCTGGCGCGTGCGGATCAAGAAGCGGATCCCGGTCGCCGCCGGCCTCGGCGGCGGCAGCTCCGACGCGGCGACCGCACTCCGGCTCGCCAACGAGACGCTGCCCCAGCCGTTTCCGGCCGAAGAGCTGCGCCGGATCGCCGCGAGGGTGGGCGCCGACGTCCCGTTCTTCCTCGCGGACGGCCCGCAGCTCGGCTCCGGGGACGGGAGCGAGGTCCAGGCGCTCGATCTGCCGCAGGACTTCTGGGTCCTCGTCCTCCTTGCGCGCGGCACCTCGAAGGCCTCGACGGCCGACGTCTACGCCGCCTTCGATGCGCGCAAGGGCGCCGCCGGCTGGGCGGAGCGGCGGCAGCTGCTCCTCGACAGGCTCGCACAGGTGGAGCGGCCACGCGATCTCGCTGCGCTGCCGCCCAACGACCTCGTGAGCTCGCCGCTCGCCGAGGCGATCCGTGAGGCGGGTGCCTTTCGCGCGGACGTCTCCGGCGCAGGGCCGGCGCTGTACGGCCTCTTCCATCACCGGGCCGACGCCGACGCGGCAAAAAAGGTGCTTCGAGGCCTAGGGCGGACCTGGGTCGCGGCACCCGCGTGGTACGGTTGAACGCGTGCTGACCGAGACGTCGCAGGCGGTCGAGCCCGGCCGTGGCGGTTGGCTGAGGGCGCGCCGCAACCGGCTCGCGCTGTGGATCGCAGCGGCGGAGGGAGTTTTCGTCGCGATCTCCCACGACGCGACGAAATGGACCGTGGTCGTACTCGCGGCGGTGGCGGCGCTCGGTTGGGCGTTCGGCCGGAACAGCAACTCGAGCGTGCTGCGGCAGGTCCTGTGGATCTTCGCCGTCTCCCAGCTGCTCGCCCTCGTGCTCGTCCTGTTCGCCGTCCTCTTCAAGTGGCTGGTGATCCTCGGTCTCGTTGCCTTCGCCGTCATCGGGCTCGCCTTCCTCTTCTTTGACCGCCGGTAGAATCGGGATCGCCCTGGGGCGTAGCCAAGAGGTAAGGCAACGGGTTTTGGTCCCGTGATCCCAGGTTCGAATCCTGGCGCCCCAGCCACCTCTTCCTGATATGGCAGACAAGCTCGCAGCAGTCGTGATGGCCGCCGGAATCGGCACGCGCATGAAGAGCGCGACGCCGAAGCACCTGCACCCGCTGCTCGGCCGGCGGATGGTCGACTGGGTCGTCGAGGCGACGCGCGGAGCAGGCGTCGAGCGGCTCGTCGTCGTCGCCTCGCCGCTGACGAGCGACCTCCTCGAAGACGTCGAGGTCGTCGTGCAGGAGGAGCCGCTCGGCACCGGTGACGCCGTCCGCTGCGCGCGCGCGGCGCTCGAGGGCTTCGGCGGCGACGTCCTCGTCCTCAACGGCGACGTCCCGGCGCTCAGGCCCGAGACGATCCGCACGCTCGTCGACGCGCATCGTGCTGCCGGCGCGGCGGCGACCGTCCTCTCATTCGAGCCCGCGGACGCGGGCGCCTACGGGCGCATCGTCCGCGACGGCGACGGCCGGCTCGCCCGGATCGTCGAAGCCGCCGACGCCTCGGCCGAGGAGCTTGCCCTGGGTGAGGTCAACTCCGGCATCTACGTTTTCCGAGCCGAGATGCTCTGGCCTGCGCTGGAACAGCTCGACCCGCACAACGCGCAGGGCGAGCTGTACGTCACGGACACGCTCGGCCTGCTCGTCGCCGACGGCCAGCCGTGCGCCGTCCAGCTCGCGGAGGACCCGCTCGAGGCCGAGGGCGTGAACACCCGCGCCGAGCTCGCGCTCGCCGCCGGCTCGCTCCGCGACCGCATCAACGAGGCGCACATGCTCGCCGGCGTGACGATCGTCGACCCGGCGTCGACGTGGATCGAGGCAGGCGTGGAGATCGAGCCCGACGTCGTCGTGCATCCGTACACGGTCATCCGCGGCGGCGTTCGGATCGAGAGCGGGGCGGAGCTCGGGCCGTTCGCCTACGTGCGGGCGGTGAGCGTGATCGGCGAGGGAGCGAAGGTCGGCACCTTCGTCGAAGTCAAGAACACGGCGATCGGAGCCGGTGCGAAGGTCCCCCACCTCTCCTACGTCGGCGATGCCGAGGTCGGCGAGGGGACAAACGTCGGGGCCGGGAACATCACCGCGAACTTCAAGCACGAGCCCGGCATGCCGAAGGAACGGACGAAGATCGGCCGCAACGTCAGGACCGGCGTGGACACTGTCTTCGATGCGCCGGTCGAGATTGGCGACGACGCTTGGATTGCAGCGGGCTCCATCATCACGGATGATGTCCCTCCCGGTTCGCTGGCCGGGTTTCCCCCGCGGCAGACAACGAAGGAAGGGTGGGTCTACGACAAGCATGGAAAGCCCGACGGCGACTGAGTTGCCCCTGCCGGGGCTCGAAGGGAGTCACGCCGTGAGCGACCCCACTCCCGGTCATTGGATCGAGCGGGGCCCGTGGAAGCGGCTGATGGTCTTCGCCGGCCGTTCGCATCCCGAGCTCACCTCACGCATCGCCGAGGCTCTCGGCGTGGAGCCCGGCGAGGTGACGCTGAAGACCTTCGCGAACGATGAGACGTATTGCCGCTACGACGAGTCGATCCGCGGCGCCGACGTCTTCATCGTCCAGACCGGCTGCCCGCCGGTGGACAAGAATCTGATGGAGTTGCTGCTGATGATCCAGGCGGCGAAGCTTGCTTCCGCGAAGCGGATCACCGCCGTCATCCCGTGGTTCCCCTACTCGCGCCAGGACCGGAAGGCGAAGCCGCGCGAGCCGATCTCAGCCCGCCTCGTCGCAGACATGCTGCAGCTCGCGGGTGTGGACCGGGTGCTGACGATGGACCTCCACGCCGGCCAGATCCAGGGCTTCTTCAACGTCCCGGTCGACCACATGACAGCGCTGCAGCTGTTCGCCACCCACTTCCGCGACCTCGGTCTCACCGGCGAGGGCGTCGTCTCGGTCGCGCCCGACGCCGGCCGCGCGAAGCATGCGGTGCGCTTCGCGGAGATGATCGAGGCGAGCTTCGCGATCATGCACAAGACCCGGCCCGAGCAGGAGCGCGCCGACGTCACGGAGGTCACCGGACGCGTCCGCGGCAAGGTCGCAATCGTCGGCGACGACGCGGTCATGACAGGCGGCACGCTGATCGCGGGCGCCACCGCGCTGCTCGCGCACGGCGCGGAGGAGGTCAACGTCTACGTCACGCACGGGCTCTTCTCCGACGAGGCGCTCCAGGCCATCGGCAACTCGGACATCAAGCGCGTCGTCGTCACCGACACCGTGCCGATCGACGTGCGGAAGAAGCCGGACAACATGACCGTCCTCAGCGTGAGCGGCCTGCTCGGGGAGGCGATCATGAACGTCTTCGCCGACGAGTCCGTATCCGGGATCTTCGGCGGCGAGAACCAGCTCTTCTAGGGTTCGCCGCTTAACTGTGCGGCGTGGCCCCGCAACTGCAAACCGTTGCCGGGGCCGCCACACCGCTGTGCCCTTCGTAGCTATCCGCGGACGCCCCTCCTTCGCGCTCTGCCCGTCTCAGGCACTACTACGGGGATCCATCGAGCCGGTCGCGTCTTCCGCCGTGACTCGACACTCGGCGGCGCCGTCCAGCCCCGGAACGGAGGAGACGTGTCAGGTACCGGCTGCACCTCGAGGACGGCTCGGACGCCAGGCGAGGCGACGTACCCGGATGATTCAACCTGGCGACGAGATCCCAGCTCGGGCGTCCGCCACCGCGGGCTTGCTCAGCATCACGGGGGATCGAACGGGAAGCCCCACAGTGGGCTATAGGAGAGATGGGCGAAACGGGAGTTTAGATGGACGCTCGGAGCGCGTCCGCAGCCGCTTGTAGGCGCGCACTGACCTCGGCTAGTTCTCGCGCTGCGAGATCAATGCGTTCTTGTTGTACTTCGGTTCGTTCTCGTTGCTGGTCCGCGCGCTCTTGCTGATTCTCAGCGCGCTCGTAAAGCGCCCGGAGCCGCGTCTCCATCTCCGCGACGGTCCGCGTTAGGTTGGCCAGTTGACCAGCGACGAGGGCTATGTCCTCGTTGGCTGTCACTTCGCCTGGAAGTCTAGGGCCGCCGAGGTCAAAAGTCAGCCGGATTGCGCGACGCGGTGGGGCATTGAGCGGAATCAGCGCTATGATCGCTGTGGCGCGTAGTTGAGCGCGGAGCCGCCAGGGCACCGAGGTCCTTCCGACTTTCTTGCGACCTCGAGTAGCCAGGAGCCGCACGAACTTGCTGATAGTCGATGCAGGAATCGCATCGATGCGGGCGCACCGTCGCTTCGTCACGGGTGCCGCATTCGCGCTCGTGACGGTCACCGCGTGTGTATTGGTCGGCGGCCGGTTGACGCACTCGAGCTGGCCGCTCGCGCATGCGCAGATGCCGCTTGTCGCGTTCGCCGCCCTCTGCTACCTCGCGAGCTTTGTCTTGCGCGCGCGAGGGTGGCGTCGGCTGTTCCCGCTTGGGCAACAGCCCGACCAGTGCCGCTGCCTCGCGTCCGTGGGCGCGGCAGCGGCGAGCGGGGCGGTGTTGCCCTTCCGGCTCGACTACCTGGTCAAGATCGGGATGCTGCGCCGGTTGAGCGGCGTTCGCATCGGTCTGGAGGCGGTCGCGCTCTCGATCGTCTCGCTTGGAATGGTCGACGCGGTCGCGATGCTGCCGCTTTCCGTCTCCGCCACAGCGACCAGCTCCTCGAGCTTGCGGGGTCCTCTCCTGATCGTCGTCAGCTTCGGCCTCGGCTGCTGCGCGCTGCTCGTCGGTAGCGCCCGGCTCGTGCGGCTTCCGCTGCTGCGCCGCAGCCAGCGCCTGCAGCGGGTCTCTGATCACGTCTCTGCACACAGGACACAGCGAGGGCGCCGGAGCGCGATCGCAGCCGGCCTCTACCTGTTCGCGTGCTGGACAAGCCGCGCTGTCGGCAGCGCGTTGCTGTTGAGTGCGTTCGGATTTGCCTTCTCGCCGACGATCGCGCTCTGCGTGCTTTGCCTGAGCGCCGCCGCCGGCGTCGTCCCCATCACGGCCGGTGGGGCAATTGCGAACCTGGGCGCCACCGTCGGCATCCTGCTCGCGCTCGGCGTCGGCAAGGACGTGGCGATCAACTTCTCGCTCGCGTCCGGTCTGCTGTTGATCACCAGCGCGACGGCCGCAGCTCTCGCCGGTCTCGCACTGTCGGTCGCGACGCGCGCGTTCGCAAGACGAGCTCACGCCGTGCTTCGTGCGTAACTTCCTGCGCAGATTCGTCCTGGAGGCCGGCGCCCGGCGAGGAGATCCTCGTCGGCAACGCTGGCGCTTCTGTGTCCTCGACGTCCTCCCGTCCGAGGAGGAGGACGCTTTCGCCGTTCGAGGGGCTGCTACAGGTCGAGGCTGAGTAGGCAGGGGCTGCAAACGCCGTGCTACCGAACGCCACATAACGGGCCGTTACCGACCGTCACAGAGGGTCGCCGCTGGACGGGAAATCCCTGCAAATTGGCATACGCCATCACCCGGCGCAACAGGCGGTCGCAGCGCTCAGAGAACCAGCTCTTCTAGCTACTGGCGTCGGCGAGCCGGCGGCGTACGAGCCGGTCGGCGGCCTCGGCCGGCGTGATGCCTTCGGCGTCTGCTTCGGCGAAGAGCGTCCGCAGCGTCTCGCCGATCCCTGCGAGCCGTTCCTCGAGTTGCGTCTCGTCCCAGCCCTCGTCCTCGAGGCCGATGAGCTGGACGATGCCGCCGGCGTTGACGACGTAGTCGGGGGCGTAGAGGATGCCGCGCTCGCGTAGCCGGTTCGCATCCTGAGGCTCGGCGAGCTGGTTGTTCGCGCAGCCGGCGATGGCGCGGCAGGCAAGACGCGGGATCGACTCGGCGTTGAGCGTGCCGCCGACGGCGCAAGGCGAATAGACGTCCGCCTCGGTCTCGAGCACGCGCTCGGGCGGCACCGTCTCGCAGCCGGTCGCTGCGGCGCGCGCCTCCTCGACGTCGCTGACGAGCACGCGTGCCCCCGCCTCCGCCAACTCTCGCGCGAGCACGGCGCCGACGGAACCGGCCCCCTGCACGAGGACGCTGCGGCCCGCGAGCTCCGGTGACCCGTAGACGTGCTCGACGGTCGCGCGGATCGCGTGCAGTCCTCCCCGGGCGGTGCCGCGGCCGCTGTTGCCGCCGCCGCGCGTGGTTCCGTAGACCCAGGGGCACGTCTCGGCCACCACGTCGAGATCCTCTGGCGAGATGTTCATGTCCCCCGCGGTCCGGTAGCTGCCGCCGAGCGACGCGACGAGCTCGCCGTAGCGCCGAAGGAGCCGCCTGCGCGGCTCGCCCACCGGCAGCTCCGGCACCGCGAGCACGGCCTTTCCGCCGCCGCGCGGCATCCCGGCCGCGGCCATCTTCCATGTCATCGCCGCGGACAGCCGCATCGCGTCGGCGAGGCCGTCCGCGGGAGCGGGGTACACGCGCAGCCGCGTCCCGCCGCCGGCTGGCCCACGCGCCGTGGAATGGAGGCAGACGAACATCCAGGCGCCGCTCTCGGCGTCGTGGCGGGCGACGGAATGCTCGCCGTCCCAGCTCGCGAGGAGAGCCTCGAAGTCCATGCGGCGGACCGTACCGGAGCGCCTCTCGGCTACACTCCGGCGCCGGAATGGCGGGAGAACGGACCAAGCTCATCGTTGCTCAGCGCGAGAGCCTCGGCTCGGCCGAGGTGCGGCGCATGCGCAGGCAGGGCCTCATTCCGGGCGTCCTCTACGGCAACGGCGAGCCGGTCGCGATCACCATCACCGAGCGCGAGCTGCGCCGGGCGCTGACCGGCGGCGGCGGGCTGCACGCGATCCTCGATGTCGAGATCGATGGCAAGGGCGAGACCCGCGCATCGATCCTCAAGGAGTACCAGGTCGATCCCGTGCGAGGCGGCGTCACGCACGTCGACCTGCATGAGGTGCGGCTCGACAAGGCGATCAGCGCTTCCGTCTCCGTCCAGCTTCTCGGCGGC